>CAIMCT010000068.1 GCA_903839535.1 uncultured Desulfobacteraceae bacterium
GAGGACCCATATCGGCAGAAGCACCATTTTGTGATGGATCCGGGCTTTACAAGAACAGCGGCAATAAAATCGAATCTCTTTTTCCCGATGAGCGAAATATAATCGGCAGCTCATCAATTCTTTCAATCCTGTGAGTCATCTTAACCTCCAATTTGTAGAGTTTATGATGACTATAACAGGATATTAACCCTTTGTCCCCAGCAAAATCAAACGTAATTATAAAATGTTAAAAAAAATAAGCGAAATGTAAGATATATGTCAGTATCTCGGTATTATTGACGGGTTGCAATGACATCAAAAAAGGGGCAACCTGAAATCTCAGGCCACCCCCTTGGGTCTGGCTTACTTTATACATCAGAGGTAAAAATAAGCAGTTTACTTCCGGTCAGGCACAATTTTTAATGTCTGGCGTAAGAAATTCCCCACCATTTTTCTGCTGTTGATGTTTCTGCTGCTTTGTCGGTTACATTTTTAAATCCCCACCAACTGAATCCCAGATGGCTCCAGGTTTTGTAATGAGAGTTGTGTTCCATGTATTCGGATTGTTTGACACCTGCGCATCCTGCCAGAAATATTCCCATTGCAATGATTAAAACCAATTTTTTCATGAATTTCCCTCCTTTTATTGAATCATTAACAAAATAACAAAAATACCCTTCCCCATATTCTCCATGAATTTCATATAACAAAATCATAAAGAGTGCAATCAAAATCCTGAAAAATATCCGTAACGGAGATCATCCCCTCCCAAGCACATAAAATTCGGATAAGCCTGCGAGCGCCACAACCGACATTTTCGGCAAGAAATATTTATATTGTGAGGAGATCAAATAAGATATTGAAAAGCTGATCATGTTCTAATATAAATGCCAGTGGTATGGTCTATGTCGCCCCCATGAACGAAAATTGTTTCTCATGCGAAGGCGCAAAGGCGGTAGGGGCGACCGGCCGGTCGCCCTTACTTGTTTCGTGGTTTAAAAGTATTTTCACGGTAACATCTGTTTTGATGCCTTATAATCATAATCAGGAGGAGATAGGAAATGGGACAGAAAATTCTGGTTGCCCTTGATGATTCCAGGAACGCGATGCGAACAATTGAGTTTATTACCAAAACATTTTCACCATCTGAAAACGACATTACCCTTTTTGGCGTTCTTCCCGATACTGCCGCGTTTTGCGACATGAACAGTCCTGAACTGACCCCGTATTTTCTTTCTCAGCAAAGCAGTTTCTGCGAGATTGAAGAGCGAAAGAAACAACTGGTCGATCAAGCCCTGCAACAGGCAAAGGATATTCTGGTAAGGGCCGGTTTCGACAAAGATTGTATTCGCCTGAAAGTTCAGGTAAAGAAAAAAGGAATAGCCAGGGACATCATTGAAGAAGCCCATTGCGGGTATTCCATTATCGTTATGGGGAGAAGAGGCCTTTCCGGAATCAAGGAGTTTTTGCTGGGAAGCGTGTCTCAAAAAGTCATTCATAGCGTGAAGGACATATCAGTGCTTATCGTGAATTAATACAATGCTGGGGGTGTATGAACTGAACCGGGTAGAATTACTTGCGATGTCTTTTCTCGCCTGGGCCTGCTCCTGTCAGCAGTATCTGGCTGTACGCCAGGTACCTTCCGTTTACGATATCGGCAGATGCTCAGCGAGGCAATAAATGCAATTATTCTGTTTGCAGCGTGGCAAAAGAAGATCACTTTGGAAGAGGAGGGGGGAGTGAACGGTTGCCACCGATAAAAATAATGATTTTAATGTGTTACCGGCAGGATGACTGTAATATGTGTCCCAATGCCAGGTTGAGAAACAATTTCAATTTCGCCCTGGTGCTTCCTGATGATATCGCGGCTGATTGGAAGACCAAGACCAGTGCCAATATTTTCGGGTTTGGTGGTAAAAAACGGTTCAAAAATCCTTTTCATATCTTCTTCAGCAATTCCCTTGCCGGAATCACTGATTTCAATGCTTATCTGCCCGCCTGGTAATACACGGGTGACAATCGCTATGCGCCCCTCCTTTTCAATGGCATGGCAGGCATTGATTAATATGTTCATGAGAACTTGATTGATTTGACCTATATGGCATTCAACTTCAGGCAGACTGCCCAAAATCTTTTCAATGGTAATCCGGTTTTTAAATTCGTTGTGCATGATATTCAACGTGGTTTCAATGGCCCGATTGATATCAGCTTTGATAAATTCTTCGGACATTGATGATTTCGCTACCCTCCGGACATCGTCCAGGATGGTTTTGGCCCTTTCAGCACCGACCTGAGAGCGTTCAACGATTTCCAGTAACCGGTTTTTGAGATAATCATAGTTTATGGCCTTTTTTTGTTCAAGAATGATGGCCTTAACCATATCATTCACCGGCAGTGTGCATAAAGCATCCATGAAAACAAGTATTTTTTGGATGAATTTTCTTAAATTATCCAGGTTAGAACTGATAAAGCCCAATGGATTGCTGATTTCATGGACTATCCCCGGCAGTAGCTCCCCTAATGCCGCCATCCGGCCTGCTTTTTCAAGTATGGCCTTGTTTTTTTCATTTTTTTCAAGCTGGTGTGTCAGGTGGGCAAACAATACGTCCATCACAATACTGGCGATTTCCCTTCCTGCCAATCCTGAATGCATGCCTTTTTCCGGATTTGTTTCTTGAATCATACGGATAAACGAATGTATTTCGGTATAACTCGTCAGCAGAACCGGCGGACCAAAATATCTTCCAGCCGCCACTTGTTCTCCGCCGTAGTTTAAAATGAAAGACTGTTTCATTCGGGTAAGGGGCTGATCAGACAGGATCAGATCAACGGCATTTGCGGACATGGTTTCCAAAACTTCATCTTGTTTTTTCGCTTTCACAATACGATACCGCTGTCCCAATGTTTTGGAGATCAAGTCAAGCAATTCCGGATCACTTTCAATGACTAAGATTGTTATAGCCTGATGCATGTTAAAATCTCCGTAAAAATATGCTACAGTTTTAAGAAAAATATCGATAATAAAACCATCTGCAAAAGAAAAATCAGAACGTGATAATATCATCTCACGAATTCTGACTGCTAATTGTGGGCGGACAATAAGATTGGATTATAACAAGAAAGATAGTTTGAGGATGAGCAAGTCGAATGCGGCAATGAAAAAAATAAATCATTTAAATGTCATATAGGCCATAGAAAAGCGGATGGTATTTGAGCTGAACGCAAGCCGTCTTAATTAAAATCAAATTAATTTTAAATGGCGGAAAGTCACATATAAAGCTGGTTGTCCATCAGCCAAATCCCATCAGCCAAATCCCATCTAAAAGTCAAATAGCCTTAAAAATAAAGCCAATTGGCAGGAAATCGCCGCTCTCATTATTAAATGTCATGCTTAGATTCAACGACTTGATTAAATGGTCAAAGCCTGTGACAGTAACTTTATTAAATACAAGTTCGCCTTTTGAATATTTCTCCTCAAGCGAAGCGTCGATCTGGAATCGTTCTTTGTAAGGTTGACCTTTAATCTTTTCAAGGTCGGAACAAGACAGGATTTCCAAGCCTTTGTTATTCAGATACTCAATCTGGCCTTTTTCATTAATGATACAAATGCCTGAGGGATAGCTTTCTATAAAGCTCACCAGGAGGTTGTGAAAATAATTTGCGTTGTCAAAATTTTTCTTGATAATTTCACCGTCTTTGCACATTTTTTCTAAAAAAACATCCGCTTTATAAAGCGACAAAAAACTATTGACGGTCATAATAATTTTTTCATTGTCCCAGGGTTTGCTGAAATATCTATCCACCCTTCCTATGTTGATGGCATCAATGGAGGCATTGATATCCGCATAACCGGTCAGGAGTATTTTTTTGCATTTTGGCTTTATTTGATTCACCTTCGCCATAAGTTCCGTTCCGGTCATTCCAGGCATCCGCTGATCTGAAATCACGGCGAAGATGTCCTCCTCGGCAAGGATTTTTAGTGCATCCTCACCATTCAAAGCGATTCTAACCTGATATGTGTCGATAAAAGTATCGTACAATGTATCCAGGATATCTTTTTCATCATCCACACAAAGAATTTTATATTGATTTTGAACTGTCATTTTCATATCCTCCAAACACGTTAATTTTATTCAAACAAATTGAACAGATGTGTTTATAATAACGAAAAATTACGTCGATAATCGGGCAATATTGAATTTTATCCGGTCATGGGGTTTTAGAAATACAGACCAGTTTGAGCAAAAACTCCAAAATTATTCAACTTCAAGAAAATTGCAATCAAAAGCAACCAGTTATTATTTTCATTATGGGATTTATATTTATACGAAGATCAATACGCTGAATTCAGTAGTGTGTCAACTCACGTTTATCATAACAGCCGTTTACCGTCAATCGTCAACGGTCGATGGCTGTAACCGGTTTTGCGTTCAGTAAGCCATTTTGATGCCATCAAGAGCAGATCTGATCTGGTAAATGGTTTGGACAGAAAGTCATCCATTCCGGCCTCAAGACAAAGCTGCTTATTCTCACTCATGGCATGAGCTGTCATCGCTATGATCGGGACTCTGTGCATCGTCTCCTTGTCGTTCCTATTTTCCATTGCTGCAAGCTCTGATTCAAAATCCCTGATGGCTTTTGTAGCCTGATATCCATCCATGACAGGCATTTGCACGTCCATGAATATCAGTTCATAATGGCTGCGTTTGAATGCGTCAATAGCCTGCTTGCCATCTTCAGCCAGACCCACCTGATAGCCTGCATGCTCAAGGTGTCTTTTTGCAACCATTTGATTTGTAGGATAGTCTTCCACCAGAAGGACACGCCTCCTCCGCGCCTCCTCCGCGATGGAGTGTCTGGTCACAAGGTCAATTTTTCCGCCATTCTCGCCGCTCATCGAAGATACGAGGACTCTATCTATGGCTCCGCGGAGTTCCTTTCCTCTTATGGGCTTTGTCAGATATCCCTCTATCCCGATATCTCGACAGGTCTTTCCATCGCCGGCATTGCCATAAGCAGTAATGACAATGATCGGGACTGAGTTGAAAGATTCCACGCTTCTTATCTCTCGCGCAAGATCAAAACCATTGACATCTGGCATGTTGAGATCACTCAGAACAAGGTTGACCTGTTCCCCTGAGGCGATATATCTCTTGAGGATGGAGAGAGCTTCTTTTGCACTTGTCGCTTCAACAGGAATGAAGCCCCATGAGTTTACATATTCAACTATTGTTTGGCGGCTGGTTTTGTTGTCACCAACAACGAGCACCCCTACTTCACAGTTGACCGGAGAACGGAGAACGGTGAACGGTGAACGGCTGTTATCATTGCTCAGGGGCAATTCCTTGTTTCTGTGGAAAACGGTCTCGCTCTGTTTTGAAAAAACAACGGTAAACCAGAAGGTGGAACCCTTTCCTTCCTCGCTATCAACGCCTATTTCTCCTCCCATCATTTCAGTCAGTTGCTTTGAAATTGTGGTGCCAAGCCCTGTTCCTCCATATTTTCTGGTGGTCGAGCCGTCCGCCTGTGTGAAGCTTTCAAAAACAATTGCCTGCTTTTCTTTAGAGATTCCAATGCCTGTATCTTTTACAATAAATCGCAGCTTGATCTTGTCCCCCATATCTTGTGTCGGCTCTGCCTTAACGTAAATTCCGCCCTCATGAGTAAACTTGAAGGCATTGTCTATCAGGTTCTTCAGTATCTGCCTTAGGCGGCCAGGATCTCCCACTACCCGGGTCGGTGTTTCCGGCGAGATAAAAAATATTAATTCAAGCCCTTTATTAATCGTCCGGTATGAAAAACTCTCCGTCATGTCTTCAAAAAGGTTTCTCAGGTCAAAGGGAATCTGCTCAATCTCAAGTTTTCCAGACTCTATTTTAGAGAAATCAAGGATTTCATTGATGATTCCAAGCAGTGAATTGGCCTCCTTGGTGATGGTGCCGACAATATGTTTCTGTTCTTCATCAAGTTCTGTTTTAAGGCAAACTTCCGCCATTCCCAGGATGCCATTCAGAGGTGTCCGTATCTCGTGACTCATGTTAGCAAGAAACTGACTTTTGGCTTTGTTTGCATATTCAGATTTCCGCATGGCTTCCGCCAGCTCACTTGTACGCGCAGTTATCATCTCCTCCAGGAGTTCCCTGTGGTTCTTAAGTTCAAGTTCTATTTTCTTCCTCTCTGAGACATCACGCGCAATACCACGAAATCCGGTTGGCATCCCCTCCGGGCTTACCATAAGAGATACAGACACCTCGATATGCCTTCTGGCACCACCCTTTTGAATAACTTCCCATTCAAAACCCTTGGAGGGAACCCTGGTTACAAGTATCTCGTTGAAAGCCTGAAAGACTTTTTTGGCATTTTCAGGGTCCATGTACGCCCTGTTGTTCAAACCCAATAATTCTTCCCTGGGGTAATTGAGGATATTGCAAATTGAACGATTGAAGAACGTCAAGTTGCCTGTCAGATCAACTTCAAAGTATCCATCTTCGATGCTCTCAAGGATATTTCGATATTTTTCCTCAGATTTTCGAAGATTTTCCTCCACACGCTTCCGATCCGTGATGTCGCGAGATACTGAACTGATACCCACGGCCTTTTGTGCAGCGTCGCGCATAAATGACAGGCTGTTCTCCAACCAAATGATGGAACCATCTTTTTTGTATTGCGCCAATTCCAGAATGCGGTTTCTGTCAGGATCAGCCGTACCGCTATCTTCCAATTTCATCTCTTCTTCAAAGAACTTGGCGGCTATCGTCAGGGATTCGGGTGTCAGGGTTTGGTCCAGGGTTTGCGCCATAGCCTCTTCCGGGGTGTATCCCCGAACACGCGTGACGGAAGGGCTAACGTATGTAAACCGCAGATTCATGTCCAGGACAGATATGATGTCCGCCATATTATTCATCACCCAACGGTACTTCTCTTCGCTCTGCCGCAACGCCTCCTCCGCCTGCTTGCGTACGGTAATGTTCCTACCTACGCCCAGGATGGACAACTGCTTACCGTTTTCGTCCCGGATTTGACTAAACGTGTTTTCCGACCATAAAGTCGAGCCGTCTTTATTGTAGAACTCCAGTTCCAGTGGACACGCAAAATATGTTGGATCCGCCTGCGCCTTGGGCATCTCGATGGAAAAAAACTCCATCGCCGACTGGAAAGATGTCGCAGTAAGTTGCTTATCCAGCGGAAGTTGCACAATCTCCTCAAATGTGTATCCCCGTATCTTCTCCACAGATGGACTGATGTATGTCGGTTTTAAGTTCAGGTCCATGAGCCATATCTGATCTTGTGCGTTATCCGCCAGCAAACGATACTGTGCTTCGCTTTTATTTAGTGCATCCTCCACCTTCTTGCGGTCGGTGATGTCGCGCGTACTCCCCTGCAGACCAGTGACATTTCCATCGGTGTCGCGGACAGCCCTGACCAACGACTCTGTCCAGATGGTACCTCCGTCCTTTCGGTACATCTCAAGTTCCACGATGCGGTCGGCCCATCGGTCGGTCAGCGGCTTGGTATTTTCTTCTTCGGCTATCTGCAGGAGCAAGGGCACGGATACAGGCGTGATTGTTTGCTCCAAGGCAATGCGGTTAGCCTCATCCGGGGAGTACCCACGCAGCTTCCTGATGGACGGGCTGTGATAGGTGAAGGCCCCATCCATGTTTAACATCCAGATCGTGTCGGAGGCATTTTCCGCCAGGAGCCGGTACTTCTCCTCGCTCTCTTGAATGTCTTTTTTTGAGCTTTCTTTCTCCTGGATTAGATTGTCCAAATCAAGTTTGATGACAGCCAGAGCGTCCAGAACTGGTTTCAACGGGTGTTCCTCGTTCATGCCGTCTAACGAGATTCCTGCCTGATCCCAGTTAATTCCTCCGATCACCTGGAGCATCTCGTTGGCAAATCCTTTGAGCTGCTCCTCCGTATAGGTTTTGACCTCTGACTTCTGACTTTTCCCGCCAGAATCCACTCCTGTTTCTTGGATTCTTTCTCTCTCCGTGATCTCCAGAGCGTCCTGAAGGTCCTTGGCGACCATTACCGGAATTGAAACAAATGGTCTGTTTATCGCAACCAGCGCTTTCATGAAATTATTGAGACCAAAAATCACCGATAACCGGCAGGGGGTTTTCTTGTTTAACTCCTTTAACCCATGCAGATACTTCAATCTTGCTCTCCAGGGGATACTCTCAAATCTCTCCCAATTGATTATACGATAATAGTAGCCCTTTTCGGACAGACCGGCCTCATGAAGCACTTTCTCGTGTAATTCAAAGTATTTATCAACGTGAGATTCTCTTTGCTTTCCCCGCGCAATGGTGTAGAGGATGTCATCTCCGATCAGTTCAAATGATATTCCATACTCTTCAATATCCAGCGCCCACCCATCCTTCTTAAGCCTGGGATAGAGTCTTGAACCCACATCGATGCCACCTTGCCGCAAAACCTTCAAAGCATTTCGAACAGCCTCCCTGTAGTCTTTCGCTACAACGACAGGTATGACGGTTTTGTGCAGTCTCAACCCGACCTGAAACATGAATTTTATAAGGAATGGGGCCTCAAACACCCAGAATCCCTGAAGATGTCCCTTCACTTGTTCTTTCAATAAAAAATTTGTCAAGATCATCCGCCCCCCTCTTGACGAGGTATCAGCCAGCATCCGATAGTCTCTTAATTCGGCATATTTCCCGTCAGACAGACCTGCCTCGTCGATGACCTCTGCTCTTTTCTCAAGAAGAGATATTGATCCCTTTTCGCTTAAGTTACCTTTCAGGGTTATCAGGAGAATCGCTTCGCCAATGATGCTGTATGTCGCATAGTAATCGGAATCCAACTTGATTTCTGTCCACTCAGGCCTGGTTATTATGGACAAACCTGAAACAGGGCAAACGCTCTTGTAGCCGCCACAAGAGCATCGGCTAAGAGATTGGTCAGGGGGGAAAAACTGGCTGTCGTTTGGCATGAACTTCCTCTTATAAAAGGCAGGGCACAGGATGCAGGTAGAAACCCCTGCTCCCTATTCCTGCGCAGATACCGGCAGTTTTATGGTGGCTGTAGTGCCCCGGTCCGCTGTGCTTTCAAGCTGAATCATACCGCCATGGCGCTTGATGATCCTTTCGGTCAGCGACAGCCCGACACCAGTTCCGGAGCCAACCGGCTTGGTGGTGAAAAATGGATTGAACGCCTGCCGCAGCACTTCAGGCGACATACCCCGGCCGTTGTCAACTATCCGAATAACAATCTGAGCGTCTTTGCGATGCCATTCAGATGTTATTTTAATAGCGCCCTCGTTGTCCAGAGCATCGAATGCGTTTTTCAGCAGTTGCAGCAGGCACTGGTTTATCTCGTATGGAGCGCACTCAATCAGGGGAAGCTCCTGGAGCTGGGTAACAATATCGACCTTTTTATCCTCCTGATTGGGCGCAACCTTCAAAATTTCGGTTATGTTATTATTGATGTCTATTTTAGCCAGTGGCTCCATGTCGATCCCGGAAAAACGCTTCAGGCTGTTCACGATATCCATGATACGCGTCAGGCCCCTGTCGGCCCTGTCAAATTTTTCGTCCATGGAGCTAACAACCCGGTCAAGGCTGATCTCCGCAACATATTCCAGGTACCCTTGCACGAGTGGATCTGTTGCCGGTTTGTCCTTCCAGTATCTCAGGGCATCACGCATCTTATCCACATTTTTATTTAATATGCCGAGCGTGCTTTTGAGGAAGCCCAGGGGATTGTTGATCTCATGGGCGATGCCCGCAGCCAGGGTGCCGATGCCGGCAATGCGATCCATCTCTATGAGCTGAAGATCCTTTTCCCGCAGCAGTTCAGTCTTTTCTTTGATTTCATCTACCTGACGCTCCAATGTGATATTCTTATCCCGCAGGTCCTCTCTCATTTTCTTGATAGACAGGTGTGTCAGGACTCGCGCTTTCACCTCAGCCTTGTGAAAGGGCTTGGTGATATAGTCAACCGCCCCCAGCTCTATGCCACGGGTTTTGTCCTCGACTTCAGTATTGGCGGACAGGAATATCACGGGGACATCCTTTGTCTGCGAAGCAGTTTTAAGCCGTTTACAGACCTCGAAACCGTCAATGCCAGGCATCAGGATGTCGAGCAGAATCAAATCGGGAGGATTATCCGACAGAGCAACCATCAGCGCATCTTCACCGCTTTCCACTGTCGTGCACTCGCCCAGACTTGCCAGAAGATTCTGCAGTGTCATGCGGCTGACAAACTCGTCATCAACAATCAAAATTTTCATGATTTATCCTGATCACAGAGTTCACAAAGTCCGCCAACCGCTTAAGCTCATGCTCAAGCTTAGACAGTACCTCGGCGCCTGCCGTTAGCTTGCCAGACTTGCCAATTGTTTCAAGCTCCGTGGCAACCCCTGAAAGTGCAAAAGCTGTAAGAATCCCTGCGCCCCCTTTCATGGCATGGGCCTCTTTCATCACGATTTCGGCATTTCCGTCGGCCAAAGACTGCCATAAAGTTTCAATTTGCTGGCCGGCTCTCTCCAGAAATCCGTTTACAAGTTCCATCAAAAATTCCCGGTTTCCATCGTACTCATCCAGCGCCCGGTCGTAATCCATTGGTGCGGCCCTTTCTGACGGACTATCAACGGCCGACGATTGCATCATGGCAGGTATATGGCATAAATGGCATAATGTCCCATTTCCGGTCCACGTCTCTACCATTGCAATGACATCCTTTTTGTGGGCGGGCTTTGCAATATAATCGTCCATTCCTCTCTCCAGACAAAGCTCGCGATAACCTTTCATTGCGTGAGCTGTCATTGCGATAATCGGCACATGGACTGCATTGTCAGGGGTCGATATTTTCGTTTCATGCGCCCGAATACCCGCCGTTGCCTCAAAACCGTCCATCTCCGGCATTTGCACGTCCATGAAGATCAGGTCATACTGCTTGAGTCTGGCGGCGGCCAGCGCCTCTCGTCCATCAGAGGCCAGGTCAACCCGGCAGCCTGCACTCTGCAGGTGCTGCATGACCGCCTTCTGGCTGGATGGATAATCTTCAGCCAGAAGTATCTGTACATCTCTTCTATTATTCTCGGCCAGGGTGTACCGGGTAATTATCTGCGGGACTGTACAAAAACTATCTCTGCAGTCGCCCATAACAGTCACACAGACATCATACAGCTCATTGCGCCGTACCGGTTTGGTCAAGTATCCTCGAATCCCCAGTTTTTTACAGTCCAACCCGTCTCCGCGCCGGCCGCCCGCGGTAAGAATCACAATCGGAATGTCATCTATCCCGTGAGTTGTCCTGATTTCACGGGACGTATCAAACCCATCCATGTCCGGCATTTGCATATCCATCAAAACAAGGTCGAAGGCATCCGCCGATAGACAGGCTTGACTGAGTTTGCCCAATGCCTCCCGACCGCCAGTGGCTTCAGCCGTCCGGCAACCCCAGCTCTTTAGATATTCTGTCAGGATATGCCGGCTGGTCCAGTTATCATCCACGACCAGCACCCGCTTACCTTCCGGATCAGCCGCTTTACAAAGCGACAGAGCAGCCTTTGGTGCAACCTGTTTTTCAAAAACCGCTGTAAAAAAAAACGTGGTGCCCTCACCAGGCCTGCTTTTCAGGTCTATTTCACCACCCATCATCTCCACCAGTTGTTTGGCGATACTGGTGCCCAGCCCGGTTCCGCCGTATTTACGGGTGGTCGAACTGTCAACCTGGGTAAAGTTCTCGAAGATGATCGACTGCTTATCTTTGGGTATGCCAATTCCAGTATCCTTGACAGCAAAGCGGACCACTATCGTCTCACCAGTGTCTTCGGCCAGATCCGCCGAGATGTCGATCCCGCCTGCATGGGTAAACTTCAGAGCATTTTCGGCAAGGTTTCGCAGAATCTGCTTCAGCCGTCCGGGGTCACCGATCAGGTGAGGCGGGATGCCAGGCGAAATAAAGCAGTCAAGTTCCAGGCCCTTTTGGTATGCCCGCGCAGCAAGGCTGGCAGCCACATCCTCAACCGCAACACGCAGGTCAAAGGGTATCGAATCAAACTCAAGCTTGCCAGCCTCAATTTTTGAAAAATCAAGGATGTCATTGATAATGCCGTGCAGGGCATTCACCTCGGTGCTGATGGTACTAAGAATGTTCCACTGGTTATCGTCAAGGCAGGTGTCAAAGATCACCTCCGTCATGCCGATGATGCCATTGAGCGGTGTTCTGATTTCATGGCTCATATTGGCCAAAAACTCGCTTTTAACCTTGCTGGCCTGCTCCGCGGCATCCTTGGCCTTTGTTAGCTCCGCCTCTGCCTGCAACTGCTCGGTGATGTCCCGGATGATACCAAATGACGCCGTATATACTCCCTGGTTATTGGCCAGAAAAACCAGGCTCTGGACAACCGGGATAATCTTTTCTTCCTTGTTCCGGTAATAGGTCTTCCAGTTGCTGCCTCGGCCCTCCCTCATGAAGCGGTTGATAACTTCGGCCTGCTCGGTAATGAAGGTTTCATTGATGACAACCTTCTCACCACCGGTCATTTCATATACGCCAGCAGTGTTGACGAAAAAAAATGTTACATGCCTGCCAAGCACCTCTTCCAGTCCGTAGCCCAGCATGTTGAGAAATGCCTGGTTCGCCCGGATAATGCGCCCGTCGCCGTCGGATACAATGATGGAATCTTCTGAAGTTTCGATAAGATTGGCCAACTGCCGCTCGGTTTCAAGCAGCTCGGCTGCAAATCGCTCGCGCTCGCATGTCTCGCTTTGCAGCGTACGGTGAGATGTTTCGAGTTCGACGTACTGCTGTCTGATTTTTTCCTCTGTGCGCTTTCGCTCCGTGATATCCCGAATACTTCCCTCATCACCGTTAAAGCGCCCATGCTGATCCAAGCAGACATGGCAGCACACCGAAACGGGTAACAGATTGCCATTTTTGTTCATCAGCGTTATCTCGAAATCATAAACCGACCCCTGATCGGCGAGCATAGCCACCAGCCGCTCATACTCAGACGGGTCATGATAAACACTGGTCACATGCCTTCCGATCAACTCCTCTGCAGTCCAGCCCGATAAATTTTGGATCGACGGTGACAGATCGATAATAATACCACTTGCATCGATGCGGTAATAAACATCCATGAACGCCTCGAAAATATTCCGGTAGCGCTCTTCACTGGCCTGCAGCGCCTGCTCTGCATGTGCGCTCCGGGCAACGTCGCGAGCGAGCTTTTCGAGCATCTCGTTGACGCCCGCGCCGATAGCCGCAATTTCATCCCTGCCGCCAAGCATAATGCGGTCGGAGAGCTTTTCGGTCGATTGAATTCCCCTGATAAAGGCGAATAACCGCGACAACCGCGACAGGATGATCCGCTCGGCAAACAAAAACATGATCATGCCGGTGAGCAGCGCCACAACAAGAAAAGCTCCTACAAAATACTGCAGGCTGTGAAGATACTGCTTGTACAGCACCCGTGGCGCCCGAACGCTCAGCACCGCGCATGGCCTGCCATTAATATCCATGAGCAGCGTCCGCCCTGTGATTTGATTGGGACCGTCAACCTGCACCTCAATGTATTCCGGAGCTTGCACCCCCGGACCGAGTGCCGCCACAGTGATATTGTCAATGGCGATTGACAAATGGGTCTGCCTGGCAAGTACATTGATGTGCGTCGGGCTGAGATATTTGCCAACAATGAAAGCGCCGGCCACAGGCCCCTTGTAATCGCCCGTCAGAATTGGACGCGACGTAATCAGAACAAGGCATTCGGGAACTGCGAGAATACCATTTACTGCGCTCTCAATACCATTGTGCCTGACAAGCACATCGGTAGATGCAATTGCTTTTAAAAGGCTTTCAAGAACCGGGGCTTCGCCGTCGTAGCTGAGTGTGAGTCCTTGCGAATAAATGATGGCACCGGAGACATCGGCAAAAACGACAAAGCTTTTCCGCTGCTTGAGAAGCTCTCCGTGGGACAGGTTCCGCTCCACAAACTCCGGGGTGCGCGTCCTGGCAAACGCATATGTTTCATCCCATGCGGACCAGTCAACGGTAAATATGTCGATACTGGCAACTTCATCGAACAAGGCATCGCGCGCGTGGTTGACATCATCTCGCACTAATTGTTGTTCGATCATTTCGGAACGCTGCCTCAAGATGTGGTCCGTCAGAAAAAAAACAACACCCACCAGAAAGCACATGGCTGCGCTGAAGATATAAACAGTTTTGGCGCGAAGAGTCATGGTTTACAATTCGGGTTTTATGCGCCGCCCAGGCATTTGGTGATATGGTTCCATTGGTCTTTTTTGACCCACAAATATTTTTCCTGGAACAGATTGTCCGTTAGCAGACGCTTTCCGCCAGCAATGCGCTGCAGGAATTTTTGAAAATCTCCGGGACCGCCGCTATACATGGCATACAGGGCGCAGGCAAGGGTGTCGGAATCCAGTTGACCTGCCTGTTTTTTAGATAGCGCATACCGTGTGAAATACTGCTCCAGTATCTCACAGCCAGCCCTTGCATTGTACCGGATATTCCAGCGAAGATGCTTTAAATCATACAGCCCCCGCCAGACGCGCTCGTTTACCTGCATCATGCCAACTGATGAGTTGTTGTAGGAAAGCATATAGGTGATTTTGCCTTTTTTTTCCAGAAACTGGCGAAAACAGCTTTCCTGCCATCCTGTAGCAGATACGGCCTGAAAAAAAATCGACTGATAAGCGACAGGAATCGTATTCTTTTTCAGCGTCTCATCAACGGCATCCTTCAACATAACCTTGATCTGTTCAAGACGATCATCCAAATTGTTCGGCGACAGAACCCATTGTCGGATTGCTGCAATTTCAGCATCCGGGATATTGTCTTGCGCCCAGCATGGCTTCATGAAAAAGGACAGAAAAGCCTTGGATATCCCCATATCTTCTGGTTTTTCCGGATCAGGAAGGATTGTTTCTTCAATTTCCGGCAGCTCTGTTCCAATGGAATCAGTATCAAAAGCCGGACCGGCCACAATAATTGGCGTTCCCATACCCAGGATATTTCGGAGAACCGGATCTACATCGCTCTGGTACAGCAACTCAATGGGAGAGCCCTGTCCGCCCAGAAGTTTGGCCAGGCGAATCAAGCCGTTTCGGCTGATTTCAAACCCGAATGACGGGCCCAACTGATCCAGGCCGGACAAGGTGTCGGCAGCCGTGAAAAATGCCAAATATCCCAGAAGAGCCTTGGATGGCTCGTTTCCCAGATGATTTCGAAATACCGGAGAGAGCTGCCGCCATGCTGTGACAAACTGTTCCCGAACAAAATCCCTTTTGGATGCAGTCTTTTTGGAGAGCTCCTGAACAAACCGATGCCGTGTATCCAGAAGGGTGCTAAAAATGATTTGGCGTTCATCCGCAGACAGGGGTTTTGGGGACAGGGATTGAAATATCTGAACCAGAAATGCATCCCAAGCTTCCCAGGTACTGATAAATGATGCCAGTTCTTTTTCTGAAATGGTTTCCGGAATGGTTGATTCAGCTCCCTTTTCGATTTTTTCAGCTTCAGCCGAAAGATCAAGGGTCATGGCTTCCTGCAGAGTCTCGATTTTTCCGGGCCGCAGGCTATCCAGCATTTGTTGAGCCCGATCCGCAGCATCTTCATCAAACAGGGGGAGCAAAAAAGTTTTCAGGTCCGATACCGGCGGTGCCAGATTGACCTTGATGCGTTTAAGATAGTCAAAAACCTGGGTTTCGATGATATCCCATATCACATTCGGCAGTTTCGTCGGGTCGTGGTGGGTATTCAAAAGCTCTGAATCTTGGCTCTCAAAAGATAGAACCCAGGTTTTCCGATCTACCTTGGGCATCTGGAACAACACCAGATAGCCTTCCCAGACAACAGGCAGCATGCATTTTCCCGCAAATTCTGTTCCGGCAGTAACCCGAAGGCGTGTTTCAAATTGAAACTTCGCGTTTTTTATATAAAAACGGGGCTCCGAAATGGTGATTTTTCGGCAGGGATCGGATTCATCTTCCAGAACTGCGATCTGTCCCGGTGATGTGAACGCGGACTGGATTACCAGGGAACGCAGCAGCTTATAGTCAATTCGCAGCGGAAAGGATACTCTGTCCGCTCTGGCTATTAACGGAACAGCAACCAGCAGGCATAATAATATGACTGATGCCCGCAGCCTCACGGACCAACCATGACAGCTTCCTTGATTGCCGTTTTCCGAATTACAAAGGGAAGTCATTGATTCTAAACACATGATCACAGACCTTTTGCCGTGAAAATATCATTTGACCACGAAATACACGAAAAAGTGGTATCCTTCATATTACCTCAAAAGTAGTTGACACTTTTTTTGATGAGCCCAAATGGCCTTGATCATCATTTCAGTCACTGCTATGGATGACGATTCCCCCCTTTGAAAAGGGGGGCCAGGGGGGATTTAGTGGTTGTTGGTAAGCTTATCCCCGTTTTCAAATCTCCCTTAATCCCCCTTTTCTAAAGGGGGAAATCAGTTATAACGATCTGGATAGCACGACGATCAAGGCCGCCAAAATATATAAAACTGATATAATCGTTTACGGGGGAACTTCCATACATGCCATGATCGTTTATTTCTGAAAACTGAAAGGGTCAACACGAGCCTGTCACAAAAAAACTCCCTATTCCGATACTAGGGGATAGGGAGTCGCAAGTCAGGTGGCTGGAGAGCTACCTCCACAGCATTCCGGGTTTGGTCTTTTGATGGTCAAACGATCTTGTGTCAGTTGACTACCATCCCCAAGTCAGATAATTATGAATGGAGTCGGCCGCCTTTCTGCCGGCGCCCATCGCCAGAATAACTGTGGCGGATCCAGTGACAATGTCACCTCCAGCCCAGACCCCTTTTTTGGTGGTCTTGCCGGTTTCGGGATCTGCGTTAATGTATCCCCACTTGTTGAGCGCCAGATCAGGAGTCGTCTGGGTCAGCAGCGGATTGGCACCAGCTCCAACGGCAACGATCACCAGATCGCAATCCATCATAAATTCAGAACCCTTTACCGGAATGGGTCGTCTTCTGCCAGATGCATCCGGCTCGCCCAGTTCCATCTTGAGGCATTCCATGCCGGTCAGTCGGCCTTTATCATCGCCGACAAAACGGGTGGGCGCGGTCAGGAGAAAAAATTCAATGCCTTCTTCGTCTGCATGATGAATTTCAGCCTTTCTGGCAGGCATCTCATCGCGGGAGCGGCGATAGACAATGCGGACACTGTCTGCACCCAGACGCATGGCGGTTCTCGCAGAGTCCATAGCCACATTTCCTGCACCCAGAACCACGACGTTTTTGCCTATGGGAATCGGGGTATCAACCTCTGGATACAGATATGCCTTCATGAGGTTGGCCCGCGTGAGATATTCATTGGCGGAAAGGATGCCGACCAGGTTTTCTCCAGGTATGTTCATGAATTTGGGAAGGCCTGCGCCCACTCCCAGATAGACAGCATCGTAGCCTTCCTCAAAGAGTTCATCCAGGGATACGGTTCTTCCTACCACCTGATTGCACTCCAATTTGGCGCCGAGCCGCTCCAGGAAGGCTACTTCTGAAAAAACGATTTCCTTGGGAAGCCTGAATTCAGGAATGCCGTAAACCAGAACGCCGCCAGGTTTGTGAAATGCTTCCAGAACCTTAACATCATGGCCTTTGCGAACCAGATCGCCAGCCACCGTAAGTCCCGATGGCCCTGATCCCACGACTGCAATCTTTTTGCCGGTCGGCTTCTCTCTTGGCGGAAGCTCGCCGGAGCCGTGCATTCTCTCGTAATCCGCAACAAACCGTTCAAGATTTCCAATGGCGACTGCATCCCCTTTTTTGCCAACGATACAGAGTCCTTCGCACTGAATCTCCTGGGGACACACCCGGCCACAGACAGCAGGAAGGCTGTTTTTCGCCCACAAATTGCGGATAGCGCCAGTCATATCCCCTTTGGTAATCAGGTTGATAAACCCCGGGATGTCCACTCCTACCGGACAACCTTCGACGCAGCCGGGTTTCTTGCACTGAAGACATCTGCTGGCTTCTGTCATGGCATGTTCCATGGTGTAGCCCACGGGAACTTCCTGGAAATTTCGTCTTCTGATTTCTGGTTTCTGCTCCGGCATGGCCTGCCGTGGAGTCGTTTTTTTTGTCTCTGCTTTTTCCGCCATATATCCTCCTGAATAATTACGAATTCGTAATTCGTAATTCATAATTATGTTTTTATGCCTGCTGAAGGGTGCAATAATCATTGTAGCATTTTTTTTCATCTTCGCTGTAAGCCTGAAGCCTTCGCATCAGCTCATCGAAATCCACCTTGTGTCCGTCAAATTCAGGCCCATCAACACAGGCGAATTTCGTTTCCCCTCCAACCGAGACCCGGCATCCACCGCACATGCCGGTTCCATCCACCATAATCGGATTCAGGCTGACCATTGTTGGCACATTAAAGTCTTTGGTGATTTTGGATACAAACTTCATCATGGGAACCGGTCCGATGGCGACCACCAGCTTGACATCCTCTTTTTCCAGAACCTGTTTGAGTACCTCGGTCACAAACCCGTGATGTCCATAAGAGCCATCGTCCGTACACACATGAAGCTTGTGGGAAGCCACCTGCATTTCATCTTCCAGAATAAGAATGTCCTTACTTCGGGCACCGATGATGCTGATGACATTGTTTCCGATTTCCTTAAGGCCCTTCGTTATGGGGTTAAGAACGGCAATTCCCGTTCCACCACCCACACAGACCACTGTTCCCAGTTTTTCAAGGTGGGTGGGCTTGCCAAGCGGTCCGATGACATCCTGATAACCCTCTCCGACTTTTAAAGCTTTAAATATGGCAGTACTTTTTCCAACCACCATGTAGATGATGGTGATGGTCCCTTTTTCCGGATTTGAATCCGCCATTGTTAGCGGAATGCGCTCCCCGGCTTCATTGGCCTTCAGGATCACGAACTGTCCGGGTTTTGCTTTTTTGGCAATCAGGGGCGCCTCAATTTCATTGAGGACGATGGTTCCGCCTGCCATTTCCTTGCGTTGAACAATTTTAAACATTACAAACCTCCAGAGATTCAGATGGTGATGAAGGTAGGGGTGACCGGCCGGTCGCCCCTACTTTAAGTGTGGGCGAAAAATCTTTCGCCCCTACGAGCTGGCTGCAGATATCCTGAGATGAAACAGTCAATTGCGTATAAAGGGGATTGATGGCCATGCAGACTTCCGCCAAGGCTTTTTCCGGGGTGTTGTTGGTTTCGCTTAAATGGGCCAGAATGACATGCTGAAGCTGACAGTGCTGAATTTCCTCAAGGAGAATCCGTGAATCCCGGTTGGAAAGATGACCGGTTCTGCCATTTACACGCTGTTTTAAATGCCATGGATACGGGCCGCTGATCAGCATGTCCGGATCATGATTGGCTTCCAGAATCAACAAATCGCACAATTGCAGATGGTGCTTGACCATTGCCGTTGCAATCCCCAGATCTGTGGCGATTCCGATCTTTTTTTGATTCAGCGAGATCGTAAAGCCTGCCGGATCTGCAGCATCATGGGATATTGAAAATGGATGAATACTTAAGGTATTGATTTTAAAAGATGTGCCGCAATTAAATACGACCGTTTTCTTGATGTTTTTTAGCTTGGATGATGCGGCTTCTATTGTTTTGGCGCTGATATACACAGGAAGGCCGTAGCGCCGGGATAGGATGCCCACACCACGAATGTGATCTTCATGCTCATGAGAGACCACAATGGCATTGAGAGATTCGGGACTGATATCCCTGGATTTCAGCCGACGTTCAATTTCGATTCCGGAAAGTCCAGCATCCACAAGAATGGCGGTGCAGCCATCAGAAACGTAAATGGAATTCCCTTTGCTGCCACTGGCCAGCATGCAAAGGGAAACGCCGGTATCCTGCGGCGCTACCGAATCTGTTTCAGTTAATGAAAACAACGGTTTGTCAGACATCCTCTACCTGCGTTGTCAAATCAATTAGGAATTACGAATTAAAAATAATCCACAACACGCAACTCCTGATTCATAATTCGTAATTCATAATTCCAACTACTTTCCCGTATGACCAAACCCACCCGCATTGCGGCTGGTTTTATCCAGACAACTGACTTCTTCAAGCCCTGCCTGATACACACGCTGAATGGTCATCTGCGCGATCCGGTCGCCCCGCCGGATCGTGTAATCGTGTTTTCCCAGATTGATCAAGGCCACCTGAACTTCTCCGCGATAGTCCGCATCTATGGTTCCCGGCGAATTAATCAGCCCGATCCCGTGCTTGACTGCCAGCCCGCTTCGAGGTCGTATCTGGGCTTCATAGCCATTGGGAATGGCCATTATAAATCCTGTAGGTATTAGACGAATCGCGCCAGGCTCCACGACCAATTCCTGCGTTACTGCGGCATATATATCCATGCCGGAAGCCTGAGGCGTCATATATCGGGGCAGTGGAATATCCGCATTCGCCTTCGGATCAATCCGGCAGAAGCGAATGGTTGGGGGTGTTTCAGTGTCCATGGTTCGTTCCATCATGCCATCATGATCTGTTCAAATTGAGAAGCTTCAGGCTCCGGCCCGTAAATCGTCAGGGTCATAAGATTCTTTTGAAAAAGCTCTTCGGCAAGTATCTGAATATCCACAGGGGTGACCCGGTCAATCTCGCCCAAAATCTCCTTCAACGGGGTATAGCGCCCAAAATGAAATTCACCCTGGGCCAGTCGCGCCATCTGGTTTTCATTACTTTCAGAGGCCATGAGCAGATTTCCCTTGGTAAATTCTTTGGCATGCTGGAGTTCATCATCTGTAACCGGGATATCTTTGAGGCTTTGCAGCGTATCCAAAATAAGCTCCACGGTTTCAAAAGCATTAACCGGATCCACGCCGGCATAGGCTCCGGTCATTCCCGTATCCACAAATGATGAAACAAACGAGTAAACTGAATACGCCAAGCCCCGCTGCTCACGGATCTGCTGAAAAAGCCGCGAGCTCATGTTTCCGCCCAGAATGGTATTCATCAGGGACAATACATAGCGCCTGGGATCGGTTGTGGGCAATCCCAACGCGTTGAGGCAGATATGAGCCTGTTCGATATCCTTGGAATGCACATGGATATTTTGACCCACATTGAAGTGGCCTTGCGGAATGTTGCGGGCCGGAGTGGGTCTAATATAAGACTGGCCGGTCTGAATAGCTTCAAAAGCCGGACGGGCCAGGTCAACCAGACGATCGTGTTCGATGTTTCCAACGGCTGTAACCACAATCCGATCCGGCTGGTAGAGCCTGTCAAAAAAGCTTCGAATGTTTTTGGAATCGAATTGTAGAATATTGTCGTGGGTGCCCAGGATTGATCTTCCCAGAGGACTATCTCCCCAGAATGACTGGGCGGCCAACTGGTGGACATATTCGTCCGGCGTATCTTCCATCATGACGATTTCCTGAAAGATGACCGGGCGTTCTTTTTCGATTTCAGCTTCGTCGAACAAGGAATTAAGAAAAATATCCGTCAGAATTTCCGACATGGTATCCAGATGATTCGCCATGACCTTGGCATGGTAACAGGTATTTTCCATTGAAGTAAAGGCGTTGGTATATCCGCCGATGGCATCAAAGGCTTTGGCGATTTCAAAAGCCGAGCGCTTTTGCGTACCTTTAAACATCATGTGCTCGATAAAATGAGACAATCCATTTTCGGCATTGGTCTCATCCCGGGATCCGATACTGACCCAGACTCCCATGGACACGGACTGAACATGTGGCATTCTCTGAGAAAGGACGCGAACACCGTTTGATAGAAGGGTTTTCTCGATCTTGTCATCTGGTTTCAAATCGGGTTTTCCTCTTCCAATACCGCCTTATGGCTTAAACGAATCTTACCATCCCTGGATATCTCCAGGACTTTTACCCTGAGCGTATCGCCTTCCTTCACAACATCCGTGACCTTTGTCACCCTTCGGGTGGAAAGCTGAGAAATGTGAACCAGACCATCTGTCCCAGGAGCAATCTGAACAAAAGCACCAAAATCCATGACCTTGACAACCGTTCCCTCATAAATTCGCCCGATCTCCGGCTCCATTACAATGCCTTGAATGAGCTTCATGGCGGCATCACCATCGACCTTTGAAATCGCCGCAATCTTCACCAAACCAGTATCATCAATCTCAACACGGGTGTTGGTTTCGCTTTGAATCGAGCGAATCATTTTCCCGCCGGGGCCGATGATATCCCGTATCTTGTCCGGATTGATTTTTATCGTCATGATGGCGGGGGCATACTGGGAGATTTCTTCTCGTGGTTTGTCAAGCGATGCCAGCATCTTGCCCAGAATATGGAGCCTGCCGGTTCGAGCCTGTTCCAAAGCTTTTCCCAGGATTTCCTTTGGAAGCTCGTGAATCTTGATGTCCATCTGAAGGGCGGTAATGCCTTCACTGGTGCCGGCAACCTTAAAATCCATATCCCCTGTATGATCTTCATCCCCAAGGATATCCGATAAAATGATCACGGTTTCCCCGTCTTTGACCAGCCCCATTGCGATTCCGGCGACAGGAGCCTTGATGGGAATGCCGCCGTCCATCATGGCCAGAGTTCCGGCGCAAACCGTACCCATGGAAGATGATCCATTGGACTCCAGAACTTCCGAAACAATTCGGATGGTATAGTCAAAATCGGCTTTTGCAGGCAGCACTTTTTCAAGCGCTCGCGTCGAAAGACCGCCGTGGCCAATGTCGCGGCGGCTGGGGCCCGAAAGTCTTTTTACCTCTCCCACTGAATATGGCGGAAAATTGTAATGAAGCATGAACGGTCTGGATTCTTCTCCGGTCAAGGTTTCCACCCGCTGCTCGTCCTGCCCGGAGCCAAGGGTCAACACGCCGAGCACCTGGGTTTCACCGCGGGTGAACAGCGCACTGCCGTGGGGCCTGGGAAGAATGCCGATTTCACATGTAATGGGGCGGATTTCATCGAATTTACGATTGTCGATACGGCGGCCTTCTTTTAAAATCAGATTCCGGCTGATGACTTTCTGAATATCCTGAAAGATTGCCGCAACTTCCTCTTTCCGATTGACGAACTCTTCGCCAAGTGCTTTCAGCACCTCGGATTTTGCTGTACGAATCGCAGCATAGCGCTCAATTTTATCGGGAATGCCGAGCGCCAACTTTATGCGCTGAGAAGCAAGAGATTCGACTTTTTCAACCAAGGCGGCATCTTTTTCAGGCGCGGAAAACGCACGTTTGGGCTTTCCACAACTTTCCCGAAGTTTTTTCTGAATTTCAATGACCGGCTGCATGGCCTGGTGACCAAAGAAAATGGCCTCAAGCATATCCGCCTCGCTCACAATATTTCCGCTGCCTTCCACCATGACAACGCCAGTGGCTGAACCGGCAACGATGATATTGATATCGCAGGCATCAAATTTTTGCAGGGGCGGGTTGATGACTAATTGACCCTCAATGCGACCCACCCGGACACAGGCAATCGGTCCTTCAAATGGAATGTCGGACAGACCCAGCGCAGCAGATGCGCCAATCATGGCCAGAGTGTCCGGATCATTTTCCTGATCCATGGACAGCACCGTGGCGATAACTTGTGTTTCGAAATTGTACCCTTTGGGGAAGAGCGGCCGAATCGGCCTGTCTATCAGTCTGGCTGTCAGGGTTTCTTTTTCGCTGCCCCTTCCGATTTCACGGCGAAAATAATTTCCGGGAATACGGCCTGCGGCATAAATTTTTTCCATGTATTCAACCGTTAACGGCAGGAAATCCCCTTTGGCGCTTTCGTCGGACGAAACAACGGTCACCAGAACAATGGTTTCCCCGTATTGAACCACCACAGAGCCTGATGCCTGTTTGGCGATTTTTCCGGTTTTAATGCTTAACGGTTTATCCCCGAGTGTTGCTTCGAGAACATATTCCATATTTGCCTCCTTATGTTGAACGACGTGGTTGGGGGCGAAAAATTTTTCGCACCTACAAAACTACGTCGTATTGTGGTCATGCTGGCTGATGATTCGCATGAACGGCCGAGTCTCACCACCACAAAACTTAAGCCAGCAAGCGGGCAAAGTTCTGTATGGAACCCTGGTAAGGGCGACCGGCCGGTCGCCCTTACCAGGCATTCCCGATATTTCGGATAATTACATTAAAATCAAAAATGTTACTACCTTCTTAAGCCCAAGGTTTCAATAATGGTTCGATACCGCTGAACATCCTTGTTCTTGACGTAATTTAAGAGTCTGCGGCGTTTCCCGACCAGCATCAGCAATCCTCTGCGGGAATGGTGATCCTTGGTGTGCACCTTCAGGTGTTCGGTGAGATAGGTAATGCGATGGGTGATGAGGCCAACCTGCACCTCTGGCGAACCGGTATCGCTCTCATGAAGTTTATACTGGTCAATCAGTTTTTTCTTGTCTTCGGGTTTAAAAACCAATTTATTTAATCCTCCTGTTTTACAATAGTGAAATGGGTGAATTCCGCTTCACCCCTGCGGGCATTCATCTCAACTTGCCGTGAACTATTGGCCACCGCAATGCAACGCTCTTGTAGCCGACACAAGAGCGTCGGCTAAAATGTTACTGCTTTCCCGGTAAGGCTGAATCCAGGGTTGATGAATGCATAACCTCGGACCAAGCCTTAACGATTTTCATGTTAGAGGCGAAAAAATTTCGCCCCTACTTTCACACAAACGAACAGCAATATGTAAACCCGTTTTGAACAGGGTCATAACTGAGAATGGACAGCAGGCGGTTATTTTCGTCAATGATTTTTACCAGATTCTCCCCCGGCAAAAGACAAGATGACGGAACATCTGCTATAGTGATCATCATGCCATATTTGAGCTTATCCGTCAAAGATTTATCTGCTTGAAAAGAAACCATATCCGGCAGAGCTTCGGCCATACCGGTCAACTGCCGGGCGACATCGCCAGACCTGGCCAGTTCTTCCAGGTCAGAAAGCGTAATGGCATCTGCAATGGTGTAGCCGCTACAGGCTGTCCGCCTGAGATTCTTCAGATGGCCGCCGCATCCCAGGATTTTCCCGATATCTGAACAGAGAGTACGGATATATGTTCCTGCGCTGCAGCTCACCTCAAAACGTACCAGTGGCAATGCAATTTCCAGAATTTCAAGCTGATAAATCCGTACCTGACGAGCAGGCTTTTGAAACGGCTCTCCTTTTCGGGCAAGCTTGTACAGCGGAACCCCCTGATGTTTTAATGCAGAATACACAGGCGGAGCCTGATTCATTGTTCCCACAAAAGACTCTATGACAGCCCGCAGCGTAACTTCAGGAATGTCAGAGACCTCACAGGTTGAAATAACGGTCCCCGTTGGATCCTGAGTATCAGTTTCAATACCCAGACTGAGTTCCGCATGATAGGTCTTTGTGCTGTTCAACCAGAAACGGGCCAGCCGTGTCGCCTGATTGACACAGACAATCAATACGCCTGTGGCAAAAGGGTCAAGTGTTCCAGCATGACCCACTTTTGGGGCCTGAAGCAAGCGCTTGACAATGGAAACAACCCTGGCGGAAGATAGCCCCGGCGATTTATCAATCACAAGAATCCCATTCAGGGATGCATCTTTTTCCTGCACAGCAAACCTCTGACTATCGTGAGTAGCACTCTTTTATGTGGACTCCGTCATCTGCAATATCTGGGATTTAATTTCAGTCAAAGTGGATTCAATACTGAAGCCAGCAGCGCTCTGATGCCCGCCCCCGCCGAAGATTGCGGCTATGGCGGCCACATCCACGCTTCCATCAGATCGCAAGCTGACATGATACGGGCACCGCTGACCTGCACAACAGGGGGCATTGCCGTTCGTCTGTTCCTGAATCAGCACAGCGATCTTAACATCCTGAATACGCCGGGCATAATTGATCATGCCATCAGTATCCTCAGGTTGTGTGCCGGTTTCATTCAGCATCGCGCGCGTCAAGGCCATGAGAGAGACCTTTCCGTTTTCAGATATTTCAATGGAATCAAGTGCAAGGTTTAAGAGTTTTATTCTTCCCAGAGAGTATGTACCGTAAACATGCTGGGCGACCTGGAACGGATTTACACCGCAGGCTACCATATTTTCACAGATTTGAAAGGTGGTACGGCTGGTATTGGAAAATCGGAACGACCCGGTATCGGTTAAAATCCCGGTGTAGATGCAGGTTGCCAATTCGCGTGTAAACGGAACACACATCCGCTCAAACAACTGGTAGAGAATTTCTGTGCAAGCACATGCCTGGACATCAATCAGTTGGCAGGTTCCAAACCTGGTGTTGGTAATATGATGATCAATATTAATGACTTCAGGTATCTGATCAATGATGCTTGCTGCCTCACCGACCCGCGTCAAGTCACCGCAGTCAAGAACCACAGCCGTATCAAACGGCGCTGCGGAATTCAACTTGCCGATAACGCTGTGAACCAGCGGCAAAAAACGATACACCGCCGGAATCGGGCTTTCGTTGTAAAGCGTAACCTGCTTATGTTTCCCCTGCAGCGCCAGATTCATGGCAAGCAGCGACCCGATGGCATCTCCATCGGGACTGACATGGGTGGTAACCAGCACATTCCTGCTGTTATTCAAGCGTTGTATGAGATGATCCATCTGCTGTATCGACAGTTTTTAATATCTGGTCAATATGCGAACCGTAATCAAAGGATTCATCATAAAAGAACCGGATACCGGGCATATATCTCAGGCCTAGCTGACTGGCCAGTGTGCGTTTGATGTATCCCAGAGCGCTGTTAAATCCCTCGGCCGCATCTTCAGGAGTGTATTTACCAACACTCATAGTAAAGTAGATTCTGGCGCCTCGCAGATCTTTGGACATCTTTACGCCGGAGATGCTAACCAGGTTCAACCGTGGGTCGCTGATGTCTTTTCGAAGAATATCCGAAACAATTCTCTGAATCTCTCCGCTAACCCTGTCCGATCGTGTATAGGATTTCATAACGTCATCATTTCCATTTCACTGTTTATGACTTGCGCGACTCGCAGTTCATGGGCAAGATTTAGTATTTTGTCCATTTTAGAGTTCACAAGCTGGCCGCTGTTTCCCACCAGGGCGAACCCAATCTCGGCCAGTTGGTGGACATCATTGGCACCGACTTCCGCAACAGAAACGTTGAAATGATTCTGAATCTGATGGACAACCATCTTGACGACCGATCTTTTTTCCTTGAGAGAGCGGCAATCGTGCAGCCTGAAAGTAATGATTCCGTATCCGACTACCATAATCCCGCTTATTCAACTTCTGGTTTGAATTCTTCCATGTAATAGCATTCAATGATATCCCCCAGCTTGATATCATTATAGTTTTCGATGCCGATACCGCATTCGTAACCACTGACAACTTCCTTGACATCGTCCTTGTAGCGTCTGAGGCTGCTGATTTTGCCTTCAAACGTCACAACTCCATCTCTCAGCAGCCGGATTAGTTTGCCGCGCTGAATCTTTCCATCGGTTACAGAGCAGCCTGCAATGGTTCCGACTTTGGGTACATGAAAAAGATCGCGTACCTCGGCCCGGCCCAGAACCCGTTCCAGAAAAGTGGATTTCATCATTCCGACAATGGCGTCTTTCACATCTTTGATGACATTGTAAATGATGTTATAAAAACGCATATCCACATGCTCTTCTGTAGCCATAGCCTGAACTTTGGCGCTGGGTCTGACATTGAAGCCGATGATAATGGCATCGGATACCGTGGCCAGGGACACATCGGATTCGGTGATAGCACCGGTTGCAGAATGGACCACGTTAATATTGACTTCTTCGTTGGAGAGTTTAACCAGAGAATCCGCCAGCGCTTCGATGGATCCGTGAACATCCGCCTTGATAATGATGTTCAGGTCCTTGATCAGACCATCCTTCATTTGCTCAAAGAGCTTATCCAGACTTAGCCTTGTGGTCTTGGTCAGGTCCTTTGAGCGCTGTTTCTGAATCCGGTGAAGACTGACCTGCCTGGCATCTTTTTCATCCGCAAGAGCGACCAGTTCATCGCCGGCCATTGGCACGCCAGAAAGACCGATGACTTCAACAGGCATGGAGGGACCTGCCGATTCCACCTGAACCCCGCAATCATTCAACAGTACCCGAACTTTGCCGTAGTGGACACCGCAGACCACGGCATCTCCTGCCCGCAGCGTTCCCTGCTGCACCAGTACCGTTGCCACCGGACCTCTTCCAACATCCAGTTTGGCTTCAACGACATGACCAAATGCCGGTCTGTCCGGATCTGCTTTCAGTTCCATGACTTCCGCCTGCAGAAGAATCATCTCCAGCAAGGTGTCTATTCCAATGTTGGTTTTGGCGGAAACCTTGACGAAAATGGTATTTCCGCCCCAATCTTCCGAAACAAGACCGGCATCGGCCAGCTCACGCTGAACCCGGTCGGTATCGGCACCAGGTTTATCAATCTTGTTGATAGCGACAATGATCGGAACATTGGCGACTCTGGAGTGATTGATGGCCTCAAGGGTCTGGGGCATGACCCCATCGTCTGCAGCCACCACAAGAACAACCAAATCGGTGACGCTGGCTCCGCGTGACCGCATGGCGGTAAATGCTTCATGTCCAGGCGTATCCAGAAAAACAATCTGCCCGCGATCTGTGGTAACGTGATAAGCGCCGATATGCTGCGTAATGCCTCCGGCTTCCCCTTCCGTAACACGGGTCTTTCGAATCACATCCAGAAGCGAAGTCTTTCCATGATCCACATGCCCCATAATGGTAACCACCGGCGGTCTTCCGATCCGTTTTTCCGGGTCTTCCTTTTCGGCCTTCAAAAACGTATCTTCCTCGAAAGCAGCTCTTTCCAGCTCGAAATTGAATTCCGTGGCAACCAGAACCGCAGTATCAAAATCAATGACCTGATTGAGGGTTGCCATCACCCCCATGCCCATCAGTTTTACGATAATTTCGCTGGCTTTAACTCCCATGCGCTTGGCAAGTTCGGAAAGAGCAATAGTGTCATCCACCTTGATCCGTCGCTTGATTGCCTTGGGCGTGGTCAACTGGGGTTTCAGCAGAGCAGGAAGCTGTTTGCCTTTACCACCTTTTCGGCCAGCTTTGCGGTTCCGCAGCGTGTCTGAATAAAGATCCGCCCCCTCAACGATTTCCTTTTTTCGAAAGGGAACCTTCTTTTTAACCAGTTTTTTATCGGCAACTTCTTCCTCGGCTTCTTTACCGACCTTCTTCTTCTTTTTGTCCTTGTCCTTGTCCTTGATGATAGCTTCTTTGGGCTTTTCAACAATTGGGAGTACTTCACGAACAACCTGTGGAAATTTATCCGATTTGAATCTGGATTTTCTGGCGATAGACGTATCCCTTTTTTCATGTTCAGGATGCCGGACAGCTTCAGGTGTTTTGGTCAACTCCGGAACCGGCGACTCAAGAACAGGAGCAGGCAGCTTAATGATTTTGGCTGGCATATCCTTTTTGAGTTTCTTTTTCTTTTTTCCGGTCCTTTCCATTCGGGCTTCCTGCGTAAGGGCAGTGGGTTCAACCTGCGGCATTTCAGAATAATCCGGTGATTCCACACAAGGCTTTTCCTGATCAGATGGTGATTCGTAACCAGATTCTTCCGTCTCTTCAGTTTCGAAAAGCGCCGCCTTCTCGTACCCTTCCGTGGATTCCACAATATCAGAAGCGACTTCGGTAATTTTCGGTTTTTTAACTGGGTGAGAAATGATCAATGCCGGTTCTTCACGTTTGACTGGTCGCGCGGAAACGGGCGTTTCGAATTCGGAAACATTCAGCGTTTCTGCTTCGGCAAAATCAGGCGTTTTACGATGGTCCGGGGATACTTTCTTCACACCCGGTTCGGCAGCAATTTCGGGAAAGACTTCGGATTCTTCCACTGGAATTCGCAGCAGCGGCGGTTTTTCATCGGGAACAGCTTCTTTGGCGACAGCATCCCTGCGTCGTCGAATAATGGTCGGTTTGGCGGATATTCCATCAGCTTTTTTATGTTTTCCCCCGACAACATTTTCCTTGATTTTTACAACGTCTTCATCTTCCAGAGAGCTTAAATGGCTGTTTACGGAAATATCCAGATCCCGCATTCTTTCAAGCAGTACTTTATTGGTCACATTAAGATCCCTGGCAAGTTCAAATACTCTGATTTTTGCCATTTACCCCCCTTAATATTTCTGATGTTCCAGCTTTGATAACTGTCCCGAACCCTTTAGCTTTCTGGGCGCGCAAAAAGCCCCTTACCACGTTGAATCTTGTCTCCGCAAGTTACAAGTACATCTACTCATCCTTATCCGGTACACCAATGTCTGCAGGCTTGCTGGCTGAAGACGATTTTCCCCCGGACCTTCGTTTCCTGTGAGAACCCGAAAATGCCTGTCTTGCAGCACTTATCAGATTTAATGCCATTTCTTCCTCTATGCCTTCAATGTCCACGAGGTCTTCGGCTGAAGCATGGCTGAGTTCTTCGATCGAGTAAAAGCCTTTTTCGCATAACGCACCGGCAATAGAAGGACTCACCCCGGTAATGGATGCGAGGATATCGTAATTTTCCTTCATTGTATCGGTGTATTGTTTTTCGCTTTTTACGTCCAGCTGCCATCCGGTCAGCTTGGATGCCAGTCGAACATTCTGGCCGCGCTTGCCGATGGCAATGGACAGAAATTCATCAGGAACAATGACTTCCATCGCATGTTTGGTTTCATCAATGATGACTCTCAGTATCTCAGCAGGTGCCAGCGCGTTGCACACATATTTCGCTGCATCTGAGTGCCAGGGAATAATGTCAATTTTTTCCCCTCTTAGTTCCTGAACAACACTCTGAACCCGGCTGCCCTTTACACCCACACAGGCACCCACCGGATCGATATCCGAATCATTGGAAACCACAGAAAATTTGGCGCGAATACCAGGTTCACGGGCTGCAGCTTTAATCACAACAATGCCTTCGCTGATTTCCGGAACTTCAGTCTTAAACAGACTGACTAAAAAATTGGGGTGCGTTCGCGACAGAATAACTTGAGGACCGCGGGATTCTTCCTTCACATCCTGAATATAGGCGCGGAGCCGATCTCCCCTGCGGTAGGACTCCCTGGGAATCTGCTGGTCTGCAGGAAGAATGGCTTCGGTCTGTCCCAGATTGACAATGATGTTTCCATGATCGATCCGCAGAACGATCCCATTGATAATATCGCCTTTTCTGTCCACAAAACTGGAGTAAACAGCCTCTTTTTCAGCATCTTTCATTTTTTGGATAATGACTTGCTTTGCGGACTGCGCCGCAATTCGACCAAAAACTGCTGTATCCATTTTTATGCCTAGGCTATCGCCGGTTTCACATTCAGGGTCCAGCTTCCGTCCTTCTTCCAGACTCACCTGCATGTCTGGATCTTTTATGACATCAGCAACCTCCTTGAACTGAAAGACTTCGATCTCGCCGGTTTTGGCGTTATATTGGGTTTCGATATCAATCTTGTTTCCAAATTTTTTTTTGGCTGCGGATTTCAGTGCTTCTTGAAGGGCTTTAATCAGGATATCCTTGTCAATTCCCTTGTCTCGACTTATCTGTTCAACCACACGCTTAATGTCGGTAATGAGCATCAGATGTCTCCATTATAATTTACCAGCCTTGCCCGGGTAATGTCCTGATAAGGAATCTCAACGATACGGTCACCAACCTGAATCGCAACAGCTTCCTGCAAAACACCAGACAGGACACCTGTAAATTTTTTTTGACCATCAATTGGCTGAAGGACCTTAATTTTGGCCTGGCACCCTTTAAATCTGACAAAATCCGACAGCTTTCCCAATGGGCGATTTACCCCTGGCGATGAAACCTCAAGGTAGTAATTATCACTCACATCCAAATGGACATCCAGAATATCCTGCAGTTGACGGCTGACATGTGTGCAATCCTGCAAGGTCGTCCCTCCTGGTTTATCGATATAAACGCGGAGGATCATCCCGTGAGGTTCTCGCTGGTATTCTGTATAAACCAGCTCTATTTCTGCAGCATCGCACAAGGGGCCAGCCAGTTCATTTACTTTGGAAATGATTTCGTCCCTTTTTAAACGAGAAGCCTTTGGTAAAGGGACTCCTGTCATTTTTCCTTTTTTTCGCGATGGTGTCAATCGGTCAAATCGTTCAGTCATTAAAAATAAAAAAACGGGCTGAAGCCCGTTTCCTCTCATTTGAGTTAGTGCAGTGAGATCAAAAAAATATGTCTGATGTAATAAACCGCAAGAAGAATTACATGCTTTAACCTCACCGATCTATATGAAAACGCTGCATTTCACTTAGCATTTAAATGAAAAGACGAACTTACTTTGGAGCGGGCAACGAGATTCGAACTCGCGACACCAAGCTTGGGAAGCTTGTACTCTACCAACTGAGCTATGCCCGCCAACTATCTCGACTAAGCTACATTAAAATTACGAGATTGTCAATATTTTTCGTAAATTCGCCATCGTCATCGGCTTTTCTGTCTTCAGGACAAAATGGCTTTGATTCGTTGAAGCTCTAACCGAATCTCGTTCATGACCGGTGACAACGCACTTAATTTACATGATTTCATGAGTTGCCTGGCGCCTTCAATGGTATATTTTTGATCATAAAGCAGGTGTTTGATTTCAAGAATGATTTCAATATTTCTCCGAGTGTACAGCCTCTGGCCAGAGGGGGTCCGGTGGGGTCTGATTCTCGAGAATTCATGCTCCCAGAACCGGATGACATGCGAGGGCAGACCAGCAATCTGGCTGACTTCGCCAATCTTGTAATACAGTTTATCCAGCCGAATCTTTTGATCAGACATGTGTTCCACAAAAATACCTGACCCAAAAGCGAGCATTATCGGTATCCGATGTTTCCTTAACAACCTGCATACTAAGGCAGCTCTGCATCAAATTTCTGAATCAGTTTGTCTGAAATGCTTTTATGAAGCTCATTGACAGCCTCATCTTCCAGAGTTTCAGCAGCAGAACGGTATGTCAGCCGGAAAGAAAGGCTTTTTTTATCTGATGGAAGGTGTCCTCCCTCAAACACATCAAACAGCATGATTCGCTCCATAAGCGGATCATGCATTTCTTGAACCATTTCCATGATCCTGCTGGATTCAATGGTTTTTGAAAGAATCAGCGTAACATCCCTTGCGACTGCCGGAAACCTGGGGATAATCAGTGTCTGGTGGACATCAGGCACCATGGCAAAAAGTTTCCGTATATCAATCTCAAAGATATATGCCTGCTGTTTGATATTAAAAGAGCTTAGCGTTTCTGAATGCACCTGGCCGATGTGTCCCACCACCTGCGGACCACACTGAATATCGGCTGCGATTCCGGGTTTCAGATAAGGACATAACTGTACCGCATTCCTGAAAAAACGAGTATCGTGGATATGAAGTGCAGCCAGAAGTGCTTCAACCACACCTTTCAGGTCGTAAAAATCACATGCTACATCTGGCGTATGCCAAGATACCTCATGACGAGCGCCTGTCCATAAGCCTGAAAGCATTTCAATTTCATCCGGAAGGACATCCTGGCCGTTGCTGACAAATATATTGCCGATTTCAAAGAGCTTCAGGTTTTTGGACTGCCTGGAAATATTCCGGGACACAGTCTCCAGAATACCCGGAATAAGAGAGGTGCGCATGATCCCATGGTCTTCACTAAGCGGGTTGAGGACACGAAGTGCGCGCATCCTGGGATCGCCGGGTTCGAGCCTGAGATGTTTACAGGATTGTGGATGAACAAAACTGTAGGTAATGGTTTCTGAAAAGCCCAAACCGGCCATCAATTGAAGGATTTGTTCCCTGGAATTTTGTGAAAGAAAAGATTGGGCAGATCCTTCCGAGATGACGGGAAACGTCGTAGGAATTCGATCATAACCGCAAAGCCTGGCGATTTCTTCCACAAGATCAACCGGCCGGGAGACATCCACCCGGAACGACGGTGGAACTACATTTCGCTGATCCTGGTTCAGTGGTTCAACCGTAAAACCGATGGATTGAAGCATGCTGTCCATGACTGCGGAATCAATCTGTGTTCCCAGAAGCCGATTGGTCGCTTCGGCGCTGAAAACTATCGGCTTTAGTTCCTGAACAACCGGGCGTTCATCAATAACCCCTTCAATCAAAACGCCACCGCAGATATCGACCATCAGTGCTGCGGCCCGGTCCAACGCAAAAACGATTCCTTCTGGATCCACACCACGTTCAAAACGATGGGAGGCATCCGTATTCAGTCCGAAATATTTGGAAGTTTTTCGAATACTGGTTGGATCAAAACAGGCGCTTTCAATCAAAATTGATTGCGTGGCAGGTTCGATCTCGGAATTGAACCCGCCCATTACCCCTGCAATGGCAACCGGCTTTTCCCCATCGCAGATCATGAGCATATCGGCAGTCAAGGTGCGCGATTTATGATCCAGAGTGGTGAACGACTCTCCGGAAACTGCGGTTCGAACAACGATGCGATGCCCGGCCAGACGATCAAAATCAAATGCGTGAAGGGGCTGACCGGTTTCCATCATCACAAAATTTGTAATATCAACAACGTTGTTGATGGGCCTGATGCCGACAGATATCAGCCGATCCCGAAGCCAGTGGGGTGAAGGACCCACTGTGGCCCCTGCCAGTATCCTGGCCGCATACCGGGGACAATGGTCGGGCGCAAGAATAGTAACAGAAGTCATCTGACGGATGGCGTTTTTGCCTTCAGGAAGTTTTATTTCCGGGTACGATAGTGAGGTGTTTTGAATCGCTGCAACCTCTCTGGCGATTCCAATAAAACTGAGGCAATCGGACCGGTTCGGCGTTAAGCCAATCTCCAGCACCGTATCCGAAAGATTAAGCGCCGAAGTTAGAGGCTGGCCGGTCGCAAGAGATGCCAGGATATCTTTTGGCAAAATCATGATACCGCTACGATCCGACCCAAGCCCCAGCTCCGCCTCACTGCACAGCATGCCCTCGGAAACGGCCCCCCGAATTGTGCTGGCCTCTATGACCGCGCCATCGGGCAATTGTGTTCCGGGAAGCGCCAGAGCAGACAAACAGTTCACATAGACATTGTTAGCTCCACATACGACCGGTACCAGAGATTTTCCGATATCCACCATGCAGCACTGGAGTTTGGCGGAATTCGGATGTGCAGAGATGCTGACGACGCGGCCAACTACGACCGTTTTTAAATAATCGTATCGGTCGTAAACAGCTTCCACCTCAAGACCAGTCATGGTCAACGCTTCCGCAAGATCGTTGACACCTATCTGTATCGGAACATAGGATTTTAGCCAGTTTAAGCTTATTTTCATCGGATCAAAACCTTGCAAATCATAAAAATACCGGGTTCATTGACGACAGGCCGCTCCGGCACCCTTGCAGCCCGCCGATAAATCGGTTAGAACTGTTTTAAAAACCGGATGTCGTTTTCATAATACTTCCTGATATCGTCAATTCCGAATTTCAGCATGGCAATCCGTTCAACGCCCATTCCAAAAGCAAACCCCGAGTAGCGAGAGGTGTCGTAACCGACATTCTCGAAAACAGCAGGGTGAACCATCCCTGATCCGAGTACTTCAAGCCATCCGGTCTGCTTGCACACCCGACATCCCTTGCCCCGACACATAACACACAGGATGTCAACCTCGGCGCTGGGTTCGGTGAAGGGGAAAAAACTGGGGCGAAATCGCAGACTGGTCTGATCATCAAACATCTGATGGACAAAAGCTGTCAGAATACCTTTCAAATCCCCAAAGGATATGGATTCTCCCACCACAAGCCCTTCAACCTGATGAAACATGGGGGTGTGGGTAATGTCCGAATCGCACCGATATACCTTGCCAGGGGCAATGATCTTGAACGGAGGGGCATGCTTTTCCATATATCGGACCTGGATCGGCGAGGTGTGGGTTCGAAGGACGATGGCTTCCGACACATAAAATGTATCCTGCATATCCCTTGCCGGATGATTTTTTGGAATATTCAAGGCTTCGAAATTGTAGTGATCCAATTCCACCTCGGGCCCTTCTGCAACAGCGAACCCCATGCGCGTGAAAATTTCGCTTATCTGCCGGGTAATCCGGGTAATCGGATGACTGGAGCCACGAAAGATAGCGCGGCCCGGCAATGAAACATCAATGCCAACATCTTCGGCAGCCTGCCTGGTTTCAATTTCCTGAAGCGCCTTTTGCAGGGCTTCTTCCAGGATATATTTTATCTCGTTGGCCCTTTTCCCAGCCATCGGACGCTGCTCTGCCGGCAGTTGGGAGATGTTCCTGAGATACTGGGTGACAAGCCCCTTTCGTCCCAGATACTGGACCGAAAAGGCCTGAATTTGAGAAGTTTGCGAAGCTGACTGAAGCTCACTCAGCGCCTGCTTAAGAATCTGTTCTATTTGTTGTTCCACGGTTGTATGCTCTGCTGTAAGAAAGGCGGGTAAAATCATTGGAAACACAAGCGATGACTTTTTCCAGGCTCCATCGGAAGGCGGCTCCCTTATTAACGAAGCGGACCGGGATGTCCGGACGGTCTTTTAAATCCATCCTGCCATCCCGATCCCAATGGGCGGACACTGGGGAACTGCTTATCCACCATTTCAATCCACAAGGGATAATGCACAATTAAGCTGGTGATCTTTTTACCTTGCCATCAGTTTGGCTGCACTGCAGTTCTGACCAGACTGGAAAAACCGGTTGGGTCCGCTATCGCAAGTTCTGCAAGAACTTTCCTATCCAGAGCAATACCGGCCATTTTGAGTCCATGCATGAATTTACTGTAGGACAGATCATTCATCCGTGTACCCGCATTAATTCTGGCGATCCAGAGGCTGCGAAAATCCCGTTTCTTGACCTTGCGGTCCCTGTATGCATAGGCAAGCGCACGGTCAACGGTATCCGCAGCAGTCCGAAAGAGTTTGCTGTGTCCGCCGCGAAACCCCCTGGCCAGCTTTAATACTTTATTTCTCCGTCTCCTTGCCTTAAAGCCACGTTTTACTCTCATATCGTTATCTCCTTAATCCTGCATCATCTTGTAAAACCGCTGCACGCAAAAGCAGACAATGCATATATCCATCTATCCGGGTAGGCTGAATCGGCAACACGTCCCGGGCTTACCCGTTCGGAAGTAATAATTTCAACTCTCTGACGTTGGATTTATCAATAATCTGACTTTTTCTCAAAGATCGTTTCCGCTTGGTGGTCTTTTTGGTCAAAATATGACTGCCATGAGATTTTGAGAAAACAAATTTCCCTGTACCCGTTTTTTTAAAGCGCTTAGCAGCGGAACGGTTGGTTTTGATTTTTGGCATGGTTTGATCTCCTAAAATTAAAGACTCAATGATGTTTTAAGACTCTAAGACTCATTGGCCCGTAAATCGTTCATCTCTGAAGGCGTATAAAACAGAAGGCGTGAGCCAAAATTATCTGCTCACGCCTATACAACCTGCATAACAAAAAACTTTTTCCAGATATGACCGAGCCTTTTACGCCCGATTCGAAGGTTATTTGGGAGAGAGGATCATCACCATTGTTCGCCCTTCAAATTTGGCAGCCTGCTCGACTATAGCAATCTCCTGGGTTTCGACAACAACCTTTTCCAGCAATTCCTTGGCTGCCTGAGACAGCGTTATCTCACGGCCCCTGAAGACCACGGTTAACTTGACCTTGTCTTTTTTGTCAAGGAACTTTCGAATGTGATCAATCTTGGTTTGCAGGTCATGTTCGCTGGTCTTGGGGCGTATCTTGATTTCCTTGATCTGAAAAGTACTCTGCTTTTTTTTGGCCTCCTGCTTTTTTTTGGTTTGCTCGTAACGATAACGGCCATAGTCCATTATCTTGCAAACCGGAGGGGCTGCATTGGGTGAAATCTCAACAAGATCAAGCCCGAAATCGTTAGCAACAGCCAACGCTTTGTATGTGGGGATTATTCCAATCTGGTTACCATCCGGATCAATCACCCTGACCTCTTTGGCGCGGATATCCCGGTTGATATTGGTCTTATCGGTTTTGATGGGTCTTTTAGTTGTTGGGACTATGCCTGCACCTCCTCACGTTAACAAATTATAGCTTACACCTGCTGCTTCAGAATCAGAAATCAATTGATCCGAAACAGGTAAGCATCTGAAACTTGACGGTAACTGAGAATTTTGTTCCCAGTTCATCAAACAACTTTGAACAATTATATCCTCTGATGATATATGACGACATGAAGAAATGCAAGCGAAAAATAATTGCCTGACATTGATTGCTGGTTTTGCTGCGATTTTACGGAAGCGATTTCCAGGCCCAATGGTTCTGTTTGCCTTGACAGAACTGATTTTATTCCTATACTGAAAAATAATCAATCAACTTCTGCTTCTTGTTGCAAAGCACTAACTACTTGTGGCAGGGTGGGAATATACATTATGAAAAAACCTGTTATTGATTTAAGCGATTGTATTCTTTGCGGAGTATGCCAGGATGTGTGTCCGGAAGTTTTCAAGCTGAGCGCCGCCGGATACATTGAAGTGGTGGAAATGCTGGACTATCCACGGTTCTGTGTGGACGAAGCCATAAAGAATTGTCCGGCGGACTGTATTGTTTGGGAGTGATATGCCTGAAACAACCGTTTCGATCCGGGACATCAAAGAAACACTTCTGGCCCTGTTTTCGAAAGGAGTACCGGAAGATGCCTTGGCCGCCTTATGCCGCATGCCCCTTCGGAAAGTTGTGAATGCGCTGTTTCCTTTTTTCTGCAGCATGAATCCACTGCATTTCTGGCAGGCTATCACCGCAATGGGCACCGTAGTGTCCCTTCTGGCCGATGAAAACATTGAATCTGCCCGTGTAGTGATGCGGCGCCTGATGTGGAATCTGAACGACGAATCCGGCGGCATCGGCTGGGGGTCTGCGGAAGCTATGGGCGAAATCATGGCCAGAAACGACCATATGGCCGGAGAATATGCCTGCATACTAATCTCCTATATAAACCCCTGCGGCAACTTCATTGATCACCCCGCTTTGCAGAAAGGCATCCTCTGGGGCCTGGGGCGGCTGGCTCAAGCTCGACCCCGCCAGGCAGAGAGCGCGTCAGGGTTTCTGGTTCCTTTTTTAACCTCTCCGAATCCTGTCCTCAGAGGGCTTGCAGCATGGACCGCAAGCGCCCTGCCTTGTAATGGGACAAAGCCCTTGCTCATTCGCCTCTGTAGTGATAGCGAAGTAATCACCCTTTTCGTTAATGGTGAAATATGCGAAAGAACCATAGGCAGTCTGGCTCAATCGCACCCATGATTCTTTAAAATCATCCAAGGGAATTGCACGATGAAACAAATGTCTTTTCGGTCAGCATGGCCGATGCTGTTTTTCGCCTGTCTTTGCTTTTTTCCTTCCAAACTCCCGGCTACAGACGTGCCACCGCTAACCATTTCTGATGCCATGCAACTGGCGGACAAGCAGAATCCCAAAATCAAGGCAGCGCTTTCACAGGTTTCAGCAGCCGATCATCGCATCACGCAGGCCGAATCTGGCTTTTTACCCCAGGTATTTTTTACCGAAACCTTCAGTCATACCAACAATCCCCTATGGGCATTTGGAAACCGCCTCAATCAGGAAGCCATCACGCAGACGGACTTTGACCCTGCCAGATTAAACCACCCCGACCCCCTCAATAACTTTAATTCAGCACTTTCCGTGGAATGGCCTGTATATCGTGGCGGCCAAACACGGATTGGCGTGAACCAGGCCAAACTCGACAGACAGGCTCAAGACCTGTTTTTAACGCGAACCAGACAAGAAGTGATTGCCTTGGCGGCGACTGCCTATACCGGGCTGGTTCTGGCTTATCACCATCTTGATGTCATCCATAAATCCCTGGAAACGGCCAGTTTACATCTGGAGATGATACGCAAACGGTATGAAAACGGTCTTGCCGTCAAAAGCGATCTTCTCCGTACCCAGGTTCATATTGCCGAACTGGATCAGGATCGCATTCAGGCGGAAAGCCGAATATCAATGGCGATGGCAGCGCTTAACGCCGCCATGGGCGCTCCGGGAGACAGCAATTGGCGACTGGCGACCGGACTTGTAAAAGGCGAACCCGTCCCTGGTCCCATTGATGAATGGATCGGTCTATCCCAGTCCAGACGGCCCGATATGCAATACCTTTTGCTTCAGGAACAGATCGCCGAAGATGAAATTCAAAAATCAAGAGCGGCCCATCTTCCCAATATCAATTTGATCGGAAGCTATGAACTGAATTCGCAGGATTTCAGAAACAGCGGAGACAGCTATACCGTTGGCGCCATGCTACGGGTCAATCTCTACAGCGGAGACCGGATTAGCGCCAAAACCAGGGAGTCTGAAGCCATGCTCAGCCGGATACGAGCCATGCGAAACGATACAGCCGCAGGCATTGAGGTTCAGACCCGACAAGCATTTTTACAGGCTCAAAGCGCCTGGAACCGGATATCCGTTGCGGAAGCTGCAGTTTCACAGTCCGAAGAAGGGCTTCGCATCGTAAGAGACCGTTATGAAAACGGGCTGCTCACCCTGGTCAGCCTTCTGGATGCGGAGGTTGCGCTTCAATCCGCCCATAACAACAGATATCGGTCCCTGCATGATTATCTGGCAGCGCGAATTCAGTTATCACTGGCTACAGGAACGCTGGACCCGAATTATGAATTATGAATTACGAATGAAAAGCGAATAGTGCTGGTTGAATGTTTTTTTAATTCATAATTCGTAATTGAATCAATGGAGACTGTTATGCTGAAACACTGTTTGATCTATGGAATGGCTGGCATGGTATTTATCCTGTTTTCAGGATGCAGCGAAAAAATTGAACCTGGCGCCGTAAAATCTTCTCAAGCGCGGTCAATCAAAGCGCCAGTGGCAGTGGCTGCAATCAACCAGGAACCCATTCTTTACGAGGCGACCGGTACCGTATCAGCGGAGGCGGCCAGCACCCTTTCCAGCAAGATCATGGGTGTGGTGAAGGCGGTTTATGTCAAGGAAGGCGACCGGGTCAAAAAAGATCAGGTTCTGGTGGACATTGATCCAAGGCAGGTCAGGGCCCAGCTTAATCAGGCGGAAGCCGCCCTTTCAGAGGCCAGAAAGGCGGAGGCGGCCGCGCTTTCCTCACAGCATGCGGCCAAAGCATCCGCCGATTTGGGCGGAGCGACATACAACCGATATGTGAATCTGATGAAAACCGAGTCTGCAAGCCGCCAGGAATTTGACGAGGTCAGCGCCAGGTTTCGCCAGGCAGAGGCATCTCTGGGTCAGGCGCAGTCAATTTTGGAAGCTGCCCGGTTCCGGATTCAACAGGCTGAAGCGGCTGTGGCAGGGGCCAGTGTCGGTGAAAAAGATTCAAAACTCTTTGCACCTTTTAACGGCGTTATATCCGCCAAACTGGTGGACCCCGGAAGCCTTGCAGCGCCTGGAACACCGCTGCTAAAACTCGAAAGCACCGATGCATTTCGCGTGGACATGATCCTTCCCGAAACCTACCTTCAGTTTATAACACTTTCTCAAACCGTATCGGTTTCCATTCCTTCCGCCGGCAGCAAGGATTTTGAGGGGACGATCAGGGCCATTTTTCCCGCTGCTGATGCCGCCAGCAGATCCTTTACTGTTCAGGTAGCCATTCCCTTTCACCCGGCAATTCACTCCGGAATGTTCAGCCGGGTAACTCTTGCCCATGGGAATCAGGAAAAGCTGCTTATTCCCACAAGTGCGCTCATCCTCCAAGGTCAGCTTACCGGGATTTTTCTGCTGGATTCCGATCAGATCGCCCGGTTTCGAATTCTTCGCACAGGCCGAATATTCGGAGCCAGTGTTGAGGCCCTATCCGGAATCAGGCCAGGCGACCGTTTTGTGGTGATTCCTCCGCCGAACATGGTCGATGGCTTTCGGGTGGAGGTGCCGTCATGACCCAGCCCGGCATGGCAGGCAAGATCGCCGGCTATTTCATCAATTCGAAGCTGACGCCCCTGTTCATAATCGCATCGGTCCTTCTTGGCATTGCCGCTGTTATTGCCCTGCCTCGCGAAGAAGAGCCCCAGATCATTGTTCCCATGATCGACATTTTTGTGAAAATGCCAGGAGCCAGCGCCAAGGAAGTGGAAGAACGAGCAACACGCCCCATGGAGAAACTGCTATGGGAGATTCCCGGTGTCGAGTACGTCTATTCCACATCCAGCCCCGGAATGTCCATGGCGGTGGTGCGGTTTTATGTGGGCCAGGATGAGGAAAAGTCAATTGTCCGCCTCCAGTCCAAACTGATGGCCAATATGGACCGGATTCCACCTTCTGTTTCTCCGCCTTTGATAAAACCCCGCTACATTGATGATGTCCCGATTCTGGCCTTGACGTTCTGGGGAAAGGATGCAGATCATTACGTCCTTCGCCGGGTGGCTGCGGAAGTGGACGATTTGATCAAACGGGAAGAGAATGTCTCCATTACTACCCTCATCGGCGGATATCGGCGGCAACTGACCGTTGATCTTGACCCGATCAGACTTTCGGCCTTTGGACTGGATATTGGCCGGGTCTCTGCGATGGTCTGCGCCGCCAATCAGGAGTCCGATGCAGGCGCATATCCTTCACCTGCTGGTCAAATTCGGGTTCATGTGAATGGATTTTTGAAAACCAGCGCAGATGTTGAAGGCATTGTCGTTGGCGCTTATAACGAAAAGCCGGTGTATCTTAGGGATGTCGCCATAATTTCGGATGGCCCAGGAGAGCCCGACCAATATGCTTTTTTCGGGATGGGTCCTGCAGCATCCGAAAAAGGGCTCCGCGCTGCTGATGAGTCAACAAAAGGCGTGTATCCGGCTGTGACTCTGACGGTCGCCAAGCGCAAAGGCGCCAATGCCATTTCCGTTGCGCAGAAGGTTCTAAATCGCGTTGAGGATGCCAAAGGATCCGTGATCCCAGGTGATATTCAGATGACCGTTACCCGGCATTACGGGGAAACCGCAAAAGAAAAATCAGACGAACTGCTGCTTCACATGCTGATCGCTATTGTTTCCGTCACCATTCTCATCTGGTTTACGCTGGGGCATCGGGAGTCCGGCGTGGTGGCTCTTGCAATCCCGGTGACGCTGGCTCTGACGCTTGCGGTGTTCTATCTCTATGGCTACACCCTTAACCGCATTACCTTGTTTGCGCTTATTTTCTCCATCGGCATCCTGGTGGATGACGCTATCGTGGTGGTTGAAAACATGGTGCGACATTTCCGCCTGCCCGAAAACGCCAGCCGCCCCCGTCTGGATGTAGCCATAGAAGCTGTGGATGAGGTCGGCAACCCCACCATTCTGGCGACACTTACCGTTATTGCCGCCATCCTTCCCATGGCGTTTGTTGGCGGGCTGATGGGTCCCTATATGCGGCCCATTCCGGTCGGAGCTTCCGCCGCCATGTTTTTTTCGCTTATGGTTGCTTTCATTGTAACGCCATGGGCGTCTTTAAGGCTTATTCGCCATCATGACGGCCCGGTTCACGCTGAAACCGAAGACTGGAGCACCCGGCTTTACCGGAAGGTCATGACCCCCCTGATTGAAACAGCATTCTGGCGCTGGATATTTTTGGCGGCTGTCGCGGCCATGCTGCTGATAGCCTGTGCAATGGTGGGTGTCAGCATGGTAAAGGTCAAGATGCTTCCTTTGATAACAAGAGCGAATTTCAGGTCATTATAGATATGCCGGAAAGCGCAACCCTTGAAGAAACCGCTGCCGCCGGCCTGGAAATGGGAGATTATCTGAAAACCGTCAAAGAAGTAATTGACTATCAGATTCATGTTGGAATCTCCGGTCCCTTTAATTTTAACGGTCTGGTCCGGCATTACGATCTGCGGAAGGGCGCATATATGGCGGACATTCAGGTCAATCTGGTTGGAAAAGGAAAGCGCGGTCAGCAAAGTCACGAAATCGCCAAGCGGGTCCGTCCGCCTCTTGAAAAAATCGCCAACCGTTTTAACGCAAGAGTCAAGGTAGCCGAAGTTCCGCCAGGACCTCCGGTACTATCTACATTGATCGCCGAAGTCTATGGCCCCGACTACGAACGCCAGCGGGAAATCGCCCTTCAAATCCGCCAGATTTTCGAGCAGACTGCTGGAGTTGTAGATGTGGACTGGTACATGGAAGATAGCCAGCCCAGGTTTGATCTGGTGGTGGACAAGGAAAAAGCCGCACTACATGGCATAAGCGTAGCCCAGATTGCAGGGACACTGGAACTGGCGCTTTCCGGAAAACAGACCGGCCTGCTGCACCAGCCCAGGGAAAAAGAAGATGTCCCCATCATTCTCCAGCTACCCCTGAAGGACCGTGCTGGAATTGAAAAACTTGAGACCATCAAGATCGCAGGGGCAGCAAATCGTCTGGTACCGCTTTCGGCGCTGATTGTGGCTAAAAAGACAGAATCCGAGCGCAGCATTTATCATAAGAATCTGATGCCGGTGGTCTATGTGATCGGGGATGTGGCCGGTGAAAGAGAAAGCCCTGTTTACGCTATTCTGGAAATGCAGAAAAAAATAGATGCCATCACCCTTCCAGAAGGGTATAAAATTGCTCAGCACACTGCTGGCCTTCCGGACAGCGATCGCAAGTTCGCCATGAAATGGGACGGCGAGTGGCACATTACTTACGAGGTGTTCCGGGATCTGGGAATAGCATTCGCCGTGGTTCTGGTCATTATTTTTGTTCTTGTGGTTGGCTGGTTTCAGTCGTTTTCCACGCCGCTGGTCATCATGATGGCCATTCCCTTCTCCCTGATCGGCATATTGCCGGCTCACTGGCTGATGGGCGCATTTTTTTCAGCTACCTCCATGATCGGCTTTATTGCCGGGGCCGGAATCGTGGTTCGAAATTCCATCATTCTGGTGGATTTTATTGAAATTCGAGTTGCCCAGGGTATGCCCCTTGACCTTGCAGTCATTGATGCCGGAGCCGTTCGCTTTAGGCCCATGATGCTGACCGCGGCCGCTGTGGTTGTGGGCGCATCAGTCATATTGTTTGACCCTATTTTTCAGGGCCTTGCCATCAGCCTGATGGCCGGAGAAGTGGCATCGCTTCTCTTTTCCAGGATGACGGTTCCGATCCTGTATTATCTGGACAAACGCTGGGAAAGCGAACATGTCAGTAATAATTAACTAAACCCGGAAAATGAAACAGAGAATGCGTGCAAATAGACACTAAGGGAAATTAGTGGCTATTCCCCAGCAATTCTATTTTTGAGCTTCACAGCAACTATCGGATTCGAATCAGTAGCAAATCATATGTCTGAACTCGTGCAGCCCTTTCAAGGTTAATAAATAGGCATCAATTAACTAAATAAGAACTTACCGAACATTTAGAGTCGGAAATCAATACACTTGGCTATCCCCTGGCTGCTCTTTTTGGGTTCTGCGTGGCTTTGGTATCCTATACTGCAAACGGGCATAATCCGCACTTTCCTTATGCTCCCTCTCCCAGCGGGGGAGGGTTGGGGTGGGGGTCCAAAAGTGCAGATTGTGACAGTTGGCAGTATACATCGTTTTTTCCGTGCGAAAGATTATGGCCAATTGAATCTATAAGCCAACCTTCTGCGATAATCTCTTGCTAAATCATAAAGTGATCAAAATGTTCCGCTTACCAACAGTGTTGATTTATACCCCCTTGTGATGGAAATAAACGAGATGTTTAATGTTCATAGCACAACCTGGTAGCGGGTCAGCCGACTGAAGTCTGAGCAAGCTGAGAAGGTAACTACCATAGATCAGCTCGCGGGTTTTCGCTTCCAGCGAAGCTCGACTTTTTTCCATGCGCCGCCCTGGGTGAAACACTGCCAGCCCCATTTCAGCCAGTTCAGCAACGAGAAAGCCAGCCAGAGGGACCAGAGCAGCATCAGGCCATGAAACACCCATTCCGGAAGACTGATGATCCAGGGGTCCGGCATAAAGCCGACTATTCTGTCCTGGGTCCAGTTCAGAACCCGGCTGGTGGATTGGTTTCCGGCGATCTGCATATCGGGAATTCCCATTAGCCCGTTTTCAATCGCCATGTATAGTCCGGATAGCGCCGCCGCTGTCCAGACTGCCAGTAAAAGCTGCGAGAAATTATAAGAAACCCATCCACCGCTGGGGATGGCGGTGTTTCGAATGCCAAGAGCCAGCAGCCATCCCACAATGATCAGCGCCATCAAGGGCGATGACTGGGCGAGACCCATGGTTAAGAGCAACCAGTGGTGAGTCTTTAGCGGAGCAAGAGATGTTTTCCCCAAGCCGATCGAAATCAGAACTACGATCAGAAGATACCCCCAGAACAGTACGGCGGGGCCCAGCCTGGGGCCAGACACCCAGAGTATCCAGCGGTGTTCCGGAACGTGAATGGCGATGGACGCATTGACAGCCGGAGCGCCAATGGAAACTTGAGGCGGGTGATAGCGCCACAGGCCGGATGACGGTTGCTGCCATTCCAGAACAATTTTCTGAGTTCCGGGAACAAGCGGAATCAGCACTTTCCGATCTTCCTGCCGAATAGGCTGTGACCGGCCCTGAATACTGACTTTCTGAAGTCTGGCATCCTGCGGCAGCTCCAGTTGGTGCTGGCCTCCTCTGCTGGTGCGGAGCATTATCGTCAGTTCCGCTTTATCCAGCCGCTCTCCGGGTGTCCACTTCAGAGCGGCGCTGTCCATCGTGATGATCGGGCCGTGAATCGCGGCAGGCCGTGAAATGCGGATATCAATGATCTCTCCCGGCCAGGGCCGCCACTCGGGCCGCCATTTTCTCTGAGAATCTTGCTGATGAATCACGGGAATTCCGGAAAAATCACAGTGCCATACCGGACTTGCTTCCAGAACCCATGATTCCGTCCATGGGCTGTCTTTTGGTGCGGTCAAGTGCAGCGTTTCAGTGAAATCAAGGTGTGAAATCAGGTTAATTTCCTGGGTGCCGGAATCAACATTGATCATGGCCTTTTGCTGTTCCGTGGGGATATCGGCAGTGGTCACTGACTCTCCGGCTAACAGCGGAAACTGAAGGGACACTGGGGTACCAGGAGGGGTCAACCGGGTGATGGTGGTCCGAATCTCCCATGTCAGGCCCAGGAAAAGCACTCGGTCAACGTGAAAAAAAGGAGAAAGCGAGCTGGTTCCAACAGAAACTACGGACGGGTCCTGTTTTTCAATCCTCTGAAGCTGGATTCCGGCAGTCACCTGGCCGCCCGGCCCTATCCCCTGAACAGACCAGCCGCTGACAGTAGCCGTAACCTGGCGGGGTTTGATGGGCAGTGCGATCTGAATGGCATTTAATTTAGCGGTTTTACCGCTGAGAATCAGGCGGTGAATGCCCTGCGGAACCAAAGCCCATAAATGGCCGTCAGCATCCTTCTTGAGACCTTTTAATGGCTGTTGATTCAGCAATACGGTGTCCGGAGTCCAGTTTTGCCCATCTCCAGGCAAGGGAATGGCGGTTTCGGTGGCAGCCTGGACATCCATCAGCATTCTAAGATCGGTTGCGTCAACCTGAACCTCCATTCGGGAAACATCGGCGCAGATCGGGAAGCAATCAGGTTTTTTTAACAGCCGGTGCTGAAGTTCCTCCAGAAGTTCATTAGGCGGATAGGATGCCGACAGAGCTTCCGCCTGTGCGCATGCCGAAAATCCCACTACTCCGCAGAACAACAGCATTGCAGCCAGGGTTGTGTGCCGGCCAAAATATCTCTTGGTGATACTGTTTCGCCAGTAGCCACCAAAATATCTCACGTCGCAGAGGCCCGCAGTCAATACTGCCAGCAGAATAACCCGGATGACTGCAAGTAGCAGGTTAAATCCTGGCGATATCAGCCAGAGCCGGAAGGTTTGGTCTTTGTCTATAGGTCCGTTCCACCTCATTGTAAAGGATCGCCATTTCCATCTGGGAAGGCCCGGACCTGTTTGAATCAGGGCTTGTGGGTCCTGGGCCAGAGTCTGGAGCTGGGCCTGAAGCTGAGACTGGTGCTGAGACTGGTGCTGAGACTTGAGCCGAGCTTGGGGCTGAGCCTGATTGATGCGGGCAGCCTTTTCTTCCTTGGCTTTTACGGGCACCGCCGGAAGAAAATCGTCTGATTTTTGCATGAGCGCTTCCCGCTGCAATTCAGGCTGCGGCGCAGTGGATGAGCCATTGAAGGAAGCCTTGACAGGCATCTGCGGATAGGCTGAGATTTTTTCCAGTTGCGGGTAAAATCCTTGCCGTATTTCCTGAATCAAGAAAGGAATGGCAATGGTCAGAAGAACTACAACACTGCATAGATTCCACAGAATAGCAGCTTTTTTCACCCACCCCTCCGGAAGTACCCGGGCCAGAGCGGTAGCTGCCAGAAGACTCAACCAGACGGTCTTGGGCGCGCCGGGTTCATGGTAGATGAGGGTCATGGTGACAAGAGCCAATCCCCCCCAGGTAAAAGATTTGAGCCGTGTGACTGCCATGGTCGTGACAAGAACCAGAAAAAAATCCAGAAGAGACCAGCGTTCCACCCATGAGGCCGGCGTTACATCCACGCCACCTGCGGCAAAAAGCTTCCATCCGGGGGGAAGGTTCAATGCGCCGGAAGCGCTTTGGAACCCGTGATCCCAGCCCGCTGCCGGTATTCGGCGAAGCGGCGAATTAATTCGTGAATCAGCATCCAGCATCAACTGCCCTTGCCTCAGCTCAACCCCGGCCTTGCCTTCCTGGCCATGAGCAGTAACAAGCTGATCGACTCCATCAACCGCAACCTTTCCCAGAACGCTGGGCGGATTCATGGCCAGAAACCATTGACGGCTCAGGGTTCCTGTGACCATATCATTTTGGGTAAATCCCATTCCGTCAAAATCCAGCCACCAGGTTCGAAATATGTGCAGTTGGTCAGGCGCAGGATCACTGTCCCCCCGTCGAAGCGTTTCGAAACGGATAACGGTTTCAGGGTTGATCAGATAGGCTGGTAATTCTTTCCATGCAGGCGGAACCTCGGCCTGGCCCGGATCAATTGCCGGAGCACCTGAAATGGTCACCATCCGTAAATGGTTTTGGGACTCAAACGACCAGATTTCCTGGCCATGAGTACATGCGCCTGCCGCGATACTGTCAATGGGGTTTTCGAACCTGGTTTCAATTTCCAGTATCCAGTTTCCGGGCCTTGCCTGAATCATCACTTCACCACTGGGGCTGATTCTTGCGGGCAGAGCTGATGTCAGTTGGAGGGGAACAGCGCCTTTCAGAAGCACATCATTCAGACGGATTTCCCGGGCCTGTCCGGATACATCCATTCGAAGATAATGAATGGCTGTCATGGGAATGGTGTCTTTAAAAAGCCTGAAAACGCGAATATCCAAACGATTTTCAAGAGTTGAATCGGAATCCCGTTTCTGAATCCAGAGTCTTCCGGAACTGTCTATCAGCGGCTGTTCCACCAGCCGGCCTTTCACCAAAAGCGTCACAATGCCGGATTCCGGAGGAATCATCAGCGTTTCCGGCAGCTCTTTCCAGGAAAAATATCCACTTACCCGGTGTTCGCCCTTGGTAAGCTGGATGGAAGGAACCTGGTCCCGCAGCAGGACAGGCACCCGTTTTCCATCCAGCTCGATGTTGTCAGGATAGAGTTCCGGATTTCCGGGAAGCGGTGCCCAAGAGTCGCGAAACACCATCCACTGCTGTTCAAATTCGCCTGTGTTTTCTTCGATGGTCAATTTCAATCGGGAAGGCCACAGGCATGCAGGCCAAAAGATATCCTGGTCCGAATCGTTATAGCGTGCAGGGCAGAATTTTTCTTCCATGCCGTATAGAACCCAGGATTTCCATCCGGAAAGCTCCTGGGGAATTCCAAGTGATGGCGAGACAGTCGCCAGAGAATATGGGGCGACCACGGTAAGCAGGCTTATGCTTAAAAAAACAAGTGCTCTGACCCAAACAGATTTTTGCGGAGCTGTCACGTTATTCCTCCTCTGATGATCTGTTAAACGGCAACACGCTCCCCTCTCAGCGAGAGGGACCGTGGGGAAGGCAAGTGGCTGGCTTGAGACAACTTTTCACCCCTCCCAACATCCCCCCGCTGGGAGAGGGGCCTCAACGCTTACAATTATTATAATGGAAAGTTGAAATTGAAAAGAAAAAAATGATTGAATTGATGAATTGGTGGACCGTCGGGGTGAAAGAATGGTTGGATAATTCCCTGCAATCGCCGTTTTCCGGAGAGTGCAGGGATTCAGGGGAGACTACAGGGCATCCATTCCCTTTTCTCCAGTTCTGACTCGAATGACCTGTTCAACGGGAATTACAAATATCTTTCCATCGCCGATTTTACCCGAATTGGCTGAATTTCTAATTTTTTCAATAACCTGATTTGCCATTGAAGCAGCCACAATAACTTCAATCTTAATCTTCGGAATAAAATCAACAACGTATTCTGCACCCCGATATATCTCCTTATGTCCTTTCTGACGGCCGTATCCTTTCACTTCTGATATGGTCATTCCCTGAATACCCAGCTCGTTTAATGCTTCTTTGACATCGTCCAGCTTGAATGGTTTAATGATTGCTTCGATTTTTTTCATTGAGTCCTCCATTTGTGTGAAAGTGATAAGTCAATATGTTGTAAATGACCTTTCATGCATCATTGTGCAGAAAGAAATAACAATTTGAGGTAATTGCAAAACCCATTTTTTACTCGTTTTTCCTCTTGTTTTCTTCGATTTCCATACCCGTTTGACTATTTTTGAAATTGGCTCATTTATATGAAAATATTGGATTGCAGGATTAACTTTCCATAATGGTTTGTTTGGATGTGAATCGTTCTTTTTATGAAATCACAATTTCAAATGCTCTTTCTCCGTGTTGGGAATTGTCCAGACCGGCGATTTCATCATCTCTTTCAACCCGCAGCCCGTGAGTCGCCAGACGGGTAATGGTGATGACGATCAGTGTACCAACTGCGGTAAATGCGGCTGTTGCAGCAATGGAAATAATCTGGATCAAAAGCTGTTTGGGATTGCCGTAAAGAAGGCCGACTCCATTGGGGTTGACCGCAGGATTGGCGAAAATGCCGGTTGCCAGAGCACCCCAGAGGCCGCACATGCCGTGAACCCCAAAAGCATCCAGGGAATCGTCATATCCCATTCTATGTTTTAATTTGGACACGCAGATAAACCCTAAAGCTCCGGCTACAATGCCAATGACCAGTGCAGCCGATAAATCCACAAAACCTGCCGCAGGCGTAATGGACACCAGGCCTGCCACAATTCCCGATGCAATTCCCAGAACCGTCGGCTTTCGGGTGATGTACCATTCCGTGAACATCCATGAAATGGCACCCATCGCAGCCGATGTGTTGGTGACCAGAAAAGCGGAGCCTGCCAGACCATCCGCAGCCAGTTGGCTACCGGCGTTAAACCCAAACCATCCAAACCACAAAAGAGCTGCGCCCAGTCCCGTCAGAGCAATGCTGGATGGGAACATGGTTTCCTTGCCATATCCAATTCGTTTACCTACGGATAGAGAGAGGACCAGTCCTGCCACACCTGCATTGATATGTACCACGTTTCCGCCTGCAAAATCCAGCGCCCCCATTTTGGCCATCCATCCGCCGCCCCATACCCAGTGAGCTATCGGGCAGTAAATGAAAACAATCCACAATGTCGTAAACAGAAGCCAGGAAGAAAATTTCATCCGATCCACAATGGAACCCAATATCAGCGCAACGGTTATTCCGGCGAATGTCATCTGAAACAGAACATATACATATGTTGGAATAGTTCCAGACAGGCTTTTTACGGTAATGTTGTTCAAAAATGTATAGTCCAACCCGCCGATCAGTCCGTCAATATCCGGTCCAAACGCCAGAGTATATCCAATGATCACCCAGATCACACTGGCCAGACAATATGACATAAATGTCATTGCAATGGTGTTCAACAAATTTTTATATCGCGACATTCCACCGTAGAACAACGCCAGTCCAGCCGGGGTCATCATCATTACCAGCGCCGTGGATACGATCATCCAGGCGGTATCGCCTGAATTTAAAGTAGCATCTTCAGCAAAAGCTGAAGATGCCGGGAACAGAGACAACGTCAAGGCCAAAACAGTTAATTTCTCTTTCAGTTTCATTCCAGATCTCCTTTGTTGGCATTTATGAAGTTAATAGTGCGTATTGCTTTAAAGATAACTTCTACTTAGCAAGGTATGTGCCAATTGCAACCAAATCTATATATCAATAAAAAACGATGTGTTATAGAAAATAGCCAATTATAAAACATACAAAAATGTAATATTTAGTATAATAACTGCGTATTTGAATAAAGTTGAGCATACGTTCGGTCTTCGGCGATACTTTATTTTCGCAATCCTGCATGAAGTCAGGATCAGATGGAATCGAGAAAAAACACTGACATCGGAACAACTATTTGAATCCCTTTAGCCGGTCGTTTGTTTTCGTCTCATAAGACTAAATGAATATCTTTGCTTGATTTTATAAAGTGTGTTCACTATGATCCGGCGATTACAGTCCGCTTTTGAAACAGATGTTGTTTTTGTGTAAATGTGAACAGGCGAAATCCATGACCATTCGTGAGAAATTTGAAAAACGGGAGAAGAGTTTTTTATCTCCTTTTGGATGTTTGAGTTCAGAATCCATGGGCAGGGATCGCCCTGAAGACCCGTGCCCCATTCGTACAGCGTTTCAGGTGGATCGGGACCGGATCGTCTATTCCAACGCCTTCCGGCGGCTGAAATATAAAACTCAGGTTTTTCTGGCACCGCTGGGGGATTATTACCGGACTCGCCTGACGCATACCCTTGAAGTAGCGCAGATCGCCCGAAACATTTCCCGCGCCATGCTGTTGAATGAAGATTTGACCGAAGCCATCGCCCTGGGCCATGACCTGGGGCATCCGCCTTTTGGGCACAGTGGAGAAAAAACCCTTCAGGAAATATATTCCCAGGATTTTTTTCATAACGAGCAAAGTGTCCGGGTTGTTGAAGTACTCGAAAACAGGGGACAGGGGCTGAATCTAACCATTGAGGTTCGAAATGGAATTCTGAAGCATTCCAAGGGATTCGGCAAAATTATTCCGGATGATCCAGCAGAACTCGCATCAACGTTTGAGGGCAGAATTGTTCGGATCGCAGATATTATTGCTTATCTGAATCACGATCTGGATGATGCCATTCGCAGCGGTGTCATTACCATCGAGCAGGTTCCCGAATCCTGTACGCGGGTTATCGGCCAAACCCATTCACAGCGGGCGACAACCATGATTCGCGACCTGGTGTTTTCCAGCGATGTTCGAAATGGGGACCTGATGTTAAAAATGAGCGAAGATGTCAGCTCCGCCATGAATACTCTGCGGACATTTCTGTATGATAATGTCTATCGCTCTCCCCGTGTTCACAATGAATTTGTTAAGGCGAAGAAAATACTGACCGAACTCTATGCCTGTTTACTAAACCGACCAGATATTTTTAAAAAAGAACTCAGTGCGGTGGAAATGTCCTGGTTTAATTACAACGATCTGTCACATGAGCGTTCGGTCTGTGATTTTATCGCCAGCATGACAGATCGGTGCGCCCTGAACTTATATGAGAAAATCTTCTTCCCATCGCCACTGATCTGATGGAGGTCTATGGATTTAAAAAAACATCGGAACCAAACGGTAAAGTATGAGCCGTATCTGAACAGATTGGCGGCAATATTCCGGAAAATGGATGAATGCTATGATGAAACGGCAGGAAAGTATGGGTTTGTTTGCACAGGATGTGAGGACAGTTGTTGTCGAACGCGATTTTACCATCACACCCTGATAGAATATTTCTATTTGAAGAGCGGACTTGAATCCCTGTCTTCGGCAGACCAAGTGATGATTCACTCCATGGCGTTGGATGCGAATTCCCAATGGAAAACGCAACCCGCCCCCGGCGTGATGTGTCCGCTGAATGAGGCAGGACGGTGCCGTCTGTATGCACATCGTCCCATGATCTGCAGACTTCACGGCATTCCCCATGAACTGCACCATCCCCAAAAAAGCAGGTACAAGGGTCAAGGCTGCCACGAATTTGTCATCCAATGCGGCGGAAAATCATATATTTCTTTTGACCGGACCCCTCTATACCAGGAACTGGCTGATCTGGAAAAATCATTTCGGCAGGAGACTGGGTTAAGCGTCAAAATGAAGATGACCATCGCAGAAATGCTGACTATACTGCAAACAAGCATAATCTGCGTTTTCCTTATGCTCCTTGGATAAATGAATTATGAATATCATTAGTAATTAACACAGCCTATTTTAGGAGGAAATTTATGGCGGTAATTGACTATATTGTGGATGGACATGTGGCGGTTGTCACTCTGAACAGTGGGGAGAATTACTTTAATCCATCTTTTTTACAAAGTTTTTTATCTGTTCTGGATGAAATTGAACATGAAACCGAAGCAACAATGCTTGTAGTGACATCGTCGCATGAAAAAATATTTTCAAATGGCATTGACCTGGAGTGGCTGGTTCCGGTCATTCAGAAGGGTGATGTCCAAGGCGCAAAGTCATTTTTCTATCTGTTAAACCGGTTGTTTAAAAGAATTGTCACTTATCCTCTACTGACTGTCGCTGCAATCAGCGGCCATACTTTTGCAGGTGGAGCCATTCTGTGCTGCGCATTCGATTTCCGGTTCATGCGCTCAGACAGAGGTTTTTTCTGCTTTCCGGAAGTGGATCTGGGTATCCCTTTTTTACCTGGGATGAATGCCTTGCTAAAAAAGGCCATTCCCATGTATAAACTCGAGGAAATGGAATACACCGGAAATCGTCTGACAGCAGTTGAATGCGAGCAGCATCACATCATTACTCAGGCATTTTCCATTCAGGATCTGATGCCTCAGACTTTGTCATTCGCAAAATCCGTGAATAAGAAACGCGCCGTGATTCAGGAGATGAAACTCAGACTGAACAAGGACATTGTTCATGCCATTGATGTCGAAGATGCGCCATATATCGAATCCGGTAAATTCAATATCGGATAACCTGTCGCGTCCAGTTGATCACAACGCAGCAGCATGAGACTGGTCCTGGATTTATTCCATACCTTTTCGGCCATGGTCTGCAGTTATACTGTACACGGGCATAAACTGCTCTTTTCAATTCACCGCAAAGACGCAAAGAACGCAAAGAAGATCATAATTTCATTGAATATTTTCTCTGTACTCTCTGCGGTGAATAAAAATTCAGCCATTGAACGCTCAAAGTGTAAACCAGATAAAACTCGGCCGACTAAAGCCTGTTTCATATGACTTTGCGGTAATTTTCTGTTGCGATTACCACATATAATACTCGATGATCAAGTTTTTTCAGTAACACGCTGATATTATTGAGTTCATTAAAAATTAAGAATATTTTATATATCATATTAAATCAAGCACTTATGTTTTTTCGAGGCAAAAAACTTGATAATCGAGTAATAGTGAAAATTATATTGATGCTGAAGATGCTGAAGATGCCGCTGCTGCTGATGATTTTCTGTATATTTAACAGCAACGTCACATGAGAAACAAGCTTTAACTTCTTTTTTTAAAACGTCAAAGGAGCATTGATGAAATTCCTGATAACCGGCGGAACCGGATTTGTCGGATCTTTTCTGACACAGCAGTTGCTGAAAAACGAACATGAAGTTACGGTTATTGGACGATCATCGGTGCCTGTCGTTCGTTCTGGGCGCTTTCATGCGATTTCTGCGGATACGACCCGAAAAGGTTCCTGGCAGAATGCGCTGAAAGATGTGGACGCGGTGATCAATCTGGCAGGAATGTCCATTTTTCATCGCTGGACATCAGCCTATAAGCAACAGATATACGATAGCCGCATTCTTACCACCCGCCATGTCGTCGAGGGAATGACTGGCGACCGGCGGTCTCAGACCCTGATCAGCACATCTGCTGTCGGCTACTATGGCAGCAGAGGGGATGATATCCTTACAGAAGCCGAACCCTGTGGCGCGGATTTCTTGTCACGGGTTGGAAAAGACTGGGAACACGAGGCGTTTGAGGCCGAGAAAAAGAATGTCCGGGTCGTTGCTGCGCGTTTTGGCGTAGTACTGGGCAGCTCTGGCGGCGCGCTGAAGCAGATGCTGACACCATTTAAATGGTTTGTCGGTGGGCCGATGGGTAGCGGCCAGCAATGGTTTTCCTGGATACACATTGCGGACCTGCTGGCCGGTCTGATGTTTGTGCTGGAAAACTCAAATATACAGGGGCCGGTGAATCTCTGTTCGCCGGCTCCGGTTACCAGTGGAGAACTGGCCGGTATTTTGGGTGCTGTGCTGCAAAGACCTGCCGTTATTCCTGCACCTTCAATTGCGCTTCGGCTCATTTTAGGGGAATTTGCCGAAACACTACTGGCCAGTCAGCGCGCCATCCCCGAAAAACTGCTCAACTCCGGCTTTGTCTTCAGATTCCCCGACCTGAAAGATACGTTAGTCAATCTGTGTCAGCCCCAACCCCAATCTGGCTAATTTTTCGATGCGAAGTTGATTCTGTTGGACTACAAGGATATTGCGCCTTCGATGACGGTCTCGTCCGGAACCACGACTGGCATGTCACCAGAGTTCCGAATAACAACGTTTCCTTTCAAAACAATGTGATTTCCAAAAAAAACATTGCCTTTGACAGTAAGCGATTCGCAGTTCAGCAGGGACGGCGGACCATAAGGGAATCGTTTTCCGAATTCATCGATTTTGCCGTAATATTTGGGGTCCATATCTATTTGAATCTGATCCAACTGGCGTTCCTGGTTTACCTCAAGACCGCGGGCATCTGAATAGGTAAAGCAATCAGATCGAATGGCCAGAAGTTCATTGCACTTTTTTACCGGATAAAAGCGGGATCTTGGGACAACAACAGCGGCCGCACCTTCAAAAAGCGAGATGGCTGATCCCATGGCTGTCTCAATCTGGTAAACGGCTGGACTTGTATCATCACGGGGATTCAATGCCTTGGGATTCAGGATCATGGGCAGGCGAACATTTCCCTGGATATCAATTAGTTTTTTCACATATTCCAGGTTGACCCAGATGTTGTTGGTATTAAAATACCGGTAACTGGTAATGTCTCTGCTGATATCCAGCTCATCATCAGGGCACTGGGCGACTTCACGCAAAATAAGTCTTCCATCCCGGTGAAAGGCCAGATGTCCGCCTTTGAAATCCACAGGGGTCCGCAACGACACTTCCATCATGAACGGAAGCGCTTTTTCAGAAAAATATCCCAGCAGGGTTTCATCCATTGTTGCGCCAAGATTGTCCGAATTGGCGATGAATGCGTATCGAACCCCTTCTTTTAGCAATTGATCCAGCACGCCGGAGGTGTAAAGAGCGGCATAAATATCCCCATGCCCCGGGGGATTCCATTCCAAATCCGGATTTTTCGGCCAACTGGCTGGTGAAAAATCGCTTTGCATGATTTTGGGAAACTTGTTCTGAACAAACAACAGCGGCAACTGCTGAATGCTGAGCAAATTCAAGGTTGCCTGCGTATCTGCATGGGTATTGAAGCTGTTCATGAATGCCAGGCGAATGCGGCGGATCTCAGCTTGCTGGAGAATGATTTCCAGAAAAGTTTTCCCGGCTCGAGCTTCCAGCAGGGATTTGGCGCAGGTAAGACCCATGCTGGTTCCCAGCCCGCCGTTGAGAACAATCATGACTGCGTGTGGCAGCGCTTTTTTGCCTGCATTGGCAAAAGCATCAAATTGAGCGGCATCTGCGATTTCGCTGGACTCAACCGTCCGAATATCTTTGTTGAATATCAATCCTTTATCACCGGTCAACACTTTTTCGTAGTACCAGGCAAAGGTGTCTGTTACAACGGGCTGAAGCCCGGCTGTTTTCATTTTTGAGATAAATGCAGGAAGATGTCCGGATCCAACAGTCATTTTATTGCAAGCTCCTCTGATTCATGAATAACGGTAGAATAGACAACGGATGCCGGGAACGAATGACGAATGATGAAGACGGAATTCATCACTCATCTGTCCTCTGCCCTTTGTCATCCGATTCCTTCAATCCAACCCATGGTATCCGGTGCTTTCCCATATTGGATATCTGTCATGGCTTTATAAAATTTGCTGGCGATTGGTCCGACCGTTCCATCTCCGATCGAAATGATCTGCTCGCCGTGTTTGAGTTCACCTACGGGTGAAATGACGGCAGCCGTGCCAGAACCAAAAATCTCCTGCAATTTTCCGGAAGCATGGGCGGCCATCACTTCGTCGATGCTGATCTGGCGTTCGGCTGTTTTAAGTCCCCAGGATTTTGACAGCGCCAAAACCGAATTGCGGGTGATGCCCGGCAGGATGCTGCCGTTAAGAGCCGGTGTTATTATCTCGCCATCAATCACAAAAAAGATGTTCATGGCACCAACTTCTTCAACATATTTCTGCTCTACCCCATCCAGCCACAACACCTGTGTATAGCCTTTTTTGTGAGCTACATCCGCCGCAAACAAGCTGGCTGCATAATTACCCGGTGTCTTGGCTTCCCCGACACCACCGCGTACCGCCCGGACATGATTGCGGGTGACCCATATCTTGACGGGATTGAATCCAGCGGAATAATAAGCGCCAACTGGCGACAGTATGACAAAAAACCGGTAGGTGTAAGATGCCCTTACACCCAGAAACGGGTCTGTAGCAATGATCGTTGGCCGGATGTATAAAGACGTGCCAGGGGCTCCGGGAACCCAGTCTTGTTCCAACCGAATCAGTTCCTTTAACGCCTTTATCCCAAATGCCTCATCAATTTCGGGAATGCACAGCAGATGGGATGAGCGGTTCAGCCGTTTGTAATTGTCCCTGGGTCTGAAAAGCTGGATAGCGCCTGAGTCTGTCCGGTAAGCCTTGAGTCCTTCAAATACAGCCTGGCCGTAGTGAAGCACCATTGTGGCCGGATCCATTTGAATCGGCGAGTAGGGTTCAATCCGGGGATTGTGCCATCCTTTGTTCGGATTGTAGTCCATGTTGAATATATGATCCGTGAAAATGGTTCCAAACGCCAGTGGATTGGAAACATCAGGCTTTGCCTTTAAACGGTCTGCTTTGGTGATGGTCAGTTGCATATCAGCCTCCTAATAGTATCCTTCACAATATCATGCCCAGTTGGGGCAATATCAAAAAAAGTCAGTTTTTGACAAATGAGGTAGCGCCTGCCCCTGTCATCAAAACCACTTTTGAACTGATAGCGATTGTTGTGATTAAAATCAAGGACTAATGTGGGGATCAGGAAAAAATTAAACGTATGTACGGTTTTGATAAGCTTTTTTCCAGGGTGACCGCTGGAGTTCACGAAGATTGAAAAGCGCCAGATGCAGGGCATCAACAGCCATTTCCGCACAGTGAAAGTCATGTTTCGGAAGGGTCTCCAGATAGTTGGCGATACTTTCAGGTGTAATCTCCCATGCTTCGTTGATGGATTTACCTTCCGCAAGAAAGACAACAGTATTGGCGCAAGCCAGGGTATTCATACATCCGTTGGTGTAGTAGGAAACAGTACCCAAAATATCACCACGGATTTTAAGAAATATTTCAATTGCATCTCCGCAGCTTCTGGTTTTTTTCCCATACCCGTCAGGAGCGGCGATTATCTCGCACCGGTCGGTTTTAAAAGCCATTTCCAGGTATTTTAGAGAATGGCTCTGCCAGAAATCATTCGTATCTTCGCTCATCATTCGTCATCTTGTGGTTTTTAAGCAATTATTAACTAAAGGCATCATCCGGCATGTTCATGGCTGCGCTGTTATCAACTGAAATAGCCTTCATTCCGCCAAGCATTCCGGGAAGAACCGAAAACATGTAGCGTTGGGCTCATTGAAACTCTTCCTGAATACATCTTGCTTGTTTTCCTGTAAAGCTTTTTTTAGGCTGTTTCATCAAGGCTTCCGACAAATCAGACGACAGATGACGGAAAAAACACCTGGCCTCTGACTTTCCCGTAATACTCCACTTTGCATTCAGGCGTTATGTCTATCAACAATAAAACAGAATTTTTCTTGACACATTAATCAAAATGTAATTGTATGACCGTCGTGGAGTAAAGTGGAGCAAAGTGGATGTTTCGGGGAAGCAGCTTTCACACCATTGATGAAAAGGGCAGAATTATTGTTCCTGCCAGATTTCGGGATATGATCCATGCCAGCGGAAGTGACTCGCTGATGGTTTCTGGAATGGATCTCGGGCTGGTGGCCTATACCCTTCCCGAGTGGCATAAAATTGAAACCCGAATTTTATCTCTGGTTGAAAAAAGCGAGAGCATGCGAAGGTTCCGAAGAGTGTTTATCGGCGGCGCTTATGAATGTCTCTGTGACAAACAGGTGAGGATTTTGATTCCTCCCAGCCTGAGGCAGTATGCCAGTCTGGATAAGGAAATTGTTGTGGTCGGTGTTCTTGACCACTTTGAAATCTGGTCGCGGGGAGCCTGGGACGAAGAGCATCTGAGGATGGAGGCGGATATGAAAAAGGAGGATGTCAGAAACGAAATTGCCAGATTAGGACTTTAATCATGCCTTATCATCACATTCCAGCAATGTCTCGGGAAGTAGCATATTATCTGAACTGTCAACCTGGAAAGATTTATGTGGATTGTACTCTGGGTGGTTGCGGTCACGCCAGGGAGATTTGTGAAAGAATGATTCCAGGCGGCATGTTGATTGGCATTGATCAGGATGCGGATGCCATTCGAAATGCTGAAACCGCTTTAAAAGATTATCTTCCGCACTTGCATTTGTTTCATGGAAATTTTGCTCAAACAGCGGATTATCTTTCTCAGTTGAACATAGCCGCGGTGGATGGCATTCTTCTTGACCTGGGGGTGTCCCTTCATCAGATTGCGCAAAGCGGCAGGGGATTCAGTTTTAAAGCGGATGAACCTCTGGATATGCGAATGGATGTGCGATCTGACGTGACCGCTGAAGTGTTGCTTCAACAAATCACTGAAGCGGACCTTGCAGATCTTTTTTTTCGCTATGGAGAAGAGCGTCATTCACGCGCAATTGCCCGTAAAATCATTGAAATTCGAAAACGTCAGACCATTTCCACCAGTCGTCAACTTGCGGAGATCGTTAGCGGCGCAGTTCCGCCGTTTGCACGCTATAAATCGAAAATTCATCCGGCGACGCGAGTGTTTATGGCGCTTCGTATTGCCGTGAATCATGAAATTGAAAGATTGGAGGAATTTTTGAAACAGGCCGCTGATATGTTGAATCCGGGAGGAAGGCTCTGCGTGTTGTCATTTCATTCTCTTGAAGATCGAATGGTCAAACAGCACATGCGTGATCTGCAATCCAAATGCAACTGCCCGCCGGACTTTCCCAGATGCGTATGCAACAAGGCTCCTGTCGCCCACCTGCTCACATCAAAAGCGGTACGGCCCACTGAAAATGAAATTCAGCAAAACCCTATGGCCAGAAGTACTCGGCTTCGAGCCATGGAAAAGCTGTGAGAATCATTTCGGTGAACATGCGTTTTTTTAAACCCAATGATGCTGAAATGACGACTCACGATTCCCTCAAAAAACAGAAATCGAATTTACTCAGAATATGGATTTTTCTTTTAGTTCTGTTTATATCCGAGTTTCTTTTTTATGCATGGTGCCGGGTGCAATGCACCCGTTTGGGATATGAAATGACAAAGGATGTTGAAGCTAATCGCAAACAGATGCTTATCAAAAACAGCCTTGTACTCGAGCTTGCGCGGCTGAAATCCCCAGAACGGATTTCTGCGATTGCCAGGCAGCAACTTAAGCTTGAGCCTCCATCACACGAACAGATGGTGGTGCTGCCATGAAAACAGATGAAAACAAAAAGCTGAGGAACAGAATCCGGGGATTGGGATTCATGATGTATGCACTGTTCATTCTGATGGCAGGCAGAGCCATGTATTACCAGGTTTTTCTAAATGAATGGCTATCAGAAAAAGCCATAAGTCAGTATGAAAAAGTAGATGTGGTTTCTGGAAAACGGGGCGATATTTTTGATGCCAGCAACCGAAAAATGGCAGTTAGCATTGATGTGGTTTCCGTGGGGGTGCATCCGAAAAAAATCAGTGATGTTCGAACAACGCTCAATGCGCTTACTGATATTTTGCATGTTGACCGGCGGGTGTTGAGCAACAACCTCTACTCGTCCAAGCCGTTTGCATGGATAAAGCGGCAGATCACCCCCAAAGAATCCAAAATGCTGGCGGATTTAAATCTTCCTGGCGTTATTTTAAAACCTGAATACAGTCGTTTTTATCCGAATAAATTTCTTGGCGCACAGGTGGTTGGATTTTGTGGTTTGGATGGAAGAGGCATAGAAGGAGTTGAATATTTTTACAACACAGAGCTTCAGGGAACCGAAGATCGGGTTAAAGTGCTTAAAGATGCTCTGGGCCGAAGATTTGAATCTGAAAAAATCACGGTCTCTGATTCCAATGGGAACAACCTGATTTTGACCATTGACGGTGCTATTCAATACATCACTGAAAAAGCAATTGAAGAAGCCGTGGTGGGTTTTTCCGGAAAATCTGGTATGGCAATTGTGATGAATCCCAGAACTGGCGGTATTTTGGCTCTTGCTCATTATCCATCCTACAATCCGAATGCATTCCGGGAATACCCCAAGCGTGAACTGAGAAGCCGGGCTCTGACCGATCCTTTTGAGCCTGGATCTACCATGAAAATTTTCAGCGTTGCCGCTGCTATCGAATCCGGAATCTGCAAACCAACCACGGTGTTTAACTGCGAAAATGGGTCTTTTCGTGTTGGAACCAATGTGGTTCATGATACGCATTCTTATGGAATGCTGACGGTGCAGGAAATCATCAAGTATTCCAGCAATATTGGGGCTATTAAAGTCGGACAGGCGGTGGGTGCTGAAATCCTTTATAAAAATCTTCGAAATTTCGGTTTTGGAGAAAAAACAGGGATCGACTGTGCAGGCGAAACCGCAGGCGTTCTGGCGCCATACACCAAATGGCGAAAAATCGATGCTGGAACCATTGCGTTTGGCCAGGGGATATCGGTATCAGCAATGCAGTTGATCACTGCTACATCAGCCATAGCCAATGGTGGAATCCTGATGAAACCCCATCTGGTGCAGGCCGTTACCGATACCAACGGTCAGATTATCAAAAAAATTGAATCGACTCCGGTGCGCCGGGTTATTTCTTATGAAACGGCGCGAACTGTTCGGCAAATGATGAAGGAAGTAATCACTACCGGAGGAACCGGCATGAATGCGGCTCTGGAAGGCTATGCTGTCTGTGGAAAGACCGGAACGGCTCAGAAAACCGAAAACGGGTCTTATGCCAGGGGAAAATACGTCTCCTCTTTTATCGGCTTTGTACCTGCGGATCATCCTGAAGCCGTCATTTTGGTCATTGTGGATGAGCCGCAAAAAAAGTATTATGGCGGAACCGTGGCGGCTCCGGCGTTTAAGCGAATTGCGCAGGAAACGCTGGGATATTTGAATGTTGCTCCAGAAAACATCCCAACCAGATTTAGGGTCTCGCTGGAAAAAGAAGGCGAAGGTTGAAACTTTCAAAATTACTGGAATCCATTGTTCCGAAGCAGGTGAGCGGAATATCATTATCTTCCGATCATGAGTCCGTTTCCGCGCCCTGTATGTTACCGATCCATTTAAGTCCGGATACTGAAATCAGTTCTGTTCATTTTAACTCCAGGGAGGTTCAGCCAGGGGGGCTGTTCGTTGCGATTCAGGGGCTTAAATTCGATGGTCATGAATATATTAACAGCGCTGTAACCAGGGGGGCGGCAGCGGTCGTCAGCCAGAAGCCAGTTGCCTTGAATATCTGGAATATCGAAGTTGAAAACAGTCGAAAAGCTCTTGCAACCCTGTCCAGTCAATTTTATGGCAATCCATCCGAAAAGCTTAAAATTATTGGTATTACCGGTACAAACGGCAAAACAACGACCGCATTTCTCATTGAAAAAATTCTGTTGCAGGCAGGTCTTTCGGTTGGCGTGATAGGGACATTAAATTGCCGATATGGTGGGAAAGTCTTTGACATGTCAATGACCACGCCGGAATCCTTGGATATCCAGCGGATACTCGCTGATATGCTGGTGGACGGGGTTACTCATCTGGTGATGGAAGCCTCTTCACATGCGATTTTTCTGGATCGCATTGATGCATGCTGGATGGATGTCGCGGTTTTTACGAACCTGACACAGGATCATCTGGATTTTCATGGCGACATGGAGAATTACTGGCAAAGCAAGAGGAAACTTTTCACAGAACATCTGGTCAAAGGTCCCAAAAAAAACAAGGCTATTGCAGTTATTAACTGTAACGATCCCTGCGGAATGAGTTTGTTCAAAGAATTGCCGTCGGCCCTGAGTGTCGGCTTTGACGGTCGTTGCCATTTATGGCCCGAAATTATCCGGAAAGATCAGGCTGGAATGGAAGGCGTTATTTTGACTCCCAAAGGCATGTTTAAATTTGTTACATCGCTGATTGGTCAATATAACATTGAAAATATTCTTTGTGCTGCGGGTGCCTGCCTGGCTTTGGGTTTGCCCCTGGACATCATTCGATCCGGAATCGAATCCGTTGAATTTGTTCCTGGAAGGCTTCAATCCATTTCCAATAGCGCGAACCGGTTTGTTTTTGTGGATTTTGCGCACACTCCGGACGCACTGGAAAACGTACTTCAGACGTTGCGAACTCTGACAACTGACAGAATTATTTGTGTGTTTGGCTGCGGTGGGGACAGGGACAGGGAAAAAAGGCCTCTTATGGGGCGGATTGCAGCAAGACTGGCGGATGTTTGCATCATTACGTCGGATAATCCCAGATTCGAAGACCCGATGACCATCATAGCGGATATTCTGGCAGGTGTTCGAAAAGAGGGTCTGTTGCACTATGTTCCCGAGGATGCCATCAAATCGCTGTCGGCAAGTGGCTATGTCGTTGAACCGGACAGATCCAGTGCCATTGATATGGCTGTTCAAATATCCCGGCACGGAGATATAATTCTGATTGCCGGAAAAGGACATGAAACCTATCAGATAATTGGAAATAAGACAGTTCCCTTTGATGATCGGATCATTGTCAGGGAAGCCCTAAAAATGTTGACCGTTAACCGTTAACGGTCAACGTGACATTAAAACAGCAATGGGAGCGCATGCCACAATTTATGCAATGGACAACGGACGAAATTCTTGCGGCGACAGCCGGGGAGTGGGTATGCGGAAATCGAAATGCCCAATTTTCAGGAATAGCAATTGATTCCAGAAGTATATCGTTGTCCGAGTTTTTCGTTGCAATTCACGGGGAATTTCACGATGGGCACAGATTCTGTGCTGAGGTGGTTCAAAGCGGTGTAAATGGCGTTCTCATTGATATTAATTCGATTTCGTCCTTTCCGATTTATGAATGGCGGCAAAAAGGAGTGGTGTGTATCGGGGTCAAGGATACCACTTTCGCCCTTGGTGATCTGGCTGCGTACCACAGGCATCGCTTTTCTGTGTCGGTTGTGGCGATTACCGGATCAAACGGAAAAACGACAACCCGCAGCATGACTTCGGATATTCTGTGCCGCCGTTTCAAAATCCTCTCAACTTCCGGGAATTTTAATAACCATATTGGTCTTCCCTTAACCCTTCTGAATCTGGAAAAGGAACATGAATGGGCTGTGCTGGAACTTGGAATGAACCATTCCGGAGAGATTGACCGTCTGTCTGGGATTTGTCAGCCGAATATTGGCGTTATCACCACGATAGGCACGGCCCATTTGGAAAATTTTACTTCGCCAGATGGAATTCTTCAGGCAAAGGCGGAGATTTTTGCTCATTTACACCCTGAAGGTCAGGCGCTTCTGAACATGGATGATCCCAAACTACTGGAACTTGCACAGCGACTTTCCGTTCCAGTGATTTTTTTTGGCTTGAATCCCCGCGCAAATGTCAGGGCCAGACAGGTGGAAACCCGATCTTCCGGGACATCGTTCTATCTGGATTTACCTGAAGAAACAGTTGAAATCAGACTTCCGGCAACTGGAGCATTCATGGCAACCAACGCTCTTGCTGCTGCGACAGTTGGCTTTGCTTTGGGATTGCCTGGTGGCGAGATCAAGGCTGCTCTGGAAAAATTCAAACCAGTCAAAGGCCGGATGAACGTGATTGAAACCGCAAGGAAAATTTATCTTGTAGATGATACTTACAACGCTAATCCTGTTTCAATGGCCGCCGCCATTGAAACACTTCAAAAAATAAAGGATGGCCACCGTGGCATCCTGGTTATCGGGGACATGCTGGAACTTGGACAGGAATCTCCTGCGTTGCACAGGAAAATCGGAGAAATCGCTGCGACCGCAGGCTTGGCGGCCCTATATGCTACTGGCAGGTTCGCCAATTCAGTTGCTGAAGGCGCTACAGGCCAGGGTATGGACTCCGGGCGAATTTTTGTGGGCGACAGGCAATACATATGTGAACACCTCAAGACCATTCTCAGAGAAGGAGACTGGGTCCTGATCAAGGGATCCAGGGCAATGGGTATGGAAAAAATTGTTCTCGATATCGCAAGTTGGGCGGGATGTCTTGACAGCCCGGTTTTATCATCCAAGAGTTCATCCTGATCCTGTAAAGACATATTCATAATGCTGTATTTATTTCTTTATCCACTTCACACGTCATTTTCGGTTTTAAATGTATTTCGTTACATTACTTTCCGAACGATATATGCCAGCCTGACGGCTTTTCTGATCTGCTTTATCTTGGGACCATGGGCTATCAAAAAACTGAGCTATCTTCAGATCGGTCAGTATATTCGAGAAGATGGACCCAAAACCCACTTGAAAAAAGCCGGAACCCCCACGATGGGAGGTGCGTTGATGCTGGTGGCCATTCTGACTTCTACAATCCTGTGGGCCAATCTGAGAAACGTCTATATCTGGGTGGTGTTGGGGGTGACGGCTGGTTTCGGGCTCATCGGGTTCATGGACGACTATCTCATGCAGGTCAAGAAACAGAGCATGGGCCTGAGTGCTCGAAACAAATTTCTACTTCAAACATTAATAGCTCTATCGGCCGGTGCGTTTCTTTATCAGTATCCTGATTTTTCCACTGAGGTAACCTTTCCATTTTTTAAAAATTTTTCTCCGGATTTTGGGTGGGGATATATTGTATTCGCCGCCTTTGTTATTGTCGGCACTTCAAATGCGGTAAATCTTACAGACGGACTTGACGGGCTTGCCATTGGTCCTACCATTATTGCCGCGGTAACCTATATGATCTTTTGCTACGTTGCCGGACATGTCAGAATCGCCGACTATCTTCAGATTACTTATGTTGCAGGAAGCGGTGAGCTAACGGTATTTTGTGGCGCCCTGGCAGGCGCAGGTCTGGGTTTTTTATGGTTTAATGCCTATCCTGCCCAGGTCTTTATGGGAGATGTCGGATCATTATCGCTTGGTGGTGCACTGGGAACAGTGGCAGTCATTACCAAACAGGAAATTTTACTGGCGCTTGTGGGAGGCCTTTTTGTGATTGAGGCTCTGTCCGTCATTTTCCAGGTGGGTTACTTTAAGCTCACCCACGGCCGTCGAATATTTCGAATGGCACCGCTTCATCACCATTTTGAATTAAAAGGCTGGCCAGAGCCCAAGGTGATCGTTCGATTCTGGATCATCTCCATTGCGCTGGCATTGGTAGCCATAAGCACGTTGAAACTGAGATAGAACTTGGGACTATGGATCTGAATCGAAAAAAAGTACTGGTCGTCGGACTTGGAATGACCGGCCTTGCTACTGCACGATTTTTACATCACCGCGGAGCAGTGGTTACTGTCACCGACATGGCCAACGAAGATGATCTGGCGATGTCCGTTCTTGAGCTGCACCAACTGGGAATTCGGACGGAGATAGGCAGCCATCGCCGGGAAAGCTTTGAATCATCGGAACTGATCGTTTTAAGTCCTGGCGTACCTCATACCCATGATTTTTTGACAGGCGCTCGGCAAAAAGGCATTCCGGTCATTGGGGAGATTGAGCTGGCATCCCGATTTATCCGTGATCCGATCATCGCCATTACGGGGACCAACGGTAAAACCACAACCACATCGCTTCTGGGCGACATGTTGGTTGAGTGCGGCATGACCGTGTTTGTTGGCGGAAATATCGGCAATCCTCTGATTGGCCATGTGGACAGAGAAGAAAAGGTTGACTGGGTCGTTCTTGAGATCAGCAGCTTTCAGCTTGATACCATTGAAACCTTTCGGCCAGATATCGGTATTTTGCTCAACATCACAGAGGATCATCTGGACAGATACCCGGACATGGCAGGCTATGCCGCCTCAAAAGGCAGGATTTTTCAAAACCAGACTTCTGAGGACATTGCCATTTTAAATGGAGCTGATTCATGGGTTCTTTCCGAAACCAGCAGGATTAATAGCCGTAAATGGGTGTTTAACGGGTCAGGTATCCTGCAGGAAGGTGCCCGAATCGTGGGGAACAATTTGACGATTGAATTTACGTCCTGCCTGCGCCGGACTCCTTCCACCCGTGCATGTCCGATACTCGGGCCCATTAGTCTGGATATTGGTAAAACCAGTCTCTATGGTAAACACAATCAGGAAAATATCTGTGCGGCAGTGATGGCCGCCATTGCTGCTGGCGGCGATATACGGGACATCCAAATTGCCTTGAGTCAGTTTAAGGGACTTTCCCATCGTATCGAATTTGTTCGGACTCTGGATGGCGTAACGTATATGGATGATTCCAAGGCTACCAATGTCGATGCGGTATATCGGGCGCTGGAATCTTTTATGGAACCGGTTATCCTGATTATGGGCGGCAGGGATAAAGGCGGCGATTACAGGATTCTTAAAAAAGTGATGCAGAATCATGTGAAACACCTCATTCTGTTGGGAGAAGCCAGCGGACTCATTGCTGCTGCGCTGGGAAAGCTTGTGCCGACAGAGCTGGTACCTTCAATGCGTGCGGCTGTTACAAAAGCGCACCAATTTGCATCCGCAGGAGATGTAGTGCTGCTGTCACCAGCCTGTTCAAGCTTCGACATGTTCAGAAATTATTCGCACAGAGGAGGTGTCTTTCAAAGCGAGGTACAAAAACTTCGATGAAAACGGAAGCACCGGTCAAATGGAGAGCATATCGAAAGTTGAGTTACGATTTCAGATTGTTTTTCCCGATGCTGGTTCTGGTAGGAATTGGCATTGTCATGGTGTATAGCGCAAGCTCCGCCATTGCCATAAAAAGATATGGCAATGATCTCTATTTTCTGATCAAACAATCATTGGTTGCAGTTTTAGGATTGATAACCATGCTTATCGTCCGAAAAATTCCATACCAATTGTATCGAAGATATGCCTATCTGTTTTTTGTTATCGCTATATGTCTTCTATTGGCTGTAAAGTTTACAAGTCTCGGGATTAAAGTAAATGGCGCCAAACGCTGGATGTTAATTGGAGGGCTTAGATTTCAGCCATCAGAATTTGCGCGGATTGCGCTGGTAATCTTCATGGCCTATTCGCTTACGAAAAAACATGATCACATCCAATCTTTTTTTATTGGATTTGTTCCCCATGTTTTTTTTCTGGGGATTTTTGCAGGACTCATTGCTCTGCAGCCCGATTTTGGTTCTGTAGTGATTTTGGCCGCCATTACCTGGGTGATGATGTTTGTTGCTGGGGTTAGGCCAGTCTATTTGCTGACATCGGTTGGCGCATTGTTGCCACTTGGCTATGCCTATATGATGAGTGCGGCATACCGAGCAGAACGTTTGCTGGCTTTTCTTCATCCCTGGGAACATGCATCGGACCAGGCTTACCAGATTGTTCACTCGCTGATGGCTTTTGGAACAGGCGGAGTTTGGGGAACGGGGGTCGGCAAAGGCCTTCAAAAGCTTTTCTACCTGCCGGAGCCGCACACTGATTTCATATTTTCAGTTATCGGAGAGGAACTGGGTCTGGTTGGAGTTTTGTTCGTCCTCTTTTTATATATGCTTATCCTGTGGAGCGGACTGAGTATTGCGAAAAATACTCATAACATTTTTGGGTCGTATCTGGCCATGGGAATTACGGCTGCAATAGGTTTTCAGGTCTGTATCAATCTGGGGGTTTCGCTGGGGCTGGTTCCCACCAAAGGATTGCCGTTGCCATTTCTCAGCTATGGCGGTACATCGCTCATAGTCAGTATGATATCTATTGGGATTCTTATGAACATTGGATCAGCAAGAACATAACGCATGGATCGTGGGGGAAAGGTAAAAACTCAGAACCCTGATTCCTAATTCCGGTCCCCTCTTTATGGTTGTTTTGGAAAGAATGAACATTAGCGTGAAAAAACTGCGTATTGTTATAGCCGGTGGCGGCACCGGAGGACACCTGTTTCCGGCAATCGCCGTTGCAGAATCTTTTCTTGAAAGAAATCCACGAAATGCCATTCTGTTTGTGAGTACGGGCAAGGCGTTTGAAAGAGCGGTGCTGACCGAACTTGGATTCAAACTGGAATGCATTACTGCAGAAGGGATTAAGGGGAAGGGGCTTCGGCATCAGTTGCGAGCTATTTTCAGACTTCCAAAAGGGGTGATGGGATCACTGAAAATTCTCTTTGACTTTGTTCCTGATCTGGTTATCGGGGTAGGCAGTTATGCTTCCGGTCCCCTGATTCTTGCAGCCTGTTTACTTCGAATCCCCATTGTGCTTCACGAACAGAACGTTCAGCCTGGAATAACGAACCGAATTCTTTTTCCACTGGCTACACACGTCCATGTGTCTTTTCCAAACACCCGATTCAGAGGCCATGCTTCCAAAATTCGATTTTCCGGAAACCCGATTCGAAAAAAGATTCAGGAATGCGCAGTTCAATCCATTTCCCGTGAGCAGGGTGCAGTATCGACCCGGCGACCATTTACTGTTGGGATCATCGGCGGCAGTCAGGGTGCGCACGCCATCAATGAGGCGGTTATCCAGGCTCTTCCCATGTTTCAGGGTCTCGACTACCATTTTATTCATCAAACCGGTCAGTCAGATGAGCAAATGCTTCAGGATGCCTATCTGCGCCATGGAATTTCCTGTACAGTCCAGTCATTCTTTCAGGATATGACGGTCTGCTATCAACAGGCGGATCTGATGATCTGCAGGTCAGGCGCAACAACGGTTGCTGAAATCATGGCGATTGGAAAGGCTGCGATATTTATTCCCTTTCCCCATGCAACTGATAATCACCAGGTATTGAATGCAGATCGTCTGGTTCAAGCCCATGCAGCCGAGATGATCCAGGAGAGCGATCTGACTGGCGGCGTTCTTGCGGAGAGGATTCTGTTCCTGGCTTCGAATCCGGAAGTGCTTCGTCAGAAGGCTTTTCGCGCCCGACAACTGGGGAATCCCTTTGCTGCCAGAACCATCGTAGATGACTGCTACGCGCTTGTGGAGGATGCTCGCTACACCCCTTGTTGGAAAGCGAAAATATCTTTCTGAAAAACTGTAATTTAAACTTTAACACTTTTTAAATGTGAATTTATGTATCAAAAAACCTATCATATTCATTTTGTCGGTATCGGTGGCATTGGCATGAGCGGCATTGCCGAGCTGTTGCTGAACATCGGTTATCAAGTCTCCGGCTCTGATGATGCGTCATCGGATATCACTGAAAATTTGAAAAAACTGGGTGGTGTGGTTTACAAGGGACATGCAACTGAACAGATTCAGGGTGCTGATGTGGTGGTGATTTCATCGGCCATCAGTTCTGATAATCCTGAGGTGGTTGCCGCCCGAAAAGAGTCCATTCCCGTCATCCCCCGTGCGGAAATGCTGGCGGAATTGATGCGGTTGAAATACAGCGTGGCGATTGCCGGCGCACACGGTAAAACCACGACAACATCTATCGTCTCATCAGTTCTGGATAAGGGGGGGCTGGATCCCACTGTGGTGATCGGCGGCAGGCTGAAAAGTATCGGCTCCAATGCGGTTTTGGGCAAAGGCGATTTTATTGTTGCTGAAGCAGATGAAAGTGACGGATCTTTTTTGAAGTATTCCCCAACTATTGCCGTGATCACGAATATTGACCGGGAACATCTGGACTTTTACAGGGATATGGATCATATCAAATCGGTATTTTTGGCTTTTATTGATCGCATTCCATTTTACGGCCTGGCAATTCTTTGTCTGGACAATGAACCCATTCAGGATCTGATTCCCGAAATCAAGAAACGATTTACCACCTACGGAATGAGCACACAGGCTGACTATCAAGCCAGAAATGTGGTTTTTCAAGGAATGAAAAGTCGTTTCAGCATTGATTATCGGGGCAGATTCCTTGGCGATATTCTGCTGAATCTTCCTGGGCTTCATAATGTTTACAATGCCACCGCCAGCGTGGCTGTGGGGCTGGAGCTGGGCATTCCCTTCGAGAAGATTCGAGCCGCCCTTGAAACCCTTCAAGGTGTTCAGCGACGGCTTGAAATCAAGGGCGAAGCTGGTGGCATAACCGTGGTGGATGATTATGGGCACCATCCAACAGAAATCCGTAGCACCCTGGAAGCTCTTAAGGAATGCTGGCCAGGTCGTCGAAAGGTGATAGCCTTTCAGCCGCATCGCTATAGCAGGACGCTCGCGCTTTTTGATGATTTTACGAGAGCGTTTTATCAGAGTGATGTGCTGGTGGTCCTACCGATTTATCCTGCAGGCGAGAAAAAAATCGAAGGGGTAAGTGCTATGGCCTTATGCGAACGCATTCGATCCCGTGGACACAAAAATGTGATCTATCTGGAGAATGTGTTGACAGCGTCAACACATTTAAGTTCAATTCTCAGACCCGGAGATGTCCTCCTGACCCTGGGGGCAGGGGATGTCTGGAAAGTGGGAGAAGGGGTTTTGAAACAGATGCCGGATGCTACCAGATAGACTATGGATGATAGATGCCAGATGACAACTTTTAGGAAATTTCATGTCTATTGATGCCAATGCCAGGAGATGGCTATCGGATTTGTCATTTGGGCGTGTTCGGTATGATGAGCAGATGTCTCGTCACACCTCATTTTGCGTGGGTGGGCCGGCTGAAGCCTTTGTTGAGCCTAAGACTTCAGATGAACTATCAGCTTTGGTTGCAGGACTTGCTGAAAGGAAAATACCATATCAGGTCGTGGGTGGCGGAACAAACCTGATTGTAACAGATGCCGGCATTTCAGGCGTTGTCATCTGTCTGAAGCCGTGCATGTCGGAGATTTTAATAGAAAACACCAGCGATTTTCAGGCAAGGGTTACGGTCATGGCTGGAACCAGCCTGCGGCTTTTATGCAGCCATGTCATTCGGAGGGGTTTGAAAGGGATGAATTTTGCACTTGGAATTCCCGGAACCGTGGGCGGTGCCATTCGAATGAATGCAGGAACTGCCCTTGGCTGGATATCGGATGTTCTGGAGTCCATTACCGTGCTATATCCTTCCGGGTTGCAGGAAACAATTGGCGGAAATGCATTGTGTTTTTCCTATCGAAAGCTACTGCTGCCGCGCCTAACTTGCGGAGAATCTTTATTGCAGCAAACTATTATCGTCTCCGGCAGTTTTTCTCTCGTCAGAACCAGTTCCAAGGATATGAAGCAAGAAGCAAGAGAGATTCTGAGAAACCGGAAGCGCCGGCAGCCTGCGATGTCGCCAAGCGCAGGATGCATCTTCAAAAACCCTGTAGTCGGAAAAACAGCCGGCGAACTGATTGATCTTTGCGGGTTAAAGGGCCTGAAAATTGGTGGTGCGGAAGTATCTGAAAAACACGCCAATTTTATCGTTAACACCGGATCGGCGGTTGCTGCTGATATTTTATCTCTGATGGACAGTGTTCGGAAAACGGTTTTTGAGCGGTTTAATGTGAACCTTGAACAGGAAGTGATTGTTATCGGAAATTAATGAGCTTATGCGAAACCGTCACAGAAGAAATTCAGCTATCCGGCGGATGAAAAGAGCCCGTTTCCGGCGTATGTGTTTAAACGTGCTGGCGGGGATGCTTGGAGTTGTATTAATGAGTTTGTTTTTCATCTTCTGTCATGATATTGTTCTACAGAGTCCATACTTTAGGGCAATTTCGCTGGAAGTAAATGGAAACAGGAGGCTGAGCGTACAAGAAATTCTGGATTCAGCCCGTATCAAGTCCGATATCAATGTTCTTCTGGTTAACCTCTCGCTTTCCAGAAAATACCTGTTGTCTCATCCTTGGATTGCTGCGGTTGAGATGACACGGGAGCTTCCTGGAAGATTGGTCATTAGCATAAGGGAACATCAACCTCTGGCCATTATGGATATGGGGAGGAAATTTCTGATTAATCAGGATGGGAAAATTTTCAAAGAAGTCTCGGACATAGATACTGTTGAATTGCCCGTCATTGAAGGGCTGGATTTTTCGGATTTGGACATTGGAGATATTCGTAGAAGCGCCAATTATGATGCTGTCCTGTCTTTGCTGGAAATCGGACGAAATCCAGCCTGTATTTTGTCACATCAGCGAATTCGGCTGATTCGTGTTGACAGGGATGAAGGGATTACGGTTTATGCATCCGAACCCATTCAGTCAGTGAGGGTAAATGCTATTAAAATAGGCTATCAGAACTATTTTGAGAAGTTTGTGAGACTGGAAAAAATAATTGCTTATTTTAAAACCAATAAACAGACCCAGGGTATTGACTGGGTTGATCTGCGTCATAAGAACCGTGTCGTGGTTAGTCCGCTGATTTCATAAAAAATTAATGGAGATTTGACATGCCGAAGCAGCAAGATATTATTGTTGGCCTTGATATCGGAACAACCAAGATATGTGCAGTCGTCGGGGAGGTTTCCGGAAACGAGATCAACATTATCGGGATCGGCACCCATCCGTCCGTTGGTCTTCGAAAAGGGGTCGTTGTCAATATCGAGGCGACCGTGGAGTCCATCAAAAAAGCTGTTGAAGAAGCTGAACTCATGGCGGGCTGTGAAATTACCTCGGTATATGCAGGCATTGCCGGCGGCCATATCACCGGATTTAACAGCCGTGGAATTATCGCCATTAAAGGGCCTGAGGTCAGCCAAAGCGATGTTGAACGGGTGATTGATGCTGCAAGGGCTGTTGCGATTCCCATGGATCGCGAAGTCATTCATGTGCTGCCACAGGAATTCATTGTGGATGACCAGACCGGAATTCAAAATCCTGTAGGAATGGCAGGGGTCAGGCTTGAGGCCAAAATTCACATTGTCACCGGAGCTGTGACATCTGCACATAATATTGTCAAATGCGCCAATCGTGCTGGGCTGGATGTATTTGATATTGTGCTGGAGTCTCTTGCGTCAGGTGAAGCTGTTCTTTCGGAGGAAGAAAAAGAATTGGGTGCAGTGCTGCTGGATATTGGCGGCGGCACTACAGATCTTGCGATTTTTTCCGGAAAAAACATCCGCCACACTTTTGTGCTTTCCCTTGGCGGAAACAATCTGACCAATGATATTGCGGTAGGTCTGCGTGCCCCCATTACTGAGGCCGAGGCCATAAAAAAGAAATATGGAACCTGTGTCAGCGGCAATATAAGTCCTGATGAGATGGTTGAAGTTCCAGGCATGGGGGGAAGAAGATCCCGAAGTCTTCCAAGGCAGATTCTGGCGGAGATTCTTGAACCCCGCATGGAAGAAATGTTTTCGCTGATCAAGCGGGAGATATATCGGGCTGGAATGGAAAACTTCATCACCTCAGGAGTGGTGATCACCGGGGGATCTTCGTTGCTGGAAGGTTCGATTGAAATCGCGGAATCGGTTTTCAGTCTGCCAACCCGAATCGGTAAGCCGATGGGAATCAGCGGTCTAGTGGATGTCGTCAATAATCCCATGTATGCAACTGGAGTGGGACTGGTGCTGTATGGCGCTAAACACCAGCATATCCGGAAATTTCGAATTCGCGACAAAAACGTATTTAACCGGGTAATGAACCGGATGAAAAAATGGTTTAAAGATGTAATTTGATCGTTGACCGTTAACGGTCAACGTGAGTGTAATATGGGCTCAAGGAGGATGGGGTATGTCTTTTAGTTATGTCGAGTCTGAACAACAGGCGATTATTAAAGTGGTCGGTGTGGGCGGCGCCGGAGGGAATGCTGTCAATAATATGATTGATTCCAATCTTCAAGGTGTTACATTTATCGTAGCCAATACTGATATGCAGGCCCTCAACAGCTCCAAGGCACAGATCAAACTGCAGATTGGAGAAGAATTGACCAAGGGGCTGGGTGCCGGCGCAAATTCCCAGGTTGGAAGGGAAGCTGCGATTGAAAATACAGAGGCCATCCGAAATGCTTTGGCAGGTAGCAATATGGTATTTATTACCGCCGGATTTGGTGGTGGAACCGGAACAGGCGCAGCTCCTGTAATTGCAGATATCTGTAAGGAAATGGATATTCTTACGGTTGCTGTTGTTACCAAGCCGTTTTCCTTCGAAGGGAAAAAACGTTCCAGGTGTGCGGAGGAAGGCATCGAATCGCTTCGGCAGGTAGCGGATACGGTGATTACGATTCCCAATGACCGCTTGAGAGGACTGGCCTCAAAAAATGCAAAACTCATTGATATGTTTAAAAAAGCTGATGAGATTCTGCTGAACTCGGTCAAGGGTATCACCGATCTGATTTTTATGCCCGGATATGTGAATCTGGACTTTGCGGATGTCCGAAACACCATGTCCAAGTCCGGCATGGCGTTGATGGGGATCGGCATCGCCAGTGGCGAAAACCGGGCCATAGAGGCAGCCGAAAGGGCCATCCAGCATCCGCTTCTTGAGGATATGTCCATTTCTGGTGCCAAGGCTGTTCTCATGAATATCACCAGTACACGCGAGATTACCCTGGATGAAATGACAGAGGCCTCGGATCGTATTCATAAGGAAGTGGGTGACGATGCAGAAATCATCTGGGGCCAGATATTCGATGACACCCTTGGGGATGAGATGCGGGTGACTGTTATTGCAACTGGCATTGGGTCCAGTGAGATGATTCCGGGAAGGCGGAGACTGACTGCACTTCGGGGAAGACTAAGGGATATTATACCATCGGATAAGGATAATGTCATTGATTATGAGGAGCCGGCTTTTATCCGCAAGCAGGTCAAGGCGAATGCTGCGTTGGTTCCGGTTTCGGATGAGGGTGGCAGTTTTAAAATCAATACCCAGGATGAAGATGATCTGGATGTTCCCACTTTTTTAAGAAGAAAGGCGGATTAGCGTTTGGGACGATGCAGGGCTGAAAGCCATCATCAGCATGCCAAATCCGAAACCGGTGTCATCCGAAAAAACTGGAATGGGAAAACCAGCATTGTGCTGGTTTTCCCCAACCATTATGCGGTGGGTCTGCCCAATCTTGGTTTTCAGGCTGTTTACCGCCTTTTGAACGGTATGAACTCTGTGGTGTGTGAAAGGGCGTTTCTTCCTGAATCTCCAGGAACCGCCGTTTCAGTTGAATCCAACAGCAATCTTGAAAATTTTGATATTATAGCCTTTTCAATTTCTTTTGAAAATGATTACCTCAATCTGCTAACCATTCTTCAGAATGTCGGTATTCCGCTGCTTTCTTCTCAAAGACACGATTCCCATCCACTTGTCATTGCCGGAGGAGTCGCCTGTTTCATCAACCCTGAACCCATCGCCCATTTTATCGATTGCTTTCTGATCGGGGAAGCTGAACTCCTGCTTCCCCATTTCATCGGCTGTGTTGAATCCAGTTCAAATCGAAGCGATTTACTGACTGAACTGGCCCGTAAGGTTCCCGGTGCGTATATCCCCGCTTTCTATGAAGATCGCTATTCGTACGAAGGCATCCTTGAATCGTTGACTCCTGTTGGGAAGTCTCCAGCCCCCCGGAAAATCACTCGTGTTTACGTTCCCAATCTTGATGACATGCCCACCCATAGTACCGTAATTACTCCGCATTCATCATTTGGCGACATGTGCCTGATTGAGGTTAGCAGGGGCTGCCCCCATGGTTGCAGGTTTTGTTCCGCAGGATTTGTTTACCGTCCGCCGCGGTTCAGGCCTTTGCCACTTCTTCGGGAGTGCATTCGCAAGGGGGCGGAAATGTCGTCAAGAATCGGCTTGGTCGGTGCTGCAGTATCGGATATTCCAGGTTTGGGCTTCCTCTGTGATCAAGCACGGGAAATTGGGGTACAGCTTTCGTTCAGCTCGCTTCGGGCAGATGCATTAACTCCGGATCTGGTTGCATCCATGGCGCAAAGCCGTGTCAAGACGGCCACCATAGCGCCGGATGCCGGATCAGAGCGAATGCGCAGGGTGATTAATAAGGGGATTACAGAATCTCAAATTCTAAACGCTACTACAGCGCTGGTAGCGGCTGGCATTCCGAACTTGAAGCTTTATTTTATGATAGGGCTTCCCACGGAAACCATCGAAGATGTTGAAGCCATTGTTACCCTCTGTCAAAAGGTCAAGGATGCTTTTCTGGAAAGTAGCAGGGTTCTGGGCCACATCGGTGAAATGACCATCAGTGTCAACGCATTTATTCCCAAACCAGCTACGCCGTTTCAGTGGGCTGCAATGGATGCAATGCCGCTGTTGAAAAAAAAACTGGCGATGATCTTCCGTGGTCTGAAACATGTTCCCAATGTCCGGGTTGAGGCAAACAGTTTCAAGGAAGCTGCAATTCAGGCATTTTTGTCAAGAGGCGATCGCAGGGCATCGGATATGCTGGTCAGGGCTGTCCATAACAGGGGGGACTGGGGAAAAACATTCAAGGAAACCCCCAAGTTTTCCCTCGCATTTTATAACCAGCGTCAACGGTCTTTGAATGAGGTGTTGCCTTGGGATCATATTGACAACGGGGTCCAAAAAGATTTCC
>CAIMCT010000069.1 GCA_903839535.1 uncultured Desulfobacteraceae bacterium
ATCTTTTTCTCTTTCTTTCTCTAAAATCTTGTGTTCTTCCTCACTCATTTTACCCTTTGGTATTCTTCGCGTATTAACTTGAGTTTTACTCACCATGTCAAAAAGGCCATCTACCTCTTTGAAAGCCTTATACAAATGATATCTTTCTGTAATGCTAAACGTATCTTTTGCATAATCCTTTAAATACTTCTTTAGCTTATTGTTAAGATAACTATCTGAATCGTAATCTATTTCATCACTACATAGTGAAAGAATCAGTGATTTATAAGTTAGATAACTGCTAAAAGCATATAGCATTTCATGCTTATCATCTATCGTATTAATATAGCTAACAATTCTATTTCTATTGCCATTATTATCAAGATATTCATCAAATCGAAGAATTGTATCAGTCCAGTTTGACTCAATTAATGACCACAGCGCTTGAGTTTTATAAAAATTTAGCTTTATCAGTTCCAAATGCTTCTTATCAATATCAGAAGTAGTTAAAGAATCCGTAGGATAGAAAAAATTAAACCCATTTAATTTCAAAGGCCGTTCTTTGTCTTTAATATCTGTTGCCGCAGTTTCCAGCCAAAGATACAAGTAATTCTCGCCTTCTGAGTTTATATTGATTGAAATTTGTCCAACGCCATCATCTACCGATGATATCAAATAGTTATAATTAGAATAGTAAAATAAATCTTCGCCATTGCGTTCATCACCTTGAATTGGCAAAGTATGAAGGAAATTATCGGTCTCCAAATCATCATCAATCTGAGAAAAACCCAAATGTATCCATGTATTGATAAAGTTATGAGTGAGAAGTGTGTTATTATTCTTTATTGGTTCTGAAGCCAAAACACCTAAAATATCATCTTCAGATAAGTAGTCACATTTTTTCTTGGTCCTTATCTGAATGATCATGACACAACAAAGCGCGATAAAACAATTTACAGAATAGATTAATTGCCTGATCTCATTTATTGTGAATAATGCCAGCTTATTATGAAAAATCAGAAAAACCTTTATGTAGATATCGAAATGAAATTCGGATACGCAATAATCATACGCTTCATCGGCTTTTTCTATATCTTTCAATTCCTGGAAGAGCTTCTGAATATTTTTCCCGCCTGTATAAGCAGCAATAATGACCATTAAAACAACTGGATAACGGAGAAGTTTATATAGGTTTTCTTCGGTAACGGCGGCGGTATTGAATTGCTCTTGATTTCCGTCACTGGGAAAAATCTCAGCAAAGATTTCTTGAAAGGCCTTCAGCTTTGGATGGATTAAGTCCATGATCTGGGATGTGCCTCCTTCAGTATTTTATTCGAGAGGCAAGGATACGCTTTTTTTCTTACTTGTGCAACAGAGTGCACCGGTTGCGCATAGGTTGCATGGAGAGGTATTTTCGAAGCAACGCACATCAATCTGCGTCTAATTATTTCAGTATGTTACACATCATTGAACATCTTCGAATCCGTAGGTCGGGGGTTCGAATCCCTCCGGGCGCGCCATAAAATCAAGGGGTTATCTCAACGGATAACCCCCTTTTTTATGCGATTGTGCCCATCTGCGTTTCAAGGTAATTCTGCTGTTTCTGGGCTGCCTGCTTCAGGTCAGTGTCACTGACGATATTATATCTGTCAAAAACAGGCCTTGTTTTATGTCCCGATATCATCATTGCCACTCTTTCTGGTATCCCCGACCTGATCATATTCCTTACTGCACTTCTTTGACGCTAATTTGAATTGACCCACCTCTGCTCAAGAAAACTGACCCACCGACAAATCACTTTCTCCTTTCTTCTCTTTGGAGAAAGTGTTACCTTTTTTCAAGCAGATTTTTATGGATTCTTACTATCAGAAACAGTTAATTTGATTTGACAAAACTTATAGACTATAGGTTTCCGTTTAGACACTAAATATTCAACTTTTTAAGGAACGTGGAGGGAGCATAAGGAAAGCGTAAGGTCGTAAAGCCTTTGCCTCCCTCAACGCCTCCGCACCATTTGCATGGCCTTTAAAACATACGGATAAACAGAGGCTGCGATAATCTGGTAGCCTTTGGAGTTGGGGTGAATTCCGTCCGCTAGGTTTAGTTCCGGCTTTCCGGCAACGCCCTCCAGAAAGAAAGGCATAAAGAGGAGCTGTTCCTGCTCGGCAATCTCGGCATACAGTCTATTGTACGGCTCGGTATAAGACGGACCATAATTGACCAGCATTTTCATGCCTGTCAGAATAACCGTAGCCTGGTGTTCCTTGAATGTTTGAACTATTTTGGAAATGTTGCTACTTATCAGATGATGATTGATCCCGCCAAGGCCGTCATTGGCACCTGTACACAAAATAACGATGTCGGGTTTCAGCGAGAGTATTCGGTTGATACGGGACAGCAGGCCGCTGCTGGTCTCACCACTGATGCCGGCGTTAATGACCGAGCATGAAAACCCTACTTTTTGAAGTTTTGCTTCAAGAAGGGCCGGATAAGCCTGATATTCCTTAAGCCCATACCCTTCGGTGAGGCTGTCGCCCAAAGCAATTATGGTGAGGGTTTGAACGGGTTGACGGGATGCCGGTGGCGCGAAGGAATCTGTCTCCATACAGCCGGTCACGCAGCTTGCGGACAAGACACCTCCAAGGACCAGCAGCAATTTACGAATCTGAAAAATGAAATCGCATGGCAATGGCGAATAATTCCCTGAAGGTTTTTGCAAGTCTTACATGTAAGGACGGAGACAAAAAAAGGGCAGGCCCCTCTCTTTTTCAAGAGAAACCCGCCCTGCTGTGAATCAGAATTACCAGAATCATCGGGTCAAGCGATTAACTGGCTTTATCGGTTTTCGGATGGCATTTTACGCAAGTTGTCGGAGCATTCTGGTTATTGTTCTCTTTGTTTTTTTCCTTGTGACATCCCTGACAATTCTTGTGCATGGCTTCGGCGTGAAATTCCAGAACTTCTTTGTCCGTCAGCTTGGGAGCATCTTTTCCCTTTGGTTTTTCGCCGGCTTTCTTGTGGCATTCCGCGCAGCTCTGAACATTGTCGCCATCTTTCAGAGTCGCCAGGGGTTTTCCGTCCTTGTCATGATGGCAGTCCCCGCAAGCGCCCTTGTATTCGACTACATGTTTTTTGTGCGAAAACTCGACAATGCCTTTTTCATGTTTGGGATAGAGCTTGTTCTCCATTTTGATGACATCCGGAGCCTTGGTTCCAGCGTAGAGGGCGGCTGAAGCAAATACAACCGCAATACCGACAACAATTACAACCCACAATGTTTTCTTCATAAGACATTTTCCTCCTTTTCCCTTGTTAATAATTTGTTATACTGCGAACCGGCATAATTTTACGTTTTTGATCCCCCACCCCAACCCTCCCCCGCTGGGAGAGGGAGTTTATGAAAAGCGCAGATTATGCCAGTTCGCAGTATATACCAGCAAATGTTCTTCCGTAGCAATTCACTGCCGGAACTGCGACCAAGAACTCGTAATTGTCTCTCAGGAGGTTTTTTCCAGAGTATCTTCCGGAGCAGCCTCTTCCTGAGGTTTTTTGCGGACAAAGATTCTGGCACCAAGAATGCCAATTTCGTAGAGCGCCATCATGGGAATGGCCATAAGTACCTGCGAAACCACATCCGGAGGTGTTAAAATGGCTGCAATGATAAAAATCACAAGGATGGCGTACTTTCTGTTAGTGGTTAAAAAATCAATGGAAATTATACGCAGCTTTACCAGAAAGACCAGGACCAACGGAAGCTCGAAAATAAGGCCGAATACCAGCAGAAACATGGAAGCAAAGCTTAAATACTCACGCATGGTCAGCAGCGGCCGGATGGTGTCCGTGGCGAAGCTGAGGAAAAACTGAAACCCGATGGGAAAGACCACATAATAGCCGAAAAGCGCGCCGCCGATAAAAAAGAATATAGACAGAACCATGATGGGGGCAAGATGCTGTCTTTCCTTGCTGTAAAGCCCAGGAGCGATGAACATCCAGAATTGGTATAAAATGACGGGGATGGCCAAGAGGGTGCCGGACAAAAACGCCACTTTCATATAAGCAAAAAACGCCTCCGGAAGGCCGGTGAAAATCAGTTTTTCACCCGGCTGCATGACCGCTATCAGCGGTGCAGTCAGCAGATGAAATAGCCATTCCTTAACGCTGTAAGCCAGAACAAATCCGATGCCGACAGCGATACCACAGGTGATCAGACGCTTTCGCAGCTCTTCCAGATGGGAAGTGAAAGGGATTTTCGCTTCATCTTTCATGGGAGAATCCTGTCAACTGGAAGCATGGGGAGGATCATTGGCCTTGGGAGCGGCTTCTTCATGCGAAGGTGATGCAGCTTTAACATCTGAAGGCCCGGAAGCGGAAGTGTTGGCGCTTGCTGCAGGCTGGGCATTGTTCATGGTGTCAAATGATTTTTTGACGGTTTTCAGGCTTTGATCCAATTCCAGGGATTCCTTGATGTCATTGGTGGCCCGCTTGAATTCATTCATCGCCTTTCCCAGTGCCTTGGCCACTTCCGGCAGCTTTTTCGGGCCAAGAACGATGAGTGCAATAACCAGAATCAGGAGCAATTCCTGCATGCCGATGCCAAACATAATTTCCTCCAGTCGAGGGTGTTTCCGCCCTCAGACAATCCATGTATGATAATTGATTCCGCTCATAAACCCGTTTTCCAGGCCATGAAAAGCGTTCGCAAAACACGAAATCATTACCACTAAATATCATTCAATCTGTTTTATACTTTTTCTGTTTACAAGTGTCAAGGCCAACAAAGAAGAGGTGCCAAAAACCTTTTGATAATCGGCACATTCCCGCAGGATCATTATATTTGAGGATCGCCCGATTCCTGCCTTGAAAAAATGTCATGGATGTATCATCTTTGGTCAATGAAAACTCCAGCAATCGTCGTTCGCGGCGCCAGACAGCACAACCTGAAAAACTTTGACCTGAGCATTCCCCTAAACCAGATAACGGTGATCACCGGTGTCAGCGGTTCCGGCAAATCATCCCTGGCCTTCGATACCCTCTATGCCGAAGGCCAGCGACGTTATGTGGAAACATTTTCGCCCTACGCCCGGCAGTTTATGGATCGAATGGATCGGCCCCAAGTGGATGCCATTCTGGGAATACCGCCTGCCATTGCCATCGACCGGAAAGACCCAGTAAGAACATCTCGATCCACAGTGGGCACCATGACGGAGCTGACCGATTATGTCAAACTTCTGTACAGCCGCATGGGACAGCTTCACTGCCGTGGGTGCGGCAAACCAGTGTTGCCGGAGACTCCGCTCCATGTCTGGAAAGCGTTGCAAAACATGGCTGAGGGAACGGAAATCCGCATCACATTTCCGGCTGCCATTGAGCCTGACCCAGCGCCGAATGCCTTGCTGTCCTGGATTAGCATGGGGTTTGACAGGTGTGTGGACATGGGCCGAACCGTGCAGTTGTCGGATCTGTCAACGCAGGTAATACCCCGGCCCCTTCATATTCTGGTTGACAGGCTTCGACTCCGGGCTGTGGATCAGCCCCGGATCATGGATTCCGTTGAGCAGGCATTTCAATGGGGCGGCGGCCAAATTGATCTGTGGGTGGGTCCATTGCAGCGACTGTCTTTCAGCCGGGGACTGGAGTGCGCTTCCTGCAAAATCGCCTATTCCCCACCGATTCCCAATCTCTTTTCCTTCAACAGTCCGGTGGGGGCCTGCGATACCTGCAGAGGGTTTGGCAGAACCATAGACATTGACTGGGAATTGGTGATTCCGGACCCGTCAAAGTCACTGGAACAGGGCGCCATCAAACCCTGGGGAACAGGTTCGGAGCAGAAAGTCGAGTATGATGATATGATGGCGTTTTGTGCAAAACAGGGAATATCAACCCGTATTCCGTTTGCAGACCTGCCGCCAGATCAAAGAACTGCCATTGTTGAAGGTACGCCGTCATATTACGGGGTGCGTGGTTTTTTTAAATGGCTGGAAACTCGAACCTATAAGATGCCGGTGCGTGTATTTCTGTCGCGCTATCGAAGTTATGCGGTCTGCGGCAGTTGCGATGGAGCCCGGTTTAAACCCGAGACACTGCTCTACAGGCTGGCCGGCCAAACGATCGCAGACATTTATGCGCTGAATGTCACTCAAACCACATCTTTTTTTACAGCTCTTGATATGGATGCCACGGACAACGCCAGCAGAATGATCTATGACGAAGTCCTGTCCAGGCTCAAATTTCTTCAGGATGTGGGGCTGGGATATCTGACCCTGGATCGGCAGTCCAGAACCCTTTCCGGAGGCGAAGTCCAGCGAGTGGCTTTGGCGTCAAGCCTGGGTTCTTCCATGGTTAACGCCCTCTATGTTTTGGATGAGCCAAGCATCGGGCTTCACCCCAGGGACTGCAACCGCCTGGTTGAAATCCTGAAGCGGCTTCGGGATCTTCCCAACACCATCGTTGTAGTGGAGCATGACCCCGAGATTATTCGCAAGGCCGACCGGATTCTGGACATGGGTCCTGCAGCCGGCGAAAACGGCGGCGAAATAATGTACGATGGCCCTGCATCGTATATTTCCGGGACTCTTACCGGTGACTATCTTACGGGGAAACGGCGCATTCCCATCCCGAAGCGCCGAAAAATATCAAATAACCTTCAATGGATACGGATTGAAGGGGCATCTGAGAACAATCTGAAAGATGTGGATGTGGCGATTCCGCTGAGAGTGATGACCTGCATTACCGGTGTATCAGGATCGGGAAAATCCACGCTGGCTGGCGATATTCTGTTTAAAGCCATTCAGAGGATCAAAGGCCAAGCTTCGGATCGGCCCGGCAAATACCGTATGATCCAGGGGCTGGAGAACATATCAGAAGCGGTTCTGGTGGATCAGCATTCGGTGGGACGAACCCCCAGAGCCAACGCCCTGACATATACCGGAGCCATGGAACCCCTTCGAAAGCGTCTGGCCGATACGCCGCAGGCGCGTGAAAAAGGATTTTCCGCCGGATACTTTTCCTTTAATGTCCCCGGCGGACGATGTGAAGCCTGTAAAGGCGAAGGGTTTGAAAAAATCGAGATGCAGTTTCTCTCGGACGTTTTTGTGACCTGTCCGACGTGCGCCGGAAAACGCTATGCTTCGGAGGCCCTGAACATCCGCTACAATGGCTTGAACATTTCGGACATCTTTAGCCTGACCACGGATGAGGCCTTGGCTGTTTTTGCGGACATTCCCCAACTTACAGGTCCTCTGTCATTGCTTTCGGATGTGGGACTGGGGTATCTGAGGCTTGGCCAGCCCCTGAACACTCTTTCCGGCGGAGAGGCCCAGCGCCTGAAACTTTCCCGATTTTTACAGGAATCCGGGAGCCGCAACCGGCTCTTCATCCTGGATGAACCCACCACTGGACTTCATTTCCAGGACATTGAGCGGCTTCTTGAAGTCTTTCAGCGCCTCACAGCGGGTGGACATACGGTCCTGGTGATTGAGCATAACCTGGATGTGATAAAGACCGCCGACTGGGTGATCGACCTGGGGCCGGAAGGCGGTGAAGCTGGCGGAACCGTGGTGGTATCGGGAACGCCCGAAGTGGTTTCGGCGTGCAGAAAGTCGCATACCGGCAAACATTTGCAGGAATATCTCCGTCCCGGTAAACCCGGAGAAACGCCTGCGATTCCCGTCGCTGTTTCAGAGCCTGTTGCTGCCTGGGGTGGATCCATTGTCGTTAGCGGAGCCAGGGAACATAATTTGAAAAATGTAACCGTATCCATTCCTCGCAACCAACTAATTGTGATGACCGGCGTATCCGGGTCGGGAAAGTCCTCCCTGGCCTTTGATGTTCTATTTGCTGAAGGCCAGCGTCGGTATCTGGAGAGCTTGGCCCCTTATGTCCGCCAGTACATGACCATTCTGGAGCGTCCGGATGTGGACCGGATCACAGGGCTTTCCCCGACCGTGGCCATCGAGCAGCGCATCAGCCATTCCAGCCGCAGATCCACGGTCGCAACCCTGACGGAGATATATCATTTCCTGAGGCTTTTATACAGCAAGCTCGGAGATCGCCACTGCACGGGATGCGGCAAAAGATTGGTGACACAGACTCGGCAGGCCATTTCCGAAGAGATACTGCGGCGATATTCCGGCGTGTCCGCATCCATCCTGACACCAAAGGTGAGCGGCAGAAAAGGGTTTCACAAGGATGTACTCTCAAGAGCGCTGCGAAGCGGGATCAATCGCGCCAAAATTGACGGCGTATGGACGGTGATACAGCCAGGTATGGCGCTCAGCCGCTATCATGAACATACCATCGAGCTGGAAACCGGCCGGTGGTCTTCCAGAGAACTGAATGCAGCGATGTTGACTCCCTTGCTGGATATGGCGCTGTCTGAAGGGAATGGAAGTTTTACTGTGGTTGAAGCCTTGGGAAATGAAACGGTTTTCAGCCTGAAAGGGGTTTGTCCGACCTGTGGAACCGGACTGGAATCTTTGGACCCCAGACTTTTTTCCTTCAACAGCCCCCAGGGGGCATGCGAGATATGCGGGGGGCTGGGGCAGACAGAAGCCGTTGAAGACGGTCAGCGCAGCGCCTGTCCCCGGTGCCTTGGGAGTCGGCTGAAGCCACTTGCCCTGTCTGTAACCATTGGCGGCTTTTCGATATGGGATTTGATGCAGACAACCGCAGAGCGGCTTGAGAACATGATTCGGGACTTTTCGTTCAGCGAACCTGAAAAACCAGTTGCGGAACCGGTCATATCTGAAATCCTGTCTCGTCTGGCCCTTTTGAACCAATTGGGGCTTTCCTACCTGTCACTCGGAAGAAGCGGTGATACCCTATCCGGCGGAGAAGCCCAGCGGGTAAGGCTTGCCGCCCAGCTTGGATCAAATCTCACCGGAATTCTCTATATTTTGGACGAGCCGACCATAGGGCTCCATCCCAGGGATAGCGGAATCCTGATCCATGCCCTGAAAACCTTACGGGACCGGGGAAACACGGTACTGGTCGTGGAGCATGACGAAGAAACCATCCGTCAAGCCGATACCCTGATTGATCTTGGGCCTGGTGCAGGCCGGAACGGGGGTTTGATCGTGGCATCAGGAACTCAGGAGTTCATCGAAAACACCGAAAACTCCCTTACCGGAAAATATATGAAGCTAAAGACCCGCACCATGACCAGCCGTCTCAGGCGTTTTAGGGATCAACCGCGCATTGAAATTCAGGGCGCCTGTCTGAACAACCTCAAATCAATTGATATTGAATTCCCGCTGGGCGCCCTGATTGCTGTGACCGGGGTCTCCGGTTCCGGAAAATCCACGCTGGTGAAGGGAACACTGTTTCCTGCCATACGCTGCGGGCTGGAAGGCAGACCTGTCCCGGAAAGGTTGTGCCGAAGCATTCGGGGCTGGGAGCCGGTGAAAAGAGTTCTGGAGGTAGATCACAGTCCCATCGGAAAAACGCCCCGTTCGGTTCCGGCATCTTATGTGGGATTCTATGCTGATATCCGACAGCTTTTCGCCATGACCCCCGCCGCCAGAACCAGGGGATATCCGCCAGGAAGATTTTCATTCAATGTCGAGGAAGGCCGCTGCGCCGCCTGCAAGGGACAGGGGCACAATAAAATCGAAATGAGTTTTCTGCCTGATGTCTATGTTCCCTGCGATGTCTGTCAGGGAAAGCGGTTTAACCTGGAGACACTGATGGTGGTTTACAAGGGCAAAACCATTTCCGAAGTCCTTGATATGACATTTCAGGAGGCGCTATCTTTTTTTACTCCAGTTCCGGCCATTCGCCGGGCGTTGTCCCTGGTCTGCGACATCGGCCTGGGTTATCTGCGCCTGGGTCAGCCAAGCCCCACCCTTTCCGGAGGAGAAGCCCAGCGCATCAAGCTGGCTCATCAATTAGTCAAGGCATCCAGCGATCATACTGTATATGTTCTGGACGAACCATCCACGGGGCTTCACCCTTCTGATGTGGAGCAATTGATTCAGGTATTGCAGTCCCTGGTGGACCACGGAAATACGGTAGTAGTAATCGAACACAATCTGGATATCATTCTGGCATCCGATGTCATCATTGATCTGGGTCCCGAAGGCGGACATGCTGGCGGGCAGGTGGTGGCGAACGGTTCACCGGAGGAAATGCCGACAATGTCCGATATATCGCATACGGCAAGGTATCTTAAGCTGTATATGGGATAATGGATGATGAACCGCCTTCACAGGGTACATCACCAGTGTTTCAGCCTGATGGCGTTATGCTGTCCAACGGAAAGATGGAGGTATAGATGGTTTTGGAACATTACAGCAGCCCTTTCAAGGTGAAAAAATAAGCACCAATTAACTAAATGTGATTTATATACTTGAGTTTCCGAAAAATAGTGCGAACATCCATTTGTGCGACATGGCGGGCGCACAAAAAAAGGGCAGCCGAGTGGCCGCCCCTCACATGGCCTTTTATGAAATTAGCAATATCTGATTTTTGGGAGAGCGGCTTTCGCCAGAAGCAATCACCCGGATGGCGGGCGTTCCCTTGACCGGGCATTTGTTTTCGCAAATCCCACATCCCACGCATTGTCGCAGGTTCACATATGGCTGTTTCAGGCGGAGCCGTTCAGCGCCAAAGCCGGCGACATCCGCTTCGCGAAAGACTACGGCCTTTGGAGAGGTCGGGCAAACTTCCTCGCAGACAATACACGCGCCGTTTTCGGTCCACGGCAGGCATCTTCCCCTATCCACAAATGCTGATCCAATGCGGATAGGGCCTGATATCTTTTCCTTCCCCGTAATCGGCTGAATGGCGCCTGTCGGGCAGACACTGCTGCAAAGAGTGCATGAATATTCGCAGTACCCTGTCGTCATGTTTAACACAGGGGTCCAGATGCCGGCGAGCCCAGCTTCCCCAAGCGCCGGCGAAATGACGTTTGTCGGGCAGGCTTTCATGCACAGGCCGCAACGCTGGCAGCGTTCCAGAAACCGGGTTTCAGTCAATGATCCAGGCGGCCGGATCAGTCGTGGGTCGGATGCCTGATGGATATGGCCGTCCAGCCGGCTAAGAAGTGGAAAAGCAATGCCGGCAGTAAGTCCGGTCAGCACTGCACGCCTTCCCATATCCGGTGCATATTTCAGCGCTTTCCGCCGAAAGAACCGGAACGATAGAGCATCCTCCGGACATATGTGCTGGCAGTTGAAACATCGGACACACTCGACAGGTTCCCATTTTACACCAGGCCGGGGAGAAGCCGCACCCTGGCAGGCTGCCGTGCATTTATTGCAGCCAGTACACCGGGTTTCATCCTTTTCAAGATTCAGCAGGCTTTTAAAAGACAACAGTCCGAACAACGCCCCCATAGGGCACAGCACACGGCACCAGAACCGGGGACGCACCCGATTCAGGAACAAGAGAGCCAAAACGATCAGGCCGATTGCAAAACCTGTCTGATAGGCCGGATATCCAAAGCCAAGGACAGGCGATACGATGATTTCTGCGGCATAGCTGATCAGATTCAGTATCTTGATATCGCTTGTCGCCATAGCATCAAACACCTCCTTGACACCGATATTTACAGCCGGCAGAATGGAAACTGAAAGCGATCGAAACAAAAGCGCTATCGGATCCATAAATCCCGCCAGGTTCAACCCGAACAGAGCGGACACCAGAACCATCAAAAGAAGCCCATATTTCAGCCGTTGAGCGGGTGTTTTTTCATTCAGGGCAGCGGCATGCCGTCCCTTGGCGGCAGGATGTATGGCGCCTATTGCATGGTGAAGGGTTCCGAACGGACAGACAAAGCTGCAGAAAAACCGGCCAAGAAAAAGAGTCAGGCCAATAATAGCCAGCGCCCACCCCGCACCAGCCAGCCACTTGTGTGTGGATAACACGGTGGTAAGCAATATCAGCGGATCCATGTCAAAGAAAAACATGACCGGGTAATTCAGGCGGATATCCTTGGGGCCGGCGATTTCCTGGGAATAGTCCAGAAAGACATTTTGGGGAAGCCGGGTTTCCATCAGCAGAAACAAAAACAGCAGTAGGAACAGTACCTGCGATATCCTTCTGAAATAAATGAGATGTTTGATTTTCATAGCACAACCTGGTAGCGGGTCAGTCGGCTGAAGTCCGTTGTTCCCAGTCCCCATTTCTGAGCAAGCTGAATATGGGCGATGGCGGATGGTTGAACCTGAAACAGGTCGCAGGCCCTGGCATCGGCCGCAACAGGGTCATCGCTTAGTATCAGGCGGTTAACAACCGCAACATCAGATGCGCTTCCACCCGAAGGTCCGTTTGCCGTCATGATGCGGATGGCGTCAATCAGGGTGATTGTGGGCCTGAAAAACTGGGCAAGATCCACTATGCTTTGATGAATGTCCTGATGAAGCGCGTTTCTTCTGCCGCCTACCGCGCCGATCCAGCTTTTCATCCCCAGGGTCAGTCCGCTGAGGCTATGGACCTTGGCGACCGGCAGGTTGATGATTTTATCTGCTTCCTTAAATGGCGTAAACACCGGCCATACATTCAGGCGATGTCCCTGAAGGTTCATATCCCGCATGAGGTTGGACAGAGGATACACCAAATCCGCCCCGGTTTTTTTCGCCACCTGATCGACACCGGTAACCGCAAAGCAGTTTCTGGCTTCATGAATGGTATTGTCGGCGATGCGGACTTTTTTAGCCCCGGCTTCCTGGCAGAGTAATATGACGGTTTCAAGAACGTCCGGATGTGTGGTCGCACCCAATTCAGGGGCTCTGGCCCAGGAGATATTGGGTTTGATCACCACCACATCGCCTTTGGAAATGAACCGGGACATACCGCCGGCGGATTCAAAGAGTTTTCGGGTCAGTGCTTTGACATCACATGGTGGCTTGCTGCAAGAAGCCTCTGCGATAAACCCGCCTCCTGTTTCTGCAGCGATCCCCGGAAAAGGAGAGGATACTATGCTGTAAAGGACAGCACCGCCTGCCAGGCGGATGAACTGTCTTCTGTCGATGATCAAGGAGTTTGTGTTCATTTTTTAGCCTCACTTCTTATGTTTATTTTTGCGGTTACTTTTTTATCTTACGCTATCACACCACCGACGGAGAAGGCAACCGTCATGAATCAGTTTGCGGGTTTTTGAACGACTTCTCCACAATTTGCTCAGACAGCCTGTGGCGGTCAACTCCAGAGCAGACAGCACGGTAAAATAACGGTATTGATCATCGTTTCGGCCAGTACCACCTCCCAACCTCCCCCCGCTGGGGTGAGGAGCAGAAAATCTCCCTCCCCCCAGCGGGGGAGGGTCGGGGTGGGAGTAAAGCAATATGGCCGAAACGATGATCAAGGCCAAAATAACTCTTGACACTCTATATTTTCCTGTACACAGTCCAAAGTAATTCAACGATGCTAAAATACTTAAGTAGATAAAATGATATGAAATATACTCACTAATGATATTGAAAGCGCACTATCCTATGCTGAGATCAATTTCATCTGACGAATACACCCAATCCCATACCAGGAGGAGAGATACAATGCCGTTTTATGAATACAGGAATTATTCATCGACTGAATTGGAAAGGATATTTAAGATAAAGATACTTACAGTATGGGCTTCGCTGGTTCCGGACACCGGGCAGACAACATGTTATACTGCGAACTGGCATAATCTGCGCTTTTCATAAACTCCCTCTCCCAGCGGGGGAGGGTTGGGGTGGGGGATCAAAAACGTAAAATTATGCCAGTTCGCAGTATATACTGCGAACCGTATGAATTTGTGAAAATAAGAATAAGAAACTCACGCTCTTGTGTCGGCTAAATTTATCTGGTCTCAAGTATAGCAGGCAGTGAGGGTGTCAGACGGGTTCACGGCTGTTTTGTCCATAAAATATGGATTCAGCGTGACGGAACAGAATACGGGATGTCCGAAAGATCATATTGCTCTCGGGTTCCGTTCTCCTGAAATGAGAAAACACACAGAATTTGCGACTGGATAAGAATCAAGTCACATCTTCCCACCAGATACGCTCATACCCCAGAGACACTACGGCATAGCATTTCAGATTCAGGTTCCCGTATTTCCGGTTCAGCGATTCTCCATACTGATCCACCTGGATACGGGCATCGGCCATCTTCTCAGCCATTGACGGGATGGATTTCAGAGCATCAGGACTCAGGCTGCAGGCGTTTTCTCCACTCAACCCCGCATCTGCAAGAGATACAAACTTGAATTCAATCAGGATATCAAAAACCTTAACCTGCATCATATCGGGGCGTCTGATTATAGTCAGGTCCGCATACCGCCTGTTTATTTCTTTTTCTGAATCCATCACATACAAAATATCGTTATAGAGCAGAGTTAAAAACGCTGTCTTGACTGTCAACTCGTTGGCCCAGCGGTAATCCCTATTGTTAAACACCTTGAAATAGCGCTGCTCCACAAAATCGCACAAGGTCTGCATTTCTCCGTGCATATAAAGTTTTTCTGCAGCCATTCGGCCTGCATCGCGAACGGCTGGCTCCGGCAGCAACATGGTTTTGATCCTGTCCAGGTACAGCCCCTTCATGACAAGATTGGGTACTTTCAGCACCATCTGCATGGTTTCAGAGAACCCTTCCAGGGTCAGAACACCAAAATAGTACAGGTATGAGGCCAGAAATTCCTGATCCTTGCTGTTGGCCGAAAGCATCTCCTTAATGCCGAACCGGTCAATCACGTCCGGTATGACAATGCTTTCCGCATTGTTGATGATATCCAGAAGCATCTGACTGCCGGTTGAGATCGCTGCAAAATATTCCAGTTTACCCCGGTCAGCAGAAAGATTTGCGTCCAGCATCTTCCGGGGACATGTGCAGGTTTGCTGAAAGTATTTCATGAAATACAGAGCCAGAGTGGGGTTATAGACCGGCTCCCTGGCATCGGCGGCAAACTGGTATCCGTTATACCAGGTTCGCATCATATTTAGCGTCGGCGCTACTTGATTCTTGTCGAATTGACAGTGGTCTGCAATATTAGAAAGAGCGGATTGAACTTCCTCTTCCCTGAATCCGCACAGGGTGTTGAATTGCGGATTCAGATAAATATCTTCAGCAATGTTATACCCGCTGGTGATATCGCTCAACACTACCGGAGATACGCCGGTTATAAAGGTTCTGGCAAAGCCGGTGCTGACAGACAGAGATTTCACAGCTTTGAACAGGGTTTTAAGCGGTCCTTTTTCA
>CAIMCT010000070.1 GCA_903839535.1 uncultured Desulfobacteraceae bacterium
AAACCAGTTTTTTGATGATTTTCATCACCCCAGACGTTGTCTGAATTGTTGATGCCAAAATGAAAGTCGGTATGGTCTTCCACAAATCCCCACTGGCGCCGCCATCGAGCATCGATCTGATCCGGTTGAGGGCCATCTCAAGCGGGTTAATTCGAAAAGGCATCGAAACGGAAGTGCTGGCCCCTGTCAATCATGAAGGTGTCATGGATGGGTTGATTCCAGTTCGGCCGCTTAATCACATTATGAAAGGGCATTATGATATCATCAAAACATGTTACCATTTTTCCATTGAATTGATTCAGGATTATGAGGGTCCGATCGTCTCCCGGATTGTCCGGGTCGTGGATGACCGGCTGCCGGAACGGGATGAAAAATGGCGGGAAAGACTCTTATCGTGTCAGGAGCGGGTCAGCCAACGCGCTTCGGTTCTTGTACTGAATAACGTAGAAAACAAAATACGGTGGCGACTTTTCCATGGCCGATTCCTTCCGGTCGTTCTGGTCCCCACGGGTTGCCCCATGCAAATCCCGCCACCACGAAAAAATCCTTATGATGGGAAAAAACGAACAATCCTTTTTTTGGGCAGCATTGCAGCCCCCCGCATGATCACTATCATGAACACCCTGGCCACCCGCCTGAATGAGGCGCGGATTCATGTCGTTGGTTTGAATAAAGTTCACTGGTATGGAACCGGAGAAGGCGGTGACATCCATCCATCCATCGTTCAGCATGGGGAAGTCCTTGAAGAAGATATCTGGGATTATATTTATCATGCGGATATGGGGCTGGCCATAGCCACTGGTCCTCATGCCTTTGATAATGACTTATCCAAAATATGCAATTATCTGCGAGGCGGCTTGCCTGTTTTATCCGAAGCGCCTGTTGTAAACAACGACCTGATTTACCAATCTGGGCTTGGAAGGATTTTTAGATTTGACGATATGGAGGATTTGATCGCCAACGCCCTATCACTCCTGGATAATCCGCCGACTCCGGAGAGAAGAAACACGGCCATGACTTTCATGTCCACGGAACATTCATGGGATCGCAGGGTTGAGATATATGAACACCTGTTTAAAACCCTGACCGGCTCAGTCTCACGGCAAGCTGCCTGCAAAGATTAATGCTGATCTGCGGATAAAGCCCCATGATTTCATAAAAGGCCTGGCGGGTAAATACCAGAGCCTCCAGAAAATCCGAGACCACGACACAGGTCTCCGTTGCCGGAAGGCTACTGAGCAGGCCGATCTCCCCAATCGTATCGCCATGACTCAGGGTCATCCTCAGATGCTGCCCGGAAGCGCCGTAATCGTCGAATACACCCACCTGCCCATCCAGCAGGAGATACAGAGACAAGACTTCTTCTCCGGCCTTAATCAGAAGATCACCCGCCTTATGGAATTTCTGGATTGCAATGGAGGCGATCGTTTTGTATCCCCGTATGCCGACACCTTCAAAAAGGGCCTCTTTTTTAATTGCGGTGATGTCATAAATCGCTTCAGGCATTTTCGCATCTCCTTTCATACAGCGTTTCAAGGCATAACCGGCTGCCTGGATCACACCCGTATCCGGATCATCCAGGAGCCGTTCCATTGCGGAATAATATCGCATCTCCGGCATGTATTCGCCAATGGTATAGGCGGCAAGCATTCGGGTGATGGGATCACGGCTTCCGGCCAGCCCTGGAAGAATCCGGGAAGCGGCATCGGTCCTGATTATGGGCAGAACCCTTCGGCCGCATCCGATCTTCTCAGATAGGGGAATGTCGTCAATGAGCGGCACCAGGTATTTCGCCATTTCCCGATCTATGGAGGCCTCAATCATCTCCACCGACGTGGAGGCCTTCTGGGTGCGTAGTGAGCGATACATGAACCGCATATCCGGATCGGCAACCCAAAGGGCGTAAAAGATCATCCCCAGAATCTCCTCATTTTTTTCCTGAAGATGCTGGATGAGCATCTCGACGCTATGCAGCCTCGCCCCTTTGGAAAGGGCAGCCATGGCCACCAGGTGATTGTAAGCTTCAGCGGACTGTTGGGTAATAAAAGGCAAGAGATCGAAATCTTGAAGGCCGGAGCACTTCATGGCCTTCAGGATGCCGAGCTGAATCCTGGGTGGGCTGTTCATCAATTCGACTTCCAGAAATGGCTGAGCCGCTTCTCCATAACCGGCAAGGGCCTCTATGGCGACTTCCCTGACCCATTCCAGATCATCCAGACGGTTCATCAGACGATGAATGGCGCGCTGATCAGGATTCTCCACAAAATAGGCCGCGGCCCTGACCCGGAAATTTTTGTCCGCATGTCCAAGATTTTCAAGAGCGGTTTCGGCCGTTAGATTCGGAAGTGGAAGTCGCCCGTTTTCAACATCATCCCGGAGAGGTGACAGGCTGTCGGGCAAAAAGACCATGGATGTCACATCCGGGTTTAATGAAAACGCCGAAGCCATCCGGTCAAAATCAATTGAGTTATCCATCAGGGCCTGTTTCAACCCCAAAGTGTACTTTTTCTTGAAAAGCAATGTCTCATAAGTCAGGTAGAAGGTTATTGCCGCTGCAACAATCGACAGACCATGGGCGCTGACCACGGGTTTCAAAAGCAGGATGGTCAGCGCCCCTGCGATAACGGCGGCTTTGATAACCGTCCCCCGCACAAAGACCCGGCTCCAGGCTGCCACACCATTGGGCACGACATTGAAAAGCACTTTGTTCACCGGACCGGCAATGGCTCTTTGAATAAATATGGTTGAAAACTGGCCGTAAGCTGCAACTAAAATATTGAAAAAAGGGATGAATGCCAAAAAAATGAGCGCAAAATTAAAAGGCTGCAACAAAGCTGCGTTTGTCACTCCAATTCGGGTGTATATTCGGCCCATGACAAAAAGCAGCAGAAAGCTGACCAGAGTGGTGCTGCCCCTGAAAACGCTGAGGAAGGTCAGCAACGCATCCTCGGAAGCAAAGCTGTTTTGGGAGATCACACTGAATTGATAGGTGAAAATAGGCAGGATGATATTGGGCGCCAGGCCAGAAACTATAAGATAGCGAACGATCGGATACTCCCGAACAATCCGCAGTATCTCGGCCGGACTTTTCCGCAATTCCCGGGCTGCTGTTTTTTTGAACGGGGCAAGATCCATCACCTTCCTGGCGGACCAAATTACACCAATGGCAATGACAAAATAAGCAGCGGCGGTGATGATCAGGAGAAATTCATGTCCGCCAAGCATAGTCAGCGGCACAACAGAGAAACTGCCAATCGCAGTTCCCAGAACCTGACTGGCTATAATGAGAGGAAAAATGCGCTTGCCTTGCCGGGAATCAAACAGATCGCAGGCCATGTTCCATAGATAGACCAGAAAAACGGAATCCTGCAGATTCAGTATCTGGAATAAAACCGGATAGGCCATGGTATTTCCGGCCTCGACCGCAAAAAAAAGCAGCATCACAAGAAGTGCGCACGCAGCCAGAAAACCGCTAAGGAGGATGTCATCGGAAAACTTTTGACTTATACGGTTCAGCCCGCCAAAGACCAGGATGGTTACCCCCCCATTTATGAGCAGCATCTCTGGAATTGCACTGGCGCCATAACGCTTGAGAAATGTGGTGTCCACATAACTGCGAAAGATGGCCATGGTCAAAAAAATACTGAAAAAGATCACGACTAACCAAAGGCATTTATCCACTTCCTGATCATGGATATTGAATGTTTTCTCAAAAAATTGTTTCATGGGATGTCGGCAAAATCTCCATGAGTCGTTGCCAGTGGCCGGAAAATCCGAATATCCGTTTGACTTGTTCTGGTATTATCCATAAACCTGAATATCACCAACCGTCTTTCAAGGCAACGACGTAATGATTGCAAACCGAATATGTAAATGGACGATCACAATTATTTGCTGTCTTTACCCCAGACACTGTCCAAAAATTGATCCCTTCCTGATCCATTGCGATAGTGTTTATAACGTATCGGTTTTTTTTGTAATAATCCTGATGGTATTCTTCAGCCGGGTAAAACACGGAAGCCTGCCTGATTTCGGTCACAATCGGCTGGGTGAACCGGCCTGATTTTTGAAGCTTTTCCCTGGATGCTTCGGCAAGTCTTTTTTGTGCGTCGTCAAGATAGAAAACAGCCGCCCGGTACTGATATCCGACATCAACGAACTGTCGGTCGGCGACAGTTGGATCAATATTCATCCAGAAGACATTCAGCAATTTTTCATAGCTGATCGTATCAGGATCAAACGTTATTTCAATGGCTTCAGTGTGCCCGGTTCCCCCGGACGACACCTCTTCGTAGCTGGGGTTTTTCTTGATGCCTCCGGTGTATCCGGAAACCACTGAAATCACGCCAGGCAATTTTTCAAATGGCGCCTCCATACACCAGAAACATCCACCGGCAAAAATGGCTTTCTCCGTTTTACCGGCAGAAGCTTGCGCCAGTTTGGTTCTATCATCGACAATTGCTGCAAACTGAAGTGCAGCCGAATTTATACAATAACGCAGACCGGTCGGCTCTGGACCGTCTGAAAAAACATGTCCCAGGTGTGCTCCACAGCTACTACACAGGACTTCGGTTCGGGCTACAATGTTTATTATACCACTACCGTCCGACAGGGAAAGCACGTTCTCCGGAGCCACCGGTGCGGTGAAGCTCGGCCAGCCGGTACCGGACTCAAACTTGGCTTTCGAATAAAACAGATCCTGAGCACAGCCGGCGCATCGGTAAACGCCATGATCGTGGTGTTTTGCGTATTGGCCGGTGAAGGCCCGTTCGGTCCCCTTCTCCCGCATGATGTGAAACTGCTCGGATGTCAGCAGAGTTTTCCATTCTGCTTCGGTTTTGACGACATTCTCTGTCATTACATATTCTCCTTTTTCGACTGAAAACACTTTGAATGGCGATATAGAGGGAGTGGATACAGCCCGGCTTTCGGGTGCATTAATGGAAGTTCCCCAAACCCAAAGACCCACCAGCACCGTAAATAAACATAAAATAGTATATTTCTTAGGCATCCTTCATATTACCATAAAAATAGTTGACACTTTTTGCCGGTATTCAGGCATATATGTATCTCGCCATTTCGCCTGGGAGCGCCGCACCCCA
>CAIMCT010000071.1 GCA_903839535.1 uncultured Desulfobacteraceae bacterium
ACGATGGCGCTCCCCAGTATGGATTGAGATATGAAAGAGCGGGTATATGGAGCATTAAATTTCCATCCAAGGTCGCCGTACATCCTGCTGGCACCTGGATCACCGTGACATCCTTGGGAATGCCCGTTGCGCCGGACGCCGTAACCCGAATGGTTCCGGTACGCGCGGATGCGCTGGTATTAGCCGTGAAGCTGCAATTGATGGTTCCGGAATTGGTCCCGCTGGCTCCCGATGTAATCGAAAGCCAACTGCTGCCAGATGTAACTGCGGCTGTCCATTGCAGGTTGCCCGTTCCGGTGTTGGAAACGCTGAATGTGGTTGAGCCTGCATCTTTAGTTACATATTGATTGCCAGGACTTACAGAAAGAATTGGTGGTGTAGGCACCGCAACCTGTCCACCTCGAACGGCACGGACATTGTGCATAGTTCTCTTATCGTAACTATCATAATGGCCACCTTTAAAACCCATGCCCCATATAATGTTTGCGTGGCTAGCATCGGAAGTAGACGGAAAATAAGAATTGATAGTGTCCGTATTGGGAAAATACGTCGTATTAATGGATGGAAAACCTTTGTTAAAATCCACAAGAGACATTATTTCCTTAATTGTGGGCAATCGCCAGTCCGTATAGCCGTCAAGACTAAGGCCTTCACAATAGGCCAACGTCTGCTCCCAATACTTGGTACTGGAATAGCCTATCGTTGCCACATCAACCCGGTTGCGGTATCGGTTACAGTTCCGTTGCCATTGTCCACGTAGCTGGACTGAGGCTGCCACCCGCGAACGGCACGGACATAGTTGTCACGATCTTTATTGAAAGCACTTTGGTAGCTGCTTTTGAAATCCAGGTCCCATGCAACACCCGTATTCTCATAGAAGGTACTATGGGACCAATAATGGGAATTAGCCGTATTGGGGAAATATTCGATATTTATCGTCGGCCCTGGATAAGGAATACCATAGTTGTCGATATCGGTCAGCTCCTTGATGGTTGGAAGCCGCCAATCGCTATAGCCGCCATAGTTGGCATTATTCAGGGCGTTAATAAAGTCTTCGGTATCCGTGCCATTGCCCGGAGTTCCCGCATAACCGCCATTGGTAGCCGGATTGCTGTCGTACCATGTATAAGTGTTGTCCGCATCATGTGGATCATTATAGTTTTTGACCCCATCCTTGTTGGTCTTCATCTCCCAGACCAGGCCGGTAACATTGTCCTTCACCATAACCCACGACGTAGCCGAATCCGGCAACGTATTGCCGCTGCCGTCCAACTTGGTGTAGGACATTGGATAGATGCTATAGTTAGCGTCCTGGCCGTAAAATGGCTGGCCTGGTGAAGGACAAGGAATCTCAACGGTGTTGTTATAGCATTTGCTCTGCCCGGTATCCGGAACCGGCGCTGCCAATGCAACCACTGCAAACATCAAAATAATAAAGCAGAAAGCGTTTACCCGTGTTTTGTTCATGCTGTTTTTCCTTGTTTTGGTGTTTGCAAGATTTATGGTTTATATTGTACTCTCTTGTATTTCATTGTAAACTTCCTTCCTTGCGGAAAGAGAACGGATATTCGGAAACTCCTGAAGAATGCGTTCAATTTGTGAAAAATATCCTTCAATCATCTCAATTCCTGGACTTCCGTCCGCTGCAACTGATGGTTAGATATAAGTTTTGGTCTTCAGTGGTTGTACAGTTTAAAACTCCCGTCAATCCAAACGATATAAAAAGTTACTCCGTCTCTGTATCCCAAGCACCTGCCGTTATGGAATCTGAAGCACAGGAAGAATTCGATATCGTCGCTGATCTGAGCGGGGACCGCAACATTGAGAGATTCTCTGGCGATCTTCTCAGGTCCGATACCTGTTCGGGGAGACATTTTCCAGATTCCCCATGTTAGCTGACTGACAAGATTCAGTTGCTTGACAAAGCCCGATAATTGTTCAACATTACAAGAGGCAACTCCGTAATCTGTCCGAAGAAATCGGAAAGAAAAAACAGGATGTAGCGCATCCGGAGACTGCACCTCACTCTTCGGCTCCTTGATATATTTGACGCGGCTGACTTTTTGTTTTTTTGATTTAGCCATTTTCAAGCTGGGTTATGAAATATTCTTTGAGTTTTGCGTGGGAAATCTCTCCGCCGTTTGGTGTATCTTTCCACGGAGGCTCTTCATGCGTCAAATCCCGAAGCTTCCACGCGGAAAATTGACCAAAAACAGTGAAAATATCATTCAGCAACTCTGTTTCGGACGATTCAAACTCTGATATATCAATATCTTCGGGGGCCGGGATGCCTGAGTTGCCATGTTTTTTGTATTCGTAATACACATTTGCGACGACCGGTCCGTGAATCCATGATAAAATACGGTCCTCGAACAAGGGGGTATCATGGAGAGCGATATGAAACCCCTGAGCATAGTATAACAGCTTTTGGAGTTTCATATTCGAAAGGCACTCCCCCGAATCTTCATCGGAAAGTTTAAGGAAATAATTGGCAATATCATACGCGCTTTTCATGGTCTCACCTCATTCAAAGTTTGGTGTTGATATGCCCTAACGAAAGCTGCTTGTCAATGCTTTTGATTGTAACCCTTATTCCGGATGACGTTTTCTTTAGAGCTAAACGAGCCAAAGATATTGGGATATTCTTCGTTGGCCAAATAGGTGGCTTCTATGATGGATGAGCGGCAAATCACCGCGGGGATCGCCGCACCCCAGTGCGGCAATTATGACGGCGCTCTTGTAGCGGCTAAAACCAGAGCCGCACTGGGGTGCGGCGGTCCCGGGATGGCTCCCAGGTATTGCAGTTGGTATTGGGATATTTATTGGCGCCTGACACCGTTCACTGGCGGGAGTTGAGCTTGCCCAGAACAACGCCTTGGTTAGGGTTTCTTACCGGTTTTACTTGTTGTTGCCACTTCTTTTTCAGTTCATGGAAATTGTTTTCATCAAAATCTGTAGCTTTGTAAATAATATCCCAGGTTACACCCACTTTTAAGAATTTTTCAATAATTTCAATTTGTTCCTTTATCACACCTTTGTTTAAACCTTCGTTTAAACCTTCATTAAAACCTTCGTTAAACCATTCCTGTGCTGCGGTTATCATATTCTCACCTATACGTTCTGATTGTTTCTTCATAATTTCCGTAAACTCATCAACCGTCTTCCGTTCCTGAGTTGCGGCAATATATCTTATAAAAACCCTAACATATCTGATACCACCGCTTTCCGGCAATTCGGACATCAGAGCAGACAGTGTGCTAAATATCTCCCGTATCTTTCCATGAAAAGCGGCTTTCATCAGTGCTGACGCATCAGATACGATTGAGCATCTCAAGTCGGAGCATAGTGAAAATTTTGGAAATATCCTGAGCCTGTTGCGGTTGTCAGCGGTCAGTGAATCAGTGAAATTACTTCT
>CAIMCT010000072.1 GCA_903839535.1 uncultured Desulfobacteraceae bacterium
AACCCAACTGGCCGAAACGACGATCAATGCGGTATATTTTTTATTGGAAATCACCTTATGCAAGGAACTTGAGTTGGATGATGATCCACAGATCGTTGAACTTGTCAAAAGGCTGCCTCAAATCCGTCGCAAGACGATTTTGAATTCAACCAAACATTGCCCCCAGGAGGCTCCCCATGCTGCTCGAAAATTATGAACTGGAGATTTTCAACTCAAAATGCAATCCCGGCACCATGTCGGTTCACTGTTTCGCGCATCTGGCGCAAGATGTATCAGATGTTCTGCCGTACCTGAATACGCTTCTGGGCGGTTTTGAATATTTACGGGACCCGCCGTCCGTCACTTTCAAAGCCCAGGGCAAGCTCATCACGGTTCATGGTCGCAAGATCGCGGTCAATGCCCTGAAGGATGGGGCGGAAGCCCGCAAAATTATCGAGTGGCTCAAGCGCGAAATCAACGATGCCTGGGACCGGCGGGATCAGATCGAACCCAGTACACAATCAACCCCCCGGCCCAAGCTTTTTGAGATTTTAAAGCTTCTGCCCAAAACCAATTGTAAGGCCTGTGGGGAGCCCACCTGCATGGTGTTTGCCGCACGGGTCGCTGAAGGCGCCAAGGGCAGTCAAAGCTGCCCCGAGCTTACCCCGGATGCGCGATTCGCTCTGGACGCTTATCTGGGCCGGTTCCATTTTTCGGATTAAGGCAAAAATCGAAGTACTGTTTTTGATTGTGTGAAGCAGCAGCATGTTTGACTTGTTACGGAAACGCTCGCAATAAATAATAAGGAATTCTGTCAGTTATAATGGTGGCTTGCCCCCAAACCCCCAGGATTTTAACGCTTTACAGGCAAAAACATGAGGATTGAAAAGACCGCACAGCAACTGTGTGCGGTCTCATGCCTCTGCCGCCTAACCCGGCGCTCTGGTCGCTTCCCAGCGTTGCCTTACCCTCCGGGCAGACGCAAACAAATTACCACACGCCCATTAAATGGCAGGATAATTTACCGAAAAAAAGGGGGGGGTCAAAAAGGCATTGTTTACAGTAAAAAAGACTCAAGGTGAAGTAGAAATTGGGGCAGCGCCATTCCGCTGCGGATTAATCGGTTACCATCTTAAACTCGACTCATTTTTGTCTTGACACATGGGTCCACTTCAGCGCCCATTGTCACCCACTGGAAATGTGTTAATTCGTTTGACAAACATGTCAGCTTTATCATAGGTGAAGGTAATTCTACTGCGAACGGGCATAATCTGCGCTTTTCATAAACTCCCTCTCCCAGCGGGGGAGGGTTGGGGTGGGGGATCAAAAACGTAAAATTATGCCAGTTCGCAGTATCGCTCCAGTTTTTTTGAAGAACCCATGAAAACAGCACTCTCTGAATTGAAAAAGCTATAAATCAGCAATGTTGCGGCTCTTTCTTCGTTCGACGGTATGGTTTATTATCCCCAAAACTCAATTGCCAATACCAGTTACTGGCATTTCTTGAACACGATTATCAGGGGGCTGACCATGAATTTTGGTACATATTCTTTTCGCTGTTCTTTTAAGACCCACGCCGTTCTTCCCGAATATAAAGGGTCCACCTTCAGGGGGTGCTTTGGCAGGGCCTTAAAACAGGCCGTATGTGTTCTCAGAACCCGAAGCTGCGACGACTGCCTGCTCAGTAACCAATGCCTTTACGCAAAGGTGTTCGAAACCTTGAAAAACCCGCCATCGCACGAATCAAGCCGTATGGCGGCTCAGCCTCATCCCTTTGTGATTGAACCTCCGGAAACCCGTAATACGCATTTTTCGCCAGGCGATGACTTTTCATTCAATATTCTGCTTTTTGGGCAGGCCATCGAAAGCCTCCCATATTTTATTCACGCCGTAATTCTGATGGGGCAGGAAAGCATGGGAAAGCGAATTGGCCCCAATGCCGGTCAATTTGACCTCACCTCTGTTTGGCGGGGACAGGATAAGCTTTATAACCAGGATGACAAGAAATTACACCAGGTTCCAGCAATCTCTCTTAACCTCCAGCCAGCACCTTCCAACGCCTTTGATCGGCTGAAAATCCAGTTTCACACTCCGCTACGACTCAAGCATGAAAATCGCTTTGCTTCAGAACTGCCGTTTCATTTGCTGATCCGTGCAGTACTTCGGCGCATTTCATCGCTTCTTGCCTGTTACGACGGGGCAGAGCCTGCTCTGGATTACCGTGGTCTGGTAGCCGATGCTGGTCAGGTATCTATCGCCGAATCCAGTCTTCACTGGATGGACTGGCGGCGCTATTCCTTTCGTCAACGCCAGGATATGCAGATGGGTGGGATCATCGGAGATGTGCTTTACAGCGGAAATCTCCAGCCATTTCTGCCTTTTTTAGAATTCTGCCGAGTTGTACATATCGGCAAACAAACCACATTTGGGCTGGGCAGATTTGATATGGACCCAGATTTGATATTTTGATATGGCCGACTTGAAAACTATTCTACTGGCGGTTTGCGGTCTTTCTCCCCAGGTCATCACAGAAACCCTGTATGCCCTGCACCAAAATGGCCGCAGCATTGACGCCATTCATGTTATCACCACCCGGGAAGGAAAAGAGCGGATATTTGCAACCCTCTTATCCGGTCGAAACGGCCAGTTTCACCAATACTGCCGTGACTATGGGCTTATTGATACCGCCATTGATTTTGGCCCTCACACGATTCATGTTCTCTGCGATTCACATGGAATTGAAATCGCGGACATTAGTACCCAAGCCGATAATGAAAAGCTTCTGGCCCAATGCCTGCAACTGACTCACCGGTTTACCAGCGACTCGGATACCGCGGTCTATTTTTCCATTGCAGGAGGCCGGAAAACAATGAGTGCCTGTCTTACTTTGGCAGCTCAATTTTACGGACGGAACCAGGATCGGTTGTATCATGTGCTGGTCACACCTGAATTCGAACGATCTTCGGATTTCTATTATCCGCCTCTGAAATCCCGGCGTATTGCGTTGCGTGATAAGCAAGGCAGGCTGTTTTATATGGATACCCGCTATGCAGAAGTTACACTGGTTCCGCTACCATTTGTATCTATTCGCGACCGTCTGAGTTCTGCTCTTCTTAATCAACCACTTGATCCGGGCACCCTCATGCTGTCTTTGATCCAGGATTCATCGCCTTGTCTTACAGTTGTCTTGAAAGACCGTAAACTGATCTACAAAAAAATGGAGATCGATTTTCAACCAACCTGGTTGGCCCTGTATGTGTTTTTTGTGATGCATAAAAAAGGCTTTGCCTGCACTGGCGAATGTCATCCCGAATGTGCTGACTGCTACCTGGATATTCAGCAGATTTTCAGCCATCAGACCATGATCACAGACATCTACCGGCAGATTGCAGGAACACGTCCGGTTGATGAAATGAGCCAGACCGGCATCACTGGTCTGAATGCCGAGAATTTTAACGGGTACAAAGCCAAAATCCGAAAAGAACTGGAATTGCGATTGGGGCCTGATGTGCTAAGAGATGTCGAAATTTTCAGCCAGGGCAGACGCCCCAATACCAGGTACGGCATCCAGATGTCCAGAGAGCGGATTGTTGTGATCTTTTGATATTTTTTGGCAACATTGCCATAACGCCAGCTCAATGGGATGCAATTCTGGCGGATATGAACGAACGATTTCAGTAACATTTACAAGAAAGGAGTCAATACATGGACCCAACGATGCTGAAAATGGCCGTTGGCGGATTTATCCACGACATCGGCAAACTGGTGAATAAGAACATTTTGCAGGTATCACAGGATTATCTGGACAGCCACAGCAATGTGTATCTACCCGTATGGAACGGGCGCTATTCCCACACCCATGCTGTTTACACATGCGCCTTTATTGAAAAGTTCAGCGATTTGCTGCCAAAGGAGTTCAATCAGCCGGGGTGGGGGGATGGTGATTCCATGATCAGCCTGGCTGCTGGACACCACAAGCCAGAAACCCCCATGCAGTGGATCATCACCGATGCCGACCGAATCAGCAGCGGCATGGACCGGGTCAATTATGACAATCACAATGCCGGAGTCCGTCCCCGGGATTATCAGAAAACCCGATTAGTTTCGATTTTTGAACGGCTTTCAAAAGAAGTAACAGACACAAGCAAAGGAAGTGAGTCCCATGAATATTGTTATCCTTTGAAGGTTCAGGGGCCGGAAAGCTTATTCCCCATAAAAAAAACCGATTGTCCGGCAGGCGATTTTGCCGAATCCGAGTATGACTCCCTGTTCACCCAATTTATTGAAGGAACAGGTCGCCTGAAACATAAAAATGAAAGCATTGAGCTTTGGTTTGAGCACTTTGAAAGTCTGGTTATGCTCTGCTGCGGAGCAGTGCCATCAGCACGAGCCGGCAAGGTGGTTCCGGATATCTCACTGTATGACCATCTGAAAACCACCTCGGCAATTGCAGCCGCGCTTTACGGCTATCATCACGAGACAAACACTATGACCGTGGCCAAGATTCGGAAAGATGACGTTAAAAAAATTCTGGTTATTGGCGGTGATTTCTATGGCATCCAGAATTTTATTTTCACCGGAAGTGGCGAGACTGGTAGCCATCGGGCCAAAATACTTAGGGGCAGATCGTTTGCCGTATCCCTGTTTTCCGAGCTTGCCGCAGATATGCTTTGCAGGCGAATCGGTATTCCGTCTGTCTGCGTTGTGTTTAATGCCGCCGGAAAATTTGAGATCATTGCGCCCAACACGGAATCTTCCCGGGATGCTGTTTGCTATGTAGAAAGATACGTCAACGATTGGTTGATGAAGACATCATACGGCGAAACCACCATGGGAATAGGTTGTATCGAAGCTTACCCCACGGATTTTGAAAGCGGAAACTACAGTGATTTGCGAACACGCTTTGCAGACATCATGGCGGAGAAAAAACATCGGAAGATCGACCTGAATCGATTCGGCGGTACGATAGAAGGCTATCTGGACGCATTTCGAAACGATCTTCCTTCACCCATCTGCCCGTTCTGCGGACGCAGGCCGTCAGTGTCAGAGTCCTCTGATGTGCTGGATGACAAGGAGTTTGCTTGCGACATTTGCCGGGATCATATCTTTCTGGGTACGAACCTGGTCCGAAAAAGCCGAGTAGCGATCACATCCACTGATATCGAAATCAGGGGAGCTGAAAAAAAACTGCTTCGGCCCATCTTTGACACATATCAGGTGGCTTTTTTAGATGGCGGACTGTCGGACCAGGCGGCGAAAGGCCAGGTTTATAAATTTTTTGATATTTCCCTTCGCCGCGAAAATGAACCCACCAGCGATATCACCACGCGGTTTCTAAATGGATATGTGCCAGTCTATACGGCGGATGATTCAAAGGAAGATCGGTATTTACACGGAAAAAAAACAGACCGGCATTATGAGGAACTGATTAACCAGATTCAGGCGGGGGTCCCCCGCACCTTTGAACATATTGCCTGTATGGCGCTGAATTCCAAATTGGATAAAGAAGGATTTCAGGGTATTGCCGCTCTTGGGGTATTGAAGGCCGATGTGGATAATCTGGGTAAGCTCATGTCTTGCGGTCTAAGTTCGGAGCGCATTACCATAAGCCGTCTGAGTACGCTTAGCCGTCAGCTCAATGCATTTTTTGCCGTTTATCTGCCGGATCTTTTGAGATCGAGTTCCGAATTTGAAAATGTTTATACCGTGTTCGCCGGCGGAGATGATCTGTTTTTGATCGGCCCATGGAACCGCATCATTGAACTGTCAAAGGTTCTGAACAAAAGCTTTGCACGATATGTCTGTCACAACCCGGAAGTTCATTTCTCCGCCGGCATTACGGTTCATAAACCCAATACGCCGGTTGCACATATTGCGGAGCAGGCGGAGGAAAGCCTGCACGCAGCCAAGTATCAAGGGAAAAACCGTTTGACGCTGTTTGGTGAAACTGTTGAATGGGCCAAAATGTATGAACTGTTCGAAATCCGGCAACAACTGGAGCAGTGGCTTCAGGAGGGATGGATCAATTCTGCAATGCTGTATCGGATGAATCAGCTTTTGGAAGATGCGGGCATGGAAAAACGGGTTGTCAAAAATCAGATCATTCATATAGAGGACATGGATTGCACCCGGTGGCGGGCTATGCTGGCCTATACCATCGGCAGAAATGTAGGGCGGAATTTATCATCAGGCCAAAAGAACGCCGAAGCCTCATCAAAAATGGCAAAAGTCATCCATGTCCTGATGGGAAAATGGCTTATTGATTTGGGAGCTGCATTTAAAATTCCACTGTGGGAACTTTTATATAACAAACGATAGGGAGGGCGATATGAACGTCGTTTTTTGGAAAGATCGGGAAAAAGGGGAAATCGATCCGCTGCTATTTTCAAAAACAGCGGATGAACTGGCTCAAAAACTGGCAAAGGAAAGTGAAGAAAGTCGCCAGAAACTGAATAAGCGAACCCAATTGCGAAAATTCTATGATGAAGTGATTCGTCTGGAAAACGCCTCCAGGGAAAGGAGGCCAGAATTTGGAACTGTTCTGCTGGAAAATGTCGCCAGGGAAAGGAATTCAGAATGGGCGACTGTTTTGCCCATGGTACACATGCTGACTGCCAAAGCCGCGTATGCGCGTGGAAGAGAATTAATATCTGACAGTTTTTTGACTTTTATCAAGGAGTCAGTTTCGCAGACAAAAACCATTGATGATTTGAAGGTTTTTTCATCTTTTTTTGAAGCTGTTATGGGCTTTTACAGACAGTACGGACCGAGAAATTGAAAGGAGGATACTAAAATAAATGAAACTTGAAAAGATTACCGAAATCACAGGCAAGATTGTTTTGAAAAGTGGTCTCCGGATTGGCGCTGGTGATATGGAAATGCACATTGGCGGTGTTGATAACCCGATCATCAAGCACCCCCACACCCAGGAACCATATATTCCGGGATCATCTCTGAAAGGGAAAATTCGCTCTCTTCTGGAACTTCGGTCCGGCCTGATGCTGAACACCAAAGGCGCGCCGCTGTCCACCAAAGACATGAACCATCTTTCGGATGGGCCACAGAAAAAGGAATGCAAACAAATTCTCCGACTTTTTGGCGTCAGCGGGGCGGATTCCGAAGAGAATTCAGGCATAGGTCCCACCCGTGCATCATTTTCAGACTGTCCGCTGGATTCGGACTGGGCAATCGGAGCGCGTAAGGCCAACTGGCCGCTTACCGAGGTAAAGTCCGAGAATCGCATCGACCGCATCAAAGGCGTAGCGGAGCATCCCCGATTTACCGAACGGGTTCCGGCAGGAGCGGAGTTTAAGTTTGCCATCACCCTGAAGCAGTTGGATGCCGGAGATGAAAATCTGTTGAATCTTCTGATGGAAGGTATGAAGCTGCTGGAACTGGATGCCCTGGGAGGAAGCGGTAGCCGGGGATATGGCCGGATTCATTTTTTATTTGCTGATGAAACACTTCGAAAGAAATATGATGAAACCAAACCCTTTCCTGCATAGAACAGGAGGCAGCCGTGAAGCTTTATGAAATAATTATCAAACCAGTCACCGGATTTGGTACGCCGATGAAAGGTGACACCCTGTTTGGGCATTTCTGCTGGCAGGCGGCTTATGATGACACGCTTCTAAATGGCGGTTTCGCCCATTGGCTGGAATTGTATGCCAGTCGCCCGTTTGCAGTGTTTTCATCGGCCATTCCCAGAATAGTTGATGGCCAGACAACCTTGTACGCACTTAAACGGCCAGAACTGCCCTTCAACTGGTTCTTCCCCAAGCCGTGTCAAGACAAGGCGGAAAAAATCGACAAACACAAGAATCTCAAAAAAGCCAAGTGGCTTGTATTGCAAAACAGGCTCGATCTGGATATCAACACTGTCCAATTGTGGACGGATAAGCATCTTAAAGCCAAATGTCTGGAGTTACTGACGGAAGAAAGCAGGCGACAACTGCTGAGGCAGGAAAATGTCGATTTTGAAGTCAAGTTTTCTCAGCCGCATAACAGCATCAACCGTCTGACCCAGACAACAGGAACCGGCATGTTTGCGCCATATATGAAAACCAGTAGCCACTATCTGCCGGAAACCAAGCTGGCGGTGTTTGTCCTTGCCGATGAAGAGGCAACCGACCTTGACCGTATCAGTCTTGCCATGAAACGGATCGGGGCATGGGGCTTTGGCAGGGATGCCTCAACCGGACTGGGCCGTTTCGAGCTGGCCGAGTGTGATGAAATCAGCCTTCCGGAAGTCTCTGGCGCCAATGCGTGTTATTTGCTGGGTCCGTGTGTCCCGGATGTCGGCTCATTTCATAAAGCCTGGTTTAACCCTTTTGTCCGGTTTGGTCGGCATGGAGATTACCTGGCAGCATCCCGGAATCCATTTAAAAACCCGGTTATCATGGCGGATGACGGCGCTGTTTTTCAACCATCCGACCCTAAGGGGATAACCCTGCCATACATGGGAAGAGCAGTGACCGGGACATCGAAAGTTCAGCCTGGCGCTGTATGCCAGGGTTATGCGCCATTGATCCCCTTCCGACTGGAGGCTACACATGAAAGAGATATTCCATTGTTTGATTAAAATCCTTTCGCCCGTTCATATCGGATGTGGTGAAGTCTATGAACCCATGAGTTTTGTGGTGGATGAGGCTCATAGGCAGTTGGTGGTGTTCGATCCGTTTCAATTTATCGCAAGCCTGCCGCCGATTGAAAAAGAGAAACTCAAAACCATCTGTGAAAGAGGTGATATTGCATCCATTTTGGAGCTATATAAATTTTTCAGAAACAAACCGGCCAAAGGCAGCCGGGTGGATCTGTGCAGCGGATTTCTGGATCATTACAAAAAAATATTGTCGATTACGCCAGTTGAACTCAAAAGGAACCAAAAAGAACTGAACAAATTCGCCATTGATCGGACGGCGTTTCTGTCCGGCGCAGAAACACCCTTTCTGCCTGGATCATCGGTCAAGGGTTCACTGAGAACAGCGCTGCTGAATCTCAGGCAGCAGAACGCACCTGTCAAACTGGATCAAAGAGAACTAAATGACAAGAACGCTTCGGTAAAACTTGAAAACAAGCTGTTAAACTATCGGGAGATTAATGAAGATCCATTCCGGCTGGTCAAGGTATCCGATTTTATGCCGGTGGGCATTATTCGCCGAAAAGTGATCTATGCCGTTGATAAAAAAAAGAAGCCGAGTGACGAATCCGGCCTGTATCAGATTATGGAAACCATCATGCCGGGATCGCTGTTCTGGGGCACAATCTCGGTTGAAGATACCATTGGGTCAGGAATCAAAAAACCCATTAAGATGAAAGAGATCAAGGAGGGCGCAAGAACATTTTATGGTTCCGAGAAAACGCGCGAAAATTTGGAGCTGTCGAATGCAGGATGCTCCTTACACAATTCGGGTGATCCGGATGCAATTCCGCTTCGGTTGGGGAGGCATTCGGGGGCGGAGAGCGTCACGATCAAAGGCCATCGTAGTATCCGGATCATGAAATTGAATATAAAACTGGATCATGCCACCACATTCTGGCTGGCTTCAGAGAACAAAAGTGGCCAACCATCGATCAACCTCACTCCTTTCGGGTGGGCGGAGATGATTGAAATACCAGAATCCGAGTACGAAAAATACAGAGATGAACCCATCACCTGGCCAGAGGAAGTCACAACAACCAGCGCTATTTTTTCTGCTGATGTTCCCGATACTGTTTGTGTCCAGGCTCCCACAGTCATTGCAATCGGGCAACATTGGCCAACTGCCTCGCTGACGTGGTCGCCGGGCAACAATACACTGACAGCGGTGTTTGAAGGGAAAAAAGCCATTGTCAAAGGAAAAGAGCTCGTTCCGGAAGCACTACATAAAAAGCTGTTTGAACAAAAAAAATCTGTCAATGCTGGTGTTGAAGTTGAAGCAACGGGAAACAGATATCTTATCGTCAATATCAAATAACAAGGAAATAAACCACAATGAAAGGCATGATCATCTCAGTCGGCGGTACTCCTGAACCCATCATCACCACACTTTTGACCCACCGGCCGGCTTATGTCTGTTTTTTTGTTTCGCATCAAAGTGTGGACCTGATCGGCGCCATCAAGGAGAAGACCAGACAGGCGGATGTATCTTTTACGGATTACAAGATTATTACAGACGACACCGATGATCTTGTACTCTGTTACGCCAGAGCCAGAGCCTGCGCAGCCCGAATGACGGAATGGGGAATTCCGCCAGATCAGGTTCTGGTGGATTACACCGGCGGAACCAAAACCATGACAGCCGCGCTGGCTTTGGCCACCATTGGTAACGGTAGTGCTTTTTCCTATATCGGAGGAAAATCACGGACTAAAAACGGCCTGGGCGTAGTTGTAACCGGTGAAGAGATTGTCCATCAGGGTGTCAGCCCCTGGCAGATTTTTGCCGTTGAGGAAAAAAAGCGGGTGGCCCTGTTTGTATCCACTTATCAATATGATGCGGCGGTTGCCGTGATGCAGACTATTGCATTAAGCCTGAGTTCAACCGATCGGGAGATTTGCTCCGGACTGACCCTGGTTCTTCAGGCATATCAGGCATGGGATGCATTCCGACATGGCGATGCAGTACAGAAACTATCTCAGGGGCTTAAGCTTTTAGACCCTTGCTGCAGGATGGGAGCCACAGAAACCCTGTTACCTTTTATTGAAAAGACCCGTGAAAATCATGCCATTCTCAGTAAGATGCAATCTGTAACCCGAAACTTTAAAATGGCGCATTCTCTGATACTGCTGGATCTGGTATCCAATGCCAGCCGACGGATTCGTCAGGGAAAACATGATGATGCTACGGCCAGGTTGTATCGTGCGCTGGAAATGGCAGGTCAGATCGCGTTTCAGGAAAAGTTCAAATGCGAAACCGGACAGGTTCCACTTAAAGTCATTCCGGCTGGCCTTCAAGATGATTATGCGCAGCAATATTCTAATCCGGAAAGGCCGGACTTTCTCCAGATTCCCCTGTATGCCACATTTCGGGTACTGCACGAAGTCGGTCACAGCCAGGGTCTTCTGTTTCAGGAAAACCATGAAAAGTTCGAAAAACTGTTATTTGCACGGAACAATTCCATTTTGGCCCACGGGTTTCAGGCTATTGAGCTTGAAACTGCGGAATCATTCATAAAATTGGTAACAGACTGCTTCCTGTCCGAACCACTGATTGAATTTCCAACCGATCTTAACTGGTAGCAGAATTCCCCTGCTTGCAATATGTCAAAGGAGGCTTGAATACTATGACCACCCCGTCCGATTTACTTTTGCAGAAGGTAAATGCCTTGGTCAAAGAAGGAAATTTCGATCAAGCTTTATCCGTGGCCCGTCAGCGGGATGCCAAGGCGATTGTGGATGCATCTCTTCATCTGGAGTGGGCTAATTTGCTGGAAAGTCTGAATTCACCAGAAGATGTTGCGATGGAACTCCATCTGGCCATCCGGGATGCACCGGAACATTTAGAGACTTATCGCAGGCTGGCCGCAGTGTATCAGGATCAGGGTCAGTCGGAAAAAGCTGTACACTGCTGGGTTTCTCTGATCAAGCGTCAGCCGGACGTTTCTGCAAATTACAAGGCATTGGGAAGCATCATCGAAGAAATGGGGGCTTATGAAAAGGCGTTGAAGCTTTATCAAAGCGCACTTGAACGTACCAAGGACGAGTCATTCCGCGGATTGATTCGCGGGCTTGATTTCATGGGTCAAACTGAACCACCGGAAACTCCTGCAGAAGCCGGCGACCAATTAATTCCATCCCAGCATCATCTGGTTGCTTTTACCACGCTGTTTTCCGGAAGAGAAGGCGTTTATGCTCGGCAGTGGGCCAGTCCGACGGGAGAGACCGGATACACGCCTGTTCATGAGCCGTTTACCATCAAAGTGGCGGAAAACCATATACTGGGCAATCTTACTGCCGGAATGTATCCGGTGCGGCTGGATAATACCGTTAATTTTATTGCTTTTGATCTGGACATGCCAAAAATGATCGTAAATAAAACCATCACCAGGGAAAGTCTCTGGAAAAAGGCAATGGAACAGGTACACCGCCACGCCTGTCGGTTGCTGGATTTGGCCGCATCCGCTGATGTTCCCATGTATCTGGAGGATTCAGGGTTCAAAGGCAGGCATTGCTGGATATTTCTGGAAACGCCAGTTCCTGCAGGTGTGGCTCGAAAGTTCGGGGAATTGATGCTGAGCCATCTCGGACACCCTGGAATGGACACCTCGGTTGAGCTGTTTCCCAAGCAAAGCCGTGTGCCAACAGGCAGTCTGGGCAATCTGATCAAACTACCGCTGGGTTTTCACCGCAAAACCGGTCGCCGCGGCCGTTTTATCGGGCCGGATGGCGAACAGATAAGTGGTCAACTGGAATTTCTGGACTCTGTTCAAAAACCTTCCCGGCGCATCATATATGGACTGATTCAGAAATGGTCATCACCTGCCAAATCATTGTCTGTGCCGGAGTCAATGCCCATAGAGGATTCGCCACCACCCTGGGAGGAACAGATCAACCCGGATATCCGCCATGTTCAAGCGCTGTCTCCACAGCCAGTTTATTCCATTGACGCAGATATCGAGATGCAGGTTCTGTTGATGAAATGTCCTGTGATTCACGCCATTGCTGATGGGATTTATCGGGATGGAACAGTATCCAATGATGCGGCGCAGGTTATCATCCACAGCATCGGGCATCTGCAGCATGGCCCCGAAGCGGTCAATTCGCTGTTTCAGAGATGTCTGAATCCGGATCAATCCATGTTTATGAAATCCAGGCTACGGGGAAACCCGGTCAGTTGCCCCAAAATTCGGCTGCGCGTGCCTCAGATTACATCAGGTGTGAACTGCAACTGCCGATTTGATCCCTTAGTCAATACCTATCCCAATCCGTTGATTCATGTCCGTTCCATGCCTGCCAACCGGCTGACAACTGCGCCATCATTGAGCATTGACGCGATTCAGTTTCAGCGTCTGCTTCAGGAGTATTTGCGGCTTCGGCAACAATCAAGGGAAATAACCATTATGTTATCCAACTGTGAAAAGGAGCTTCAGGCTATATTCGAAAATGCCGGTGTCGAAAGCATGAATACGGCGATGGGAACATTAAAGCGGGTTGAATCCGGGAACGGACGAATGTCGTTCACGCTGGAGTTGGGAGATGCGCCTGCCCGGACTGAACTCCCGCAAATCGATCATACCGGGAATTGACGGATGTCTCACATTCTGTATATCGCCGATCAAGGCGCAACTTTGACCAAGCGCGGTCAGCGATTGGTGATTCAAAAAGCTGGCCAGATTATTCACTGGCTTCATGCTTTCCAGGTGGATCAAGTGGTGGTGATGGGCAACGTTTCCATCACTCCCGGTGCCATCGCCTTTTTGTTGCAGCAGGGAATCGACACTGTGTTCATGTCATTTTATGGAAAATACCGTGGCAGGCTGGTTTCCCAATTTGGTAAGAATATCGAACTGCGAAGGATTCAATTTGACCGGTTTGGGGATATGGAATTCAGACTTGCACTATCCAGGCGTTATGTTCAGGGCAAGATAGCCAACTGCCGGGTTCTGCTACGTCGGGCCAACCGGGAATTGATGCGGGATGATATTACCAATGCCCTGAATCGCATGAGAATGATGGCCCGAATGTCTGAAACCGCAAACGCTGTGGATATGCTGATGGGTATGGAAGGACAGGCTGCAGCGGCATATTTCGGCGTATTCGGGAAGTTGATCCGGACTGATGATATGGTTTTTGACGGCAGAAACCGCCGACCTCCCAAAGACCCGGTAAACGTTCTGCTGAGTTTGGGATATACGCTATTGGCAAATGCCATTGAAACTCAGGTGAATGTCGCCGGCCTGGACCCGTATCTGGGTTGTCTGCATGGTGTCGATTATGGCAGACCATCGCTGGTTCTTGATTTAATGGAGGAATTTAGACCGGTCATTGTGGATTCTCTGGTATTGATGGTCATCAACAAGCGTATTATCCGACCCACTGATTTTTATCGGCCTTCTGAACGGGAGCCTGCAGCATTCGGCTTTGCCGAAGGGGAGGAAAGTCACAAGGATTATCCCATTCTTTTTACCCATGAGGGGATGAAAAAATTTATTGGTCAGCTTGAGGGCCGTTTTCAACAAAAAGTGTTATACACTCCAACCGGGAAACAGTTGAGCTATCGGGATGTTTTTCTTGAGCAGGTGCGTTTGCTGGTTAGACATCTCAAGGGTGAATCCCCGTATGAATCGTTTACTGTAAGGTGATCCGGAATGTTCATCCTGGTATCCTACGACATTGTGGACGACCGAAAGAGAAACCGTGTGGCGAAAACATTGATCAGTTATGGCCGAAGGGTTCAAAAAAGTGTTTTTGAATGCCATATAGACGAACGGTTATTTTTAAAAATGAAAGCGCAGATCGAAAAAAATATTGATCAAACCGAAGATAGTGTGAGATATTATTTTCTGTGTGGAAAATGCGTTGACCGTATTCATGTATCTGGAACGGGCAGCATTTACACCGATGAAGATTTCTGGTTTGTGTAGGATAGTTCCATTGATCCAACCAGTATTTCTGTTCTGGCGTTTGAACGGAAAGGCCACAAGGTCAAGACAGAAGGGAGAAAAAGGCTGTAATGCGGGTATCTTTTGATATATTTCCCGTAACAGCGCAACCTATTGTTATTATTAGATAAGTCGAAATATGATGCTCGTTTTATAACATACCGATTTAATAAGGAATATTCTTAATGTATTTTCGATTTCCAAAGTCAAGACTGGCAAGATGTGACATCCCCGTTTTGAGTAAAATTAAGTTATCAATATCAAACGGTTACAATGTAAGGGGAATCAAACAGCAGACCTGAATAGAAGGGATTGCGACCTATAACGTATTCCCGAGGAAAACAAGACAAACTATTTCGAATCAAACAGCAGACCTGAATAGAAGGGATTGCGACATAACAGCTCGTCTTGTTCACAGTTTACCGAACCACGTTTGGAATCAAACAGCAGACCTGAATAGAAGGGATTGCGACCAATCTTCATCCGCCCAGGATTTCATCTGGGCTTTCGTCGAATCAAACAGCAGACCTGAATAGAAGGGATTGCGACTCTAAGTCTGCTTGTATCCTATCACGTTCTAAACTTTGAATCAAACAGCAGACCTGAATAGAAGGGATTGCGACATAATGCAATCTGTTGTTGCTAATGACAACAGTTCATCGAATCAAACAGCAGACCTGAATAGAAGGGATTGCGACGATAACGCGGAGCGCACACATAGTCGCGGTCTATAGTGGGAATCAAACAGCAGACCTGAATAGAAGGGATTGCGACATTACCATCAGCATGGAATTGATATGGCGATACGAATCAAACAGCAGACCTGAATAGAAGGGATTGCGACTCCCAAAGGAAGTCATCTATTTCTTCCTCGTCTATACTGGGAATCAAACAGCAGACCTGAATAGAAGGGATTGCGACTTCATCTTGCTCACAATTGACAGGAGCGCGCCTCGCGCTCGAATCAAACAGCAGACCTGAATAGAAGGGATTGCGACTTCACTTTCCGATATTCCCTTACCTGTATAGCTTATCAGAATCAAACAGCAGACCTGAATAGAAGGGATTGCGACTCATTATTTTGTTCCCCCCTTGTTTTTTATGGCCATTATCAGAATCAAACAGCAGACCTGAATAGAAGGGATTGCGACCTAACTCCACCCCAAACAAGTTGCAAGTTGTGAGTAAACGAATCAAACAGCAGACCTGAATAGAAGGGATTGCGACATATTTTTGCTTTTTCGCATAAAATTCAGTCAAATTAGAATCAAACAGCAGACCTGAATAGAAGGGATTGCGACTTCACTTCCGTTTCAGGAACTTTAACCGAATCAATCGTCGAATCAAACAGCAGACCTGAATAGAAGGGATTGCGACATTTTGCGATAGACCGATTGTAATGGCTATCAGGATTTATGAATCAAACAGCAGACCTGAATAGAAGGGATTGCGACCATTATCTTCAGATACTTGTCCGCCCAGAACATCTGAAGAATCAAACAGCAGACCTGAATAGAAGGGATTGCGACTCAATAATGCCATATTTAAATATTTTCATTTGTTTTCTCCTTTGAATCAAACAGCAGACCTGAATAGAAGGGATTGCGACGTCGTTGCCGTCTTATCATCCACTCGTTTGTCACCCGTCCATGAATCAAACAGCAGACCTGAATAGAAGGGATTGCGACTACCGGGCGGCCTTTTGCCGTCTATGTTCAGTTCCATTGGAATCAAACAGCAGACCTGAATAGAAGGGATTGCGACTATTCTGTATGTGACTCATAGCAATAGTCACTACCAAAACGAATCAAACAGCAGACCTGAATAGAAGGGATTGCGACCGAGAGGGTTTCGCTCTATGCCATCGGGTGCGGCAAAGTCGAATCAAACAGCAGACCTGAATAGAAGGGATTGCGACCTCGTCTTCAAGTTTTTTTACCAAGAATTTATCTTTCTGGAATCAAACAGCAGACCTGAATAGAAGGGATTGCGACCCAAAAACATCCACTCCCCGGACAGAAATAAGGGGAGTTGAATCAAACAGCAGACCTGAATAGAAGGGATTGCGACTTTGTATTGCCCTGGCAGGGACAATATCATTTCTTTGACGAATCAAACAGCAGACCTGAATAGAAGGGATTGCGACTATTGGGGAGGTATCCTGCATCCGGTCAGCCATTATTTCGAATCAAACAGCAGACCTGAATAGAAGGGATTGCGACCGTTTTGCTGCATCACACCAATATCTGACAGCATCATCGAATCAAACAGCAGACCTGAATAGAAGGGATTGCGACCAAAAGTTTCGCACGGTCAAAGTGTTTCCGTGGCTGGTCAGAATCAAACAGCAGACCTGAATAGAAGGGATTGCGACCAATATAGACTCCAAAGCGCCCTCCTCGCTCCACCAGTCATGCGAATCAAACAGCAGACCTGAATAGAAGGGATTGCGACATTCTGTTGTTGAATATCCATGTTCCCCCCTATCCGTACGAATCAAACAGCAGACCTGAATAGAAGGGATTGCGACTTATTCAGTCGATCTCAGGGTCAAAGTCAAAATCCGTAGAATCAAACAGCAGACCTGAATAGAAGGGATTGCGACTTTATCGCATAATGACATTAACTGTTTATCCGTACAGCAGAATCAAACAGCAGACCTGAATAGAAGGGATTGCGACTCTCATCTTGGTCGAGTATCGACCATCTTTTGAACGCACGAATCAAACAGCAGACCTGAATAGAAGGGATTGCGACTCATAAAATCCTACTTTCATCCAGCTACAAGGCGGCTGGAGAATCAAACAGCAGACCTGAATAGAAGGGATTGCGACAGCACTGTGTAAATCATTTCTCGCAGTTTCAATTTTGAATCAAACAGCAGACCTGAATAGAAGGGATTGCGACAGATGAAGCACCTCTTGATGGTGCTTCGATCGTTGACCAGAATCAAACAGCAGACCTGAATAGAAGGGATTGCGACTTTTTACTGTGGATTAGATGCTTGCCATGCTTCCCATTGAATCAAACAGCAGACCTGAATAGAAGGGATTGCGACTTAGGTTGTTTTATTTTCCTGATGGGGTGGCTGATCCGAATCAAACAGCAGACCTGAATAGAAGGGATTGCGACGATATAACCATATCCAATACATCTTCTATCCCGTCTGAATCAAACAGCAGACCTGAATAGAAGGGATTGCGACTTAAACTCATATCAATTATCATTAAAAACCTCCTATCCGAATCAAACAGCAGACCTGAATAGAAGGGATT
>CAIMCT010000073.1 GCA_903839535.1 uncultured Desulfobacteraceae bacterium
ACAATATGGTTATAATGTCCAGCATATCATAAAATATATTGATATTATTATACATTAAGAATATTCGTTACATCGATAAGCAAATATTGTGCCATAAAAACCAAAGTTGTTTTAGTATATTCACAATTCCAGTCAAGGGGCTTGAAACAAAAAGGGATCAATTTTTCTTTAGCAACCCTTTAATCTTGAAAATCTCTTTCTGCGGGCGGATTCAGACGATTGCCGAACATTATGCCAACAAAGCTGCTCCCTGCCGAGAATCAGAAGAAAACACAGCATTTTGCTTTACTGAAAATTATCTTGTATGATTTTTATAAATGTAATAATCGTACAAAATAATATCTAAAGGGTTACTGATCTGATTAATTCGACGAAGGACCCTGTTCATGTGCTTTTTGAACTCTCCTGCACTCATGGAAAACAAAATTATGAATCATCCGAAAATAACATCTGCGACATCCATTCAGCAAGCCATTGCTGAATTGGGCGAGCTGCGCAGGACAGCGTTGGCGCTGCCAGCGGAAGAGGCCATGGATGTTATCCTGAGCGCCCGGCAGCCGGCAGCATTGGTACATTCCATTGCGGAAACAGATCTGTTTTTTATGGTTCAGGATATAGGGCCTGATGATTGTCTGCCTCTTCTGGAGTTGGCTTCGAATGCGCAATGGGATTTTATTCTGGACATGGCGACATGGAAAGGAGATCGGATCGAAGTCCGTTCTCTGACCCGGTGGCTGAACCTCAGGTTTCTGGCAAATCCGGATCGCTTTCTTCGTTGGGCTCAAAACGAAGAGATTGAGTTCGTCGAATGGTATCTTTTTCGAAATATCCAGATACGGGTTCTGGAAACGGACGAAGAGCCTGCGGATATACCGGATGCGTTTATGACGATAGACAACATGGTGTATTTTCGATTTTTGCCGGAATCCATTGATATGGTATCCTCTGAAGATGAAACCGATGCATCGGATACGGATGAGGAACGGTATACTTTTATTACCAGTTTTCTGGAAAAACTCTATTCCGAGGATCCGATTCAGTATCAGAATATTATGCTGGAAGCTCAGACAATTCTTTCGGCTGAAACTGAAGAGGAAGCCTGGCGGATCAGGAATATTCGAATGGCCGAAAAAGGGTTTCTTCCTTTTGACGAGGCCATTGGGGTGTATCAGCCATCGAAGCCGGATGCAATTCCCAGGCGAATCATTTCCAAAAAAAGAACAGGAGAGCCGCATCTTCCGGTTCCTTCTTATGCCTCCGGAATGCTGAAAGCGGATAATGTTTTCGTTCGATCTTTAATAGCACTGGAACATGATCGCATTCTTCCGGACATCCAGGCGGAGCTGGTATCTTTGGTCAATCAAATAGTGGTGGCGGATCAAAAACTTATTGCGTCCAAAGCAGACATTGAAGAGGTTGTCAAAAAAGCTGCAGGGTACCTCTCGATTGGATTAGCGCGACTGTCGGCAAAGCCCCAAAGTGTGGTTCGGAGTGCTTCCCTGATCCGCTCCTGGTTGCTATCGGGAATCTTTCGTGTGGGGTATGGCGCAGCTCTGGAACTGAAATGGCAGGCCCAGGGATGGGTGAAACAAAGCTGGTTTGCGGCCCAAAAATTACCGCTAAGTTTTTGGGGAGAAGCGTGGCTCAGCGTTTTGGGCGGCCTGTTGATCAAAAAGCCGTTATTTTTCGATAACTACCAAACGGGTGTTCTCTACAGGGAATTTCGATCTATTGAGGATATCCAGGCGACCCAAACCCTTTTGAATCAGATTATCCGGTTTGATCAGATACTTGGGGCAATGTCGGAGGATGTGACCTTATTTTTGCAGTTTATTACTTCCAGGCAGAGTCTTTCCTATAAAAATCTAATCCTGACCCGATGGGCGCAGTGTCACATTGGCTTGTCTCCGGAAATCGTACCCATTCCAATGGACAGCTTTATCCTGTTTTTTCGGGAACTTTTTGGAAAACCCGGAAAGCCTGATTCTGCAAAATCCGGAAGAATCAGCAAAGCTATGAAATCATCTTTTTTGCTCTGGCTGTCTGAAAAAACAGGATGGACTTCCAGTGAGCTTACAGAGCGCTCCGGGCCGGAAATGGAGCGCATTTTCGCAGAACTTGAAGCTGATCTGGGGGCGGTTTCAGAAGCCGATCTGAACCCACGGTACATTCAGTTGTTTCTTTTTGGACCGTAAGGTCGGTTCTATCCATTCGTGAATTGGCCAGGCGAGTGGGCCGCGATGTGAAGGCCGTACAAGAAGATGTCAAAGCATTGCTCAATGCCGGAGTGTTGTGTCACGGGGCTGAGGGTGGGGTGGAGTTTCCGTTTGAGGCAGTCAAAGTCGAATTCATGCTGCTGGCAGCGTAGTCATTTGATGTTTTGCTTTTACAAACCTTAATCGCTGCATCGGATGGCCGTACAGGTGCCCTTGCCGCCGCCCATTATGATGAAAACAAGAATTATGCCACGTTACACCCAAGTCTGGTCGCCCTTACCGCTCCTGCATACATGGTCCAGAATATGGATTCGTTTAATGATATCATCTTGATCAATTGATATGATCCGGACACCCTGAAGCATGATGGTCTCCATTGGCGATGTCCTCAATAGATGATCCTGTCTGTCTGCCATATCCAGGAGATGAATAAGGCGCTCTTTTTCAGACTCCAATGCCCGCTTTATATCGGATTCAGGGTGTTGGTCCGTCAAAAACCCAAGAATAACATCAAGATATTCGAGAAAATCGCCAGTCTGTGGAATGAATTTTTCAATTATCTCCTGCATCAACCGGATATGCGATTCGCTTTGAATCCAGCTCGAATTTCTTAGCCGGATATTGCACCGTGTTCGAAGGGACTCATCAGAAAATCGGAGTAGCGCTTCAATAATCCTGGAATCTGTTTTTCGGGAAATATTCAGACGGGCGACAACAGATTGAATGGTTTCAGGGGGGATCGTGACAGATGTGTTTCCGAGGCCTGGAAAATGAAGAACCGTATCCAGCTTCCTGGACATCAGCATGTTGCAGATTGTTTTTTCATCGGTTTTGCTGTAATTGAAGTTTCTGACAATCGTCTCGATGGCGATCTGAAACCCTTCATCCGGAAACAGAATAAGATCAAAAAGGGATGCGCCTTCGCTTGAGGTTTCATCCATAAGGGTTGATTGAATACCTTCAAGGGTATCCATGCCCGAGACAGACAACATATATTGCATGATGTTCGCGCTGATGGACCAACAGATATTCTGACCGCAGCACAGTTCTTTCTGTATGGCATTTGCCAGTATCAAACAAGGGGAATCGGAATCCATAACACCGAGGAATCCTATGCTTTTAATTTTTTGTTGAAAAGGGGGGTCCAGTATGAAACAAGGACGTATGAAGGTGTTCATTCTAACACTGATGATACTGTTTTCAGTTGCCGTTTCAGGCTGTTCCGGGGACAAAGCCAAGGATATTATGGACACGGCGATTCTCGAGGAAAAACAGCATAATCCTGATCATGCCAGGCAGTTGTACCAGGAAATCATTCAAAAATATCCTGACAGCGCTTTTGCCAAGGATGCACAAAAAAAGCTTTCAGAACTTAAGAAATAGCACAGGGTGAAGGCCGAAGTTGAATGATATCGTAACATCATTTGGTACTTTCAGAGTATTTGTACCGAAAAACTTTCCGCCCTCAGTCTAAACATACAACACGGGACGAATAAATTGCAAGATTCATTGTGGATAAGAGGTAACAGAAAAATGTCCGACTTAAAAAGCGCGGTAAGTGTTCATGTACCCACTTCATCGCAGATATTGGACTTTTTACGCTAAAAGATATTCCGTATCCATGTTGACTCAGCAAAAGAATTGTGATAGGCGCACATAATTAGAGAAGTTAATACTTTCAGGTTACCGCTTAATGTGTTTAATCATTTTGATAGATGAAGGAGAACATTAATATGGCCTTCCAGGATTTTTCCCACCAGTTCATTAACGGACTTTCAGAGATTCACAGGTCGCTTGATTTGCAAGAGACAAAGGAAGCTGTTGTACGGGTTGCATCACAGGTTTTTGGCTCAAAAGGCTCATCTCTGCTGCTTTTTGATCACACTCATGACACCATGAAACTTTCCCAGTCATTCGGTCTTAGCGAAGCTTACAAGATCAAGGGGGATGTCAATCCGAAAAAAAGCATGGGCGAGACGCTCCTTGGGGATGTGGTCGTGATTCGGGACGCTAGCACGGATCCTAATCTGCAGTATCCTCAGGAAGCATTGAAGGAGGGGATAAAAAGTATCGTCGGGATTCCGGTCGCCGTCGGAAATATTATGGTCGGCACACTGCGGCTGTATTTTGACAGCACCAAGGATATTTCGTTGGACGAAATGGAATATCTCAAAATGATGGCCCTTCATGTTGGGCTGGCATTAAGAAAATCGTTTTATTTTGAATCCATCAAAAACTCGACCACCAATATTCATTTAATGCCTGCGTTCAAGATCAGCGAATCAATGTTGAATCTGGTAAAGACGGCAACCCTTTCTGGCAATTCCAGGGGCTGTTCACTTTTTCTGATCAAGCAGTCGGATGGGATGCTAGAGCGGGTAGCCTCTTTCGGGCTGAGCGAGAGCTATATGGCCAAAGGGACGGTTTATGCTGCGCAGAGCGTTGGAGAGGTGTCCACCGGAAAGCCGGTTGTTATATCAAAAGTTGCGACCGATCCCCGTGTTCAATACCGCGAGCAGGCCCTTCAGGAGAACATCAAGGCCATCATCGGTTTTCCTGTGATGGTTGGTTCAAAAATTGTCGGTGTGCTTCGGTGGTATTACGACTTTGAATTTGAACCAGACACTGACCACATGACGTGGAAAGAGTATCTGGCGATCAACGTGGGCCTGGCCATTGAGAAGAATCAGCTTCTGATCCAGCTCAAAACCAGGCAGGACTGGTATGCCGATATTTTGTTCGAGATGGATGCCAAACCATACAATATTTCCTAAGAGAGAACACGGAGCGGCCCGGATGGCCGCTCCGAAAGTTAAGGCCGTTCATATCCACCGCTTTTTTTCCAGCAATGACCTTGCATAGTCCTGGCGAGTTTTTCGCGTTCCCGCATTGGGGCCCGTAAAACTCAGCGCGTGGGCTGTACATGCCGTCACACATGCAGGCTTCTCATCAGCATCAATCCGGTCTTTGCAGTAGTCGCATTTCAATACCTTTCCGCTGAATTCATCCCACTGCGGAACCCGCCAAGGGCAGGCATCAATACAGGCTCTGCAGCCGACACACAGCTTGGCTTCCACAAAAACAATTCCATCACCTTTTCGCTTTTTAATGGCATTCGTCGGGCAGGCCGCCATACACCAAGGCTCCTGGCAATGAAAGCAGGTTCTGAAGGCTGAAAATATATGGCCAAAAGATATGCCAAAAGATATGCCAAAAGATATGCCAAAAGATATGTTGGTCCCTTCCTCGCAAATCGGCTCTGCAGTAATCAATAACCCCATCTTGACATCGGAAGCAGTCTGATGGGCCATCTGGCAGTGTACTTCACACGCCTTGCAGGCAATGCACCGTCTTGGGTCAAATTGAATATGGCAGTTGCTCATATCGATCCCGTTTTATTATTTTTTGTAGGGTTTACAAAATAAAATTCTATCTTGAGACACTTACAAAACTGGTGAGGTTGTGTCAAGGGTTCTTTTAGTATAAAGGAAAAAATTCTGTCCGAGAGTATGGTTTAAAATTCTAACTGTTTTATTGTTCTTGAAAGTAATCAGAGATTTTGTTATTGACAAAAAAAGAATTTATTAGTTATCCTTCAACAGCTCGGCTTGTGTGAGCCGAGTATGCTTTCGTACCGAAAGGGACTTTGCAATGCCAGAAAAAACCATTTTTAGTATCTGCGGTATGTGTTCAGTTCACTGTCCTGTTCAGGTGAATGTTCAAAATGGTGAATGCAGGTTTATTCAGGGAAATCTCCATGCTCCCGGTATCAATGGCGCTTTGTGCGTGCGCGGCGCAGCCGGGCTTGAGCTGATCAAGGATGATGAAAGGCCGCAGTTCCCGATGATTCGAAAGGGAGAGCGCGGAGAAGGTCGCTGGCTTAGGGTTTCCTGGGATGAGGCGCTGGATCGGGTGGCCGAGAAAATCTCTGCAATCCAGGCGCAACATGGAAAACAAAGCCTGATGTGGTCAGACAGCGGTGGCTGTTTTTCAGACCTTACCGCAGCGTTTGTCCGCGGACTGGGTTCTCCCAATTATCAAACCAGCAGTTCGAGTTGCGATATCAACATGCATCACGCCGCCCTGTCGCTTTTAGGATTCGACGGGGATGAGCTGATGTTCGATTACAAAAAGGCGAAATATGTCATTCTCCAGACCCGTAATATCTTTGAATCCATAGATGTTAAAGAGGTCAACGATCTGCTCAGCGGCCTGGAGGCAGGTTGCAAGCTTGCGGTGATAGACATTCGGGCAACAATTTCAATGGCCAAGGCCGACCGCTTTCTGCTGATTCGTCCCGGCACGGACTATGCGCTGAATCTTTCAGTGATCCATGTTCTGCTGAATCAGCAGCTCTACGATGCAGGGTTTGCTCAAAATTGGCTCAACGATATTGATGCACTGCGATCATTTGTCGCACCATATACGCCAGAGTGGGCCGAAGCAGAGACAGGCATACAGGCGGATGCCATTGTTTCCCTGGTTCAGGAGATCGCTAAGGCTGCTCCAGCCGTCATCTGGCATCCGGGTATTTTGACAGCCCGCTACAAGGATTCGTTTTATGTATGCCGCACGGCGTTTATCATCAACGCACTGCTGGGCTCCATCGGTGCCAGGGGAGGGCTGGCCCTTGCCGCAAAGCCGGAAAGTGTCGGGCGCAAAGGCCTGAAGAAACTGGTTGACCTGCTGCCCGAGGTTGGCGGAGTACGCGCCGATGGCGTGGGTTCCAGATACCCAGTGTTTGATGCAAATAGAGGTCTGTTGCACCAGGCTTTTCAGGCAATTGAGACACAGACACCTTATCCAGTCAAGGCGTACATGAGCTTTGGCCATGATCCGCTGGCGGAACATGCTGATCCGGCCTCATTAACACGGATTCTGGATAAGCTGGAGCTTCTGGTCTGTGCAACGCCGTTCTGGTCTCAGACCGCCTGGCATGCTGATATTGTGCTTCCTGTATCCTCGTATCTGGAACAGGAGAGCATTCTTTTTCAGCAGAATGGTCTCAAACCTGGCTTCGGAGTCCGTTTTTGCTGCGTTAACCCCAGGCTGGACACGCTGTCGGACTGGAGAATTATTACGGAACTTTCAAAGCGTTTGGGTATTGCCGCGTTATCTTTTAACAGCATTCAGGATATCTGGAACTACCAGCTTCAGGAAACCGGCGTTTCGATGGAGGATTTTGAAGAATGCGGGCTGGTTGAATTAACGCAAAAGCCGGTTTACGAAAAACTCAGCACGTTGGATACTGCAAGCTTCAGGATTGAAATCATCAACTCCCAGTGGGAGAAGGCAGGCATTGCTTCTCTGCAGCCCTATACCTCCAGATCCGCTCCAAAGCCTGGTCTTTACCGGTTGACTATTGGCGGCTGCGCGATCCACGCACAGGGTCATACGATCAACAACAGCAGGCTTTTTTCGCAGATGCCGGAAAACGAGCTGTGGATGCATGATTCAGTCGCCCATAACATAGGCGTGTCTGACGGAGAGAACGTGGTGGTCTCAAACAATGGATATTGCGCCACAATAAGAGCTAGGGTCAGCCAGTACATGCACCCTGAAGCCGTGTTTATGGTGCATGGATTTGGTCGAAGCATTCCTGCGGAATCGAGAGCCTGCGGCAAGGGGGTTTCGGATATTTCGCTGATGAGCGGTGGATTGGGCCAGTGGGATACATCTGGTGGCGGGCTGGCGTTTCAGGAGCATTTCGTGTCGGTCAAAAAGGCGTGATCATCAAAAACTTTCATGACTCGGATGCAGAAGAATTCGATTCTTGATCAGAGAAATTATGGACACAATTGGTGATATACTGCGAACGGGCATAATCTTTCGTCGTAGAGCCGACATCCTGCCGGCTCTACATGCGCTTTCCTCCTCAGCATCTTTCCATTTTTTACCAAGAGTTACAAGGTAAGAGCGCATATTTCCCTTGCCTTCCTGAATTTCAAAATCAACAACACCGCCGCTGGTTAAAATAACAATTGAATGTTTCATCGCTACCTGTTCAGGACTACCCTTTTTTTACAACTGGCCTGAATGATCGCTTTAATTTTCCACATCCATCGGTTATAAGGCGCTATCAGGATATGGGATAGATTTGGCAATCCACAGGGCGGTTCGAATCAGTACAGATTGGAAACACTCTGATAATCACCCCATTTAACTTCAAGGATATGGAGAATCACCATGGTAACCTTTGAATCTCTTTCAGAACGAAAAGATAAGATCGCGGTTGTCGGACTGGGATATGTTGGGCTTCCGCTGGCTGTCCACCTGTCTCGGCATTTTGAAGTTGTCGGATACGATTTAAAGCATGACAGGATCAGGGAACTGAAAAACGGGAAGGACAGAACCCTTGAAATTGCCGCAGGCACCCTTGCGAGTGCCAGCATTTTTTTTACGGCGGACCCATCGGAGCTAAGCCAATGCAGACTGATTATCGTTGCTGTTCCCACGCCAATCGACGCTTACCGCATTCCGGATTTAAGCCCGCTCCGAGGCGCATCAGACGAGGTCGGGAAATTCATGAAGAAGGGTACCTGTGTGGTATTTGAATCCACAGTTTACCCAGGCGCCACAGAGGAAGTCTGCGTGCCGATCATGGAAAAAGAATCCGGACTGAAGCTCGGGATTGATTTTACAGCCGGTTATTCGCCGGAACGGATCAATCCCGGGGACAAGGAGCATACCATTGACAAAATCGTCAAGGTGGTATCCGGATCGGATGCCGCCACCACGATACTGCTCGGCAAGGTTTATGGAAAAATCGTTTCCGCTGGCATCCATCCCGTTTCCTCCATCAAGGTAGCCGAGGCCGCAAAGGTAATCGAGAATACCCAGCGGGACCTGAACATAGCCTTGATGAACGAGCTATCCATGATATTTGACAAAATGGGCATTGATACTACCGAGGTGCTGAAGGCCGCCGGAACCAAGTGGAATTTTCTGCCTTTCAGGCCTGGACTTGTCGGCGGTCACTGTATCGGTGTGGATCCGTATTATCTGACATTCAAGGCGGAATCCCTGGGGTACCGTCCGGAGATGATTCTGGCAGGAAGACGCATCAACGACCTTATGGCAAAATTCATCGCCGAGCGAACTGTAAAGATTCTTATCAACTCCAGCAAGCAGGTGCGTGATTCGCGTGTGGCCATCATGGGACTCACCTTCAAGGAGAATGTTCCGGATCTTAGAAACACGAAGGTCGTTGATATCATTTCCGAATTGAAAACATATAACGTGAATGTCGTGGTTCACGACCCGATTGCGGATCCGGATGAAGCCATGGCGTATTATGGCATTAACCTTCAGCCCCTGGAATGCCTCGGCCGGGTGGATGCGGTTATCGTTGCAGTGGTTCATGATGCCTACAAGTCCATGGGGCTTTCCCGGATAGCCAAGCTTTGCTACGATGGATGCCCGATCGTCATTGACATCAAGGGCGCTTTCGACCTGGACGATGCTCGGAATGAACAGATTCGTTACTGGAGACTATAGATAACTTCTGGTTTCCGTCCCTGTACTATCAACCTAAACAACCGGAGGATTCCATGAAAAAACGTTTTGCCTTAGTTCTGCAGTTGATGCCTGTGTTGACCCTTGTCCTCGGAATGCAGACAATTCGGATACTAAACCCTATACAACAGGTGATCTTTTGAGCAAAAGACAGTTGACGATTCGCTATATCATTTTTTACATTTTGTTTTTACCCGACTCATGGCAGGTACTGACCGGACTCATTGCCTCCTATTTTCTAACCCCCCTTGTTGTCGGGTTGCCGAACACGGGATACGGCGGCAGGGCAATGCTCTTTATCATGATCGCCGTCATTGGATATGCCGCATCCGGCGTACCAGCCCGCTGGATCACCAGGTTTTTGATAAAATGGTCAAAATATCTCTCGATGAACGCAAAACGACCTTGACCGGCTAATCACCAGTGGTTAATCTTTTTTTCGTGGTTGGAGAATAACATAACGATGGACGTTATCCAAAACTTGAATACGAACGTATTGTTAAATAATGGTATCTTTCTTAAATTAGATCACCCCATATATGAAAATATATACTGCCAACTGTCACAATCTGCGCTTTTGGACCCCCACCCCAACCCTCCCCCGCTGGGAGAGGGAGCATAAGGAAAGTGCAGGTTATGCCCGTTTGCAGTATAGTTTCATTGTCTGGATGGAGAGAACCAAATACTGTAACTTGAATGATCATCGGCACCCGCCTCCGTCAGCTCTCCATCGTAAGCAAAGGAAATAGTCCGGGTTCCTTCAGGTACGGGTATTGTTTTTTCAAATTCCATGGGAATCGTATCAATGGAGCGATAACTTCCTGCTGAATAAATCAGGATGTTTTCAACAACAATTCCCTGGCCGTCCAGAAATAACAGGTACACTGCAAAGTGTTTAATCCAACTGAATCCGGTGGCGAATCCACCGAGCAGTTCGGTGGTTCCGGCAATCTTCAAGGTTTCAGATGTCAGTTGGTATTGATATTTTATCGCAAGTTCATTGGTTTTCCACACCCCTTGTTGATTCCCATCCTGAAGCAGAAACATGAGATTCTTTTGGGTTACCTTTTCTCCTTTAAAAGTGAACAGTCTCCCGCTACAAGCGGCAATGGTGAAGACTGCGATCACTAAAAAAAAAGTTGTCTTCATAAATCGGTTATGTCTTAAATGCATCGGATGTCCCCCCTCACAATTAAAAAGTTGATTTGCAACCCACCTGCAATCGGTATCACAATCCGCCAAAAGATTTTTCGCTGATCTGGATCACTTCATCGCGGCTCTTTTTAAGGGCCTGGATTTTTCCGGCGGTAATTGGCAGCAGCGCATAAATAAAATACGCCGCTGTTTTGAGCTGACCATCATAAAATGCCGCCTGTCGGTTGTTTTCGATAATTGCCTCCAGCGCTTCTCCTGATGCGTTTTCAGCAATCTTTTCAAGCTTGGGCGCGGCGACAGATGCCCGCCACAGAAGCATCCAGCCCATGATAACATCCCCCATGATTTCCAGAAAAGGATGAGAAGCGGCAAACGCTGCACGAACTCGGTCAGACATGACGGCCTTTGCTATATGCGCTGCGATTTCATTCAATCCGGATATGGCCGCCTTTACCGCTTCGGCCATATCCGCCAACCCGGGTATGGCTGCTGCTCGTAAAACCGTGGACTCCATTTCAGAAATGAGCGACTGAAAAACCGCGCCCTTTTTCATCATGAGCTTTCGGCCCAACAAATCCATGGCCTGAATGCCATTAGTGCCCTCGTATATCGAGGTGATCTTGCAGTCTCTAAGAAGCTGCTCCACCGGATATTCGCGTGTAAACCCGTAGCCGCCGTACACCTGAACCGCCAGAGTGCAGACATCAAATCCGCGTTCGCTGCAGTATGCCTTGACCACCGGTGTCAAAAGCTCCGTCATCTGCGCATAATAGTTTTTTTCTTCGGCGGTACTGGCGCAGGCTTCCATGTCGAAACAGCGGGATACATAGTAAATGAAGCTTCTCATGCCCTCGGTATATGCTTTCATCTGAATCAGCATACGCCGGACATCTGGATGGCGGATAATCGGAACCTGAGGCGAATCGGCACCGGCTGTGATATCTTTACCCTGATGCCTTTCTCTGGCGTAATTCAAAGCGTACAGGTAGGCTGCTGATCCATGGGTAAACCCCTGAGCGCCGACATCCAGGCGGGCTTCATTCATCATGTGAAACATCACTTGCATGCCTTTGTTTTCTTCACCCAGCAGAACGCCTCTGCATTTGCCTTTTGCGCCCAATGTCAGACTACATGTGGGGCTACCGTGAAGCCCCAGTTTTTCTTCGACCCCTGTGCAGACCACATCGTTAAAATCTCCGAAACTGCCGTCATCGTTCACCCAGATTTTGGGAACGATAAAAAGGGAAATGCCTTTGGCGCCTTTGGGCGCACCTTCGATTCTTGCCAGAACCGGATGAATGATGTTTTCGGTTAAATTCTGGTCTCCATTAGTGATAAAGATTTTGCTCCCGGCGATGGAATAGGTTCCATCTGGGTTCTTTGTAGCGGTTGTGGTCAGCGCTCCCAGATCAGAGCCGGCTCCGGATTCAGTTAGGAGCATGGTTCCACCCCATTTACCTGAATACAGGTGACGCAGGTAGAGGTCTCTTTGCTCGGCAGTACCATAAAGTTCCACGAGTTTGCCGGCACCATGCCCCAGGGTTCCAAAGGCTGTAAAAGCAAAATTGGCGCCTACCAGATACTCGCTTGCCGCCTGCGCCACGATGTGCGGAAGCCCCTGGCCGCCAACAGCCGGGTCATCCTTCATGGCGATCCATTCCCCTTCCACATACAGGCGATGAGGCTTTCTGAAGCTTTCCGATACAAAGACCTTTCCTGCTTCCAGGCGGACACCGTCCCGATCTCCCTGACTGAACGTCGGCAGGATTTCCTTGATTCCAAAATTTCTGGCCTCGGAAATGGTCATATCGAATAATTTCCGGTTAAATTCGCTGTATTTGGGAAACCGTGTCAAATCTTCCGTGTCAAGCTGTTCATACAATACAAAATCAATATCCCTGCGGTCTGCAATAATCTGCGCCATAACAATACTCCTTGTTTATCGGAATAAATTCTAAACAACCCTTGTGCTGTGAGTTTGTTTGTCCAAATGACATCAGTTGTCATTTGTTTAATTCGTAGATAACGCGCCAGCAATCACACCAAAAGCCGACAGCCGCACTCCAACTCAATAACGACAGGCGATACTTGCCGCGTAGTGCGGTCTTTGCGAACATGTAGAACCAACAGCGTAAGCGGATCGAATACGATCACATCCTTAACACCTTGTGACAGATAAAAAGGCGGCCCAATTTCCAAGTCCTTGGCCTCATAGCCCTTGCTTACCACCTCGATGACAGCCTCTGGAATCATGGTTAATGCCGAATCCTGCTCATCTTCGCGGGGCTCCCGACAAAAAATCGAGATGTCAGGCCGTTTTAGCCCATTAGGGAACTGGATATATACATCCACTGCATGAGTGCATTCACATGCTGATTGCGCGATGCTCATCTTAGTGATTCCCTGCACAATCCGCTCTATGTGTTTCTGATGACGATAAACAGGTTGCGCTTCCCAAATTGGAAGACCGTTCACGATTTCAAGACGAATTCCAAGCTCGCTGGCTTGAAGCAGGATTGGTGATAAGCTCATAATTTGCCTTATGTCTTTAAGTTAATATTTCTCGATAGTCAGGATGATACGACACTGGTTGCCTAACACGGAAATAAGCGATGGGCGTGGTGTCAGCGAAGCACATCCGCTTGATTGACAGGTTGGCAACTTAGTTGTCTCTTTCGATAATTTTCGGCAGTTTTTCTTCTTTCCATTCATTGAAATTCCGCTGTTTCAACCCAGCCTGACCGCCTGCGCAAAGCTGATTCCTGAGGAACCCTTATCAAGTAATCTCTTAATATGCAATATAATATCTATTACTTTGAAAATACTACCAATTTAGAAAAAACCACACCTATCACTGTTAAAAGCTTCAACATCGCAAGTTAACACATTGTGTTTATGTGGTAAATCGATTCGGCTACCGTGAAAATACTTTTAAACCACGAAACACACGAAAGACACGAAAAAATGTTCTTTGTCCCCCTTTTCCAAAGGGGGAAGTATCATTTTCATATACGGGGTGATCGAATTTAAGAAAGATACCAAAAAGCGCTAAGCCAACTTCCACAATAACGTCAAGACCAAAAGTTCCCCCTATGGGAACGAAATTGCGCAGTTGATCTGAAAAGAAAGTTTTTCGATCATGTGGGCGGAACTTCTTTGCCAAGTTTCTCGGCGAAATTATTGATGCGATGGAAGTAAAACCGGCCATATTGGCAAAGACCACTGTCACTACTGGAAATGTATCCGCAATCACCTGTTCATTATTCTTCATACGGATGGCAATAGAAACAGGGAGAATGTTAAGTAGCAGGGATTCAGTTATTTCTTTTTGATTGGCCAGTTCAAATTCCCGCTGTTCAATCATTTTTCGTTGGATGAACTGCACTCGGGTACCAATTTCTCGTTGGTAAACCCAAAAGAGTAATATCTCAAAAGATTCGAATAAAAAATGAGAAATATCTGGACAGTATCAATTTTATTTGTTAGTAGAACAGTCTCATGAGACTGACTAATTTACAAATACCAAATATTCCTGATGAAGAAAAAACTCCTATTATTTTGCAATTGATTGAAATTATCAAGCAAATATCAGTTGACAACCTGCAACAGGAAGAAGAAATCCAACTGCTGAAAGACGAAATTGCTCGTCTAAAGGGTCTAAAGCCAAAACCCGTCATGAAGCCTATCGCACTGGAAAAAGTCTCTGAAGGTGATAAAAAGAAAGATACTCCAGAGAAGCGGCCTGGGTCCGATAAAAGAAGCAAAACCGCTGAGCTGATCATTCACAGTACGATCCCCATTGCTCCTGAACATATTCCGCCCGGATCAACCTTTATTGAACACCAACCATACACTGTTCAGGGCATACAGATTGCGCCCTATAGCGTTTGTTATATTCTGGAACGTTGGCTAACCCCTGATGGAAACTATATCGTTGGAAAATTACCACCTGAAGTTCATGGGCATTATGATCCAGAACTTCAAAGATATAAGTGACATAGGTCAACAAAAATGAAAGTACCACGCAGAACAAAAAGACACAAACGAATTGCCGTTTTAACCAGTCGGTCAAGCGGACACGGATATCGCCGTGCCGCTTACCTCGTTATGAGCCGTAGAAAAGACAAAACATGAAACAACTACTGCAAAGAGCTTACAACGTGCTTATGATGCTCGGTATTGACCCTCGAAAAATAATCCATTCTATAATAGGGTTGCCCTTCTATTTACATGATTTTCAGACACTACGGAGCCAAAAAAAATATGCGGTGAAAGACTTTCCATTTGGAAAGCCTTTCCCCTGCCTTACAGAAAGGTTTTCGGAAAGCGGTGAAGCCAAGGGACATTACTTTCATCAGGATTTACTCGTGGCAAGAAGAATCCACCTAAATAATCCGAGTATTCACGTCGATGTCGGATCAAGTGTCGGTGGCTTTGTTGCTCATGTGGCTTCATTCCGCCAGATTGAAGTGTTCGATATTCGTCCGCTATCCATCTCCATACCGAATATGCGATTCACGCAAGCCGATTTAATGGCATCTATAAACGACCAACTATTCGAATACTGCGACTCGTTATCATGCCTGCATGCATTGGAACACTTCGGATTAGGAAGATTCGGCGATCCCGTGAATTACGATGGCTACATTGCTGGGTTAAACAACTTATATAAAATCCTTAAGAAAGGCGGAAAATTCTATTGCTCCGTCCCTATTGGCCCTCAACGTATCGAATTCAATGCGCATAGGGTTTTCTCGGTTAGCTACCTTCTTGAATGTTTCGCTGATAAATATCATATAGATCACTACTCGTTTGTGGATGACCGAGGAGACCTATACGAAAATACACCCATATCCAATGCCAACGCACAGAACAATTTTGGCTGTATATATGGGTGTGGTATTTTCGAAATGACCAAACTGTAAACAAAAACGGCAAACAAGGCGCTGCACCAGACGGCAATTCAGCTACGCTCCATTGCCACCGGTGAGTTTTGGCGTTAGGCATCATAAAAAAAGGAAAAATTATGAGGCGCTTATTAACGAAAGTACTTCAAAAGATATATACCATATCGGTTCCTGTGCGTATTTTGACCAGTCTGTCAGACAATCAAGCCTATCCCCAAGTATGTATCAACGCCAGCAATGATTATAGGTTCTTCAATAATTTCAGAAGAAACCCCATCTATAATCAAATCTTGGAGAATGTTTCAGAAAAACAAGGCAGTGAATATCTTCAAGTAATATCTAATGACGCAGATATCTTGGCAGCCATAATTAATTTCAAACCGAATGATAATTATGGCAATCCCAGAATGTACGAATATCCGAATATTGGAATGATTTCACCATCTACTCTTCGCTATATTAAGGTTGTTGCAGATATCAAAACACACTTTCAGACAACAGACAATCTGAGTATTTGTGAAATAGGTATTGGATACGGTGGGCAATGTCGAGTTATCAATGCTTACTATAAGCCCGCTACTTATTGCTTAGTTGACATACAGCCTGCTCTCGCTCTATCTCAAAGATTTTTGGGCAACTACATTCTTAATTCTGTATTAACTTATAAGACGATGAATGAATTGGGTCAGAGAAATTATGATTTAGTGTTAAGCAATTATGCCTTTACAGAACTTCCCCGCACTATACAGGATATATACTTGAGCAAGGTAATTTTTAACTCGAAAAGAGGCTACATAACATATAACGAAATCACACCAAAGGAATTCGACTCTTACAAATCAGACGAATTGGTTGCAATGATTCCTGGCTCCAAAATCTTAAAAGAAGAACCACTCACGCATCCAAAGAACTGCATAATTGTATGGGGAGCGAATGCCTAACAAATAAGGATAGACTGTGAGAGCAAAACGAAGCGCAATCTTATCCGTTGGTTGGACGAGCCCGATTACTTCGGAGGTGACAGAAGTATGACTACAACAATAACCACGCCTTGCGCCGTCTGTACGAAATGTGGAAAATAACTTTCGTGACTAATATGGATATAAATATGGATATTAGAAAAAACCAGTTGTTTGAAGTTGATATATCCGGTGTTGCTTACGGCGGCAAGGGGATCGTTCACATCGAGGGGTTTGCCGTTTTTGTGGATAAGGCGGTTCCCGGAGACAGGGTTCGCATTGCTATTACCCGAAAAAAGAAAAATTATGCTGAAGCCCGCATGGTGGAACTCCTTCAACCTTCTGCAGACCGGGTTTCAGCACCCTGTCCCCACAGTGGCGTTTGCGGGGGGTGTAAATGGCAATTTCTGGACTATGATCGTCAACTGGAGTATAAACGGCGGCATGTTGTGGAATCTCTGGCGCATATCGGATTGATTAAAGAGGCGACGGTCCATCCGACAATTCCTTCCGAGCTACGCTTCGGATATCGCAACAAGGTGGAATTCACCTGTTCGGACAGCAGGTGGCGTTTGCCGAATGAAATGGAAAACCCTGATATTGGGGGTTGTTTCGCCCTGGGGTTCCATGTGCCAGGTGTCTTTCATAAAGTTTTGGATATCGAATCCTGTCTGCTGCAACCGGACATGGGAAATCGCATATTGGGTGATGTGCGCCAGTATATTCAATCATCGGAAATGCCAATGTACTGTCCCCGGACGCACAATGGATTCTGGCGGTTTGTCATGCTTCGGCATTCCGTAGCTCATGATCACTGGATGGTGAATATCATTACCTCTGCGGAGAACAGCGGGGCAGTACAACCCTTGGCGGATATGTTGAAGAACAAGTATTCGCAAATCATTTCCGTGGTCAACAATGTTACAGCTAAAAAAGCTGCGGTATCTGCGGGGGAATATGAAATTCAGCTTTCCGGAAGTGCGCAGTTGACGGATCGCATCTGCGGGTTTGAATTTGACATATCCGCCAATTCATTCTTTCAGACCAACAGCAGAGGGGCGGAAACCCTGTACCGCACGGTAATGGCTTATGCCGGACTCACCGGCGATGAAACGGTATTCGACCTGTATTGCGGCACCGGAACCATTGCCATCTGCCTCTCAAAAGCTGCTCGAAGGGTTATCGGATTTGAACTTGTTGATGCTGCAGTATCCAATGCGGAAAAAAACTGCCTGAAAAACGGTGTCTCAAACTGCACGTTTTACCGGGGAGATATCAAGGATCGTCTGTCCGAGGTCACGATTGTACCTGATGTCATGATTATCGACCCTCCGCGCGACGGCATGCACAAAAGTGTCGTGAAGCAGGTTCTGGATATACTGCCCGAGCGGATCATCTATGTATCTTGCAATCCTGCAACACTGGCCAGGGATCTGGGGTTGATGAAAGACGCATATCAGGTTATCGAAGCGCAACCTGTGGATATGTTCCCCCATACGTTTCACATCGAATCGGTCGCACGCCTTCAAAAGCGGCTATAAGAACCACGGATTACATATATAATCATTCGTAATTCGTAATGGAGGCGTGTTGCTGAAGCAAGTTGTTTTTCTGGACAGAGATGGGGTCATCAATCGGGATTCTTCGGATTACATCAAGTGCTGGGAGGAGTTTATCTTCCTTCCAAACAGTCTCGAAGCCTTGACAATCCTTACCCGGAAAGGCTACACACTTATTGTGATTACCAACCAGTCCATCATCCACCGCAAGTGGATAGCGCCCGAAGTATTGGAGGATATGCACCAGCGGCTTAAATCAACAGTGGCATCCCGTGGCGGCAAAATCACCGATATTTTTTTCTGCCCACACACACCTGAAGAAGGCTGTTCCTGCCGTAAACCCAAACCCGGACTGATTCAGCAGGCTTATGAAAAATATGCCATTGATCTCTCCGCTGCCATTATGGTGGGCGACAGAGCCAAAGATATTCTGTGCGGAAAAGCTGCCGGCTGCGGCAAAACGATTCTGGTTCAGACCGCCAATGATCCAACTGGGAGCATTACGGCTCAGGATACTCTGGCCATGGACAGCGTCTATCCAGATGCGGTTGTGGCTGATTTGCTTGAAGCCGCCAGATGGATCATTTCATGAATGATCGGGGGGTTAGATAATTGCCAATTAAAAGATTATCTTCAATTCAATCAGGCCAAAAGATATCGTGCCTGACCCCCCAAGGGTCCCTGACCGATCTGGAAGGTTGTCTGGATCGCATTACATTTTACAATCCGGAAAACCATTATACCATTGCAAAATTTTGTCCCAAAGGTGCCCAAAACGCGATTACGGTTGTCGGGTTCATGCCAGCGCCCACAGCCGGAGAATTTCTGAAGCTGGACGGTACCTGGGAAACTCATATTCGCTACGGGCAGCAGCTCAAAATCATCCGATTTGAAGTTCTGCTGCCAGCAACGGTTGACGGCATCCGAAAATATCTGAAGTCCGGTGTGATCAAGGGATTGGGTGCCAAAACCATTTCCCGGTTAATCCGCCATTTTGGGGATCAGACCCTTGTAGTTATTGAATCCGAGCCTGAAAAACTGATAGATGTCAAGGGTATTGGCAAAGCCATCGCAAAACAGATTGCAGAATCATGGCAATCGCATCATGCAATTCGCTGTCTGATGATTTTTCTCCAGAAACATGGCATTTCACTGGCTTACAGCGGCCGTATTTTCAAACAATATGGCGTGGCAGCCGTCGATATCCTCAAGGATCATCCTTACCAGATCGCCTGTGATCTTCCAGGAATGGGTTTTTATATCGCCGACCGGATTGCGCAGCAACAGGGCGCGCTTTCCGATGATCCGCAGAGAATTCGGGCGTGTATTCTGCATCTTCTGGAACAGGCGGCAGGTGATGGCCACATGTTCATGACGGGTCATGAAGCTCGGCGTAAATGCGCCAAACTGTTTGATATTGACTCTGAATCGGCATCCGCGGCCATGCTTGAGCTCTCTGATGAAGGTCAGGTGGTGCAGGAAGCGATGGAAGATCAAGATGGTGAACAAGATAGCGATCAGGGTAGATATCTGGCGCTCTATCTTTCGGCCCTTCATCGGGCGGAAACCGGTATCGCCCAGCGGATCAAGGCGTTTTTAACGGTTCCGGTGAAACCCCCGGATATCAATCAGGAGCAGATGACCCGGGAAATTCTGGCGCGTCTGGCCATTCAGCTTTCCTCAGAGCAGCAGTCCGTGCTGGAAGAGATTCTCCTGCATCACATTGCCATCATTACCGGTGGGCCTGGAACCGGAAAGACCACCCTGATCCGTTCCATAGCCGCTATATGCGATCGTCTGCAGCATAAAACCATCCTGTCCGCACCGACAGGTCGCGCAGCCAGACGTCTTTCCGAGGTTGCCCGGAAAAAAGCCTCAACCCTGCATAAGCTTCTGGGATATAATCTTGAGCAGAATAATTTTGAAAAAGATGAAGACGATCCTCTAAATGTTGATGTGATGATAGTGGATGAAGCCTCAATGGTGGATGCTCAGCTTATGTTTCATCTGCTAAAGGCTGTTCCTGTGACCGCCACCCTGATCCTGGTCGGGGATGTGTTTCAGCTTCCGTCAGTTGGACCAGGAAACATCCTTTCGGATCTGATTCAATCAGGGGTCATCCGGACATTCGAACTGAAGGAGATATTCCGCCAGGCTGAAAAGAGCCCTATTATCGTAAACGCCCACCGGGTCAGGGAGGGTAAGCTTCCAAATCTGGACAAGAACCGACATTCGGAAGGGCTTTCGGAATTTTATTTTATTGAACAATACCAGCCTGAAACGGTTCTGAAGACGATTGTTGAGTTATGCAGCCGAAAAATCCCGGAGCGTTTCGGATTAGACCCGGTCAGGGATATTCAAGTGCTTAGCCCAATGCACAAGGGGACGGTAGGAACAATTCAACTTAACCAGGTGCTTCAGGAAGCATTGAATCCCCAATCTTCCCCCTTGGCGGCTGGAATTCAGTTCAGACTGGGAGACAAGGTCATGCATCTGAAAAACAACTACACCAAGGAAGTGTTTAACGGGGACATCGGTATCATTTCAGGAATTGATCAATTTCCAAAATTATCACAAAGACGGCTTTCGGTGAATTATGACGAGAGGCTGGTGGATTATGAAAGCGAAGAGCTTGATGACCTGATTTTGGCTTATGCCATTTCCGTCCATAAATCCCAGGGGTCCGAATATCCAGCAGTGGTGATTCCGATGATGCCTCAACACCATCCGCTGCTTCAGCGAAATCTCTTATATACAGCCATAACGCGAGGAAAAAAACTGGTCATTATCGTTGGAACCCGACAGGCCTTGGATACGGCCATCAAGAACGATAAACCAGGAAATCGCCTTTCGCTTCTGGATCAGCGACTGAAAAGCGTGAGGGCGTGAGGGCAACTGGTTGGCATAACAGCATTTCCCCCCTCCCAGCCTCCCTCCGCTGGGGGGAGGGGTCTGAACGCTTATTTTACGCTGATAAAACCCTATTGCAGAAAGGCCTGATATCTGTTCACCATGTCTAAGAATTTACTTGAGGTCCGTCATTTAAAGAAGTATTTTCCGATTCTTGGCGGCATATTCAGAAGAAAAACAGGATATGTCTATGCAGTGGACGACATCTTCCTGACAATTCAGGAAGGGAAAACCCTCGGGCTTGTCGGGGAATCGGGCTGCGGAAAAACAACAGTGGGCAGAGCCATTCTGCGCTTGATTGAGCCAGACAGCGGAGCAATCAATTTCATGGGACACGATCTGATGGCGCTGTCGCAAAGCAGGTTGAGAGATATCCGCAGAAACATGCAGATCATTTTTCAGGATCCTTTCGAATCCCTGGATGCCAGACAGACCATCGGTGATATTCTTGAAGAACCGTACCAGATTCACAAGGTTGGCTCTTCCGATGATCGAAAGGATCATGTAAAAAACCTGCTGAATCGTGTTGGAATGTCGGAAACGGCGGTCTCGCGTTTTGCGCATGAGTTCAGCGGAGGCCAGCGGCAGCGTATTGGGATCGCACGGGCCATTGCCTTAAATCCCAAACTCATCGTCTGTGATGAGCCGGTTTCAGCTCTGGATGTCTCCATTCAATCCCAGATTGTCAATCTGTTGATAGAGCTACAACGGGAATTGAATATCTCCTACCTGTTCATTGCGCATAACCTGGCGGTTGTGAAACACATTTCAGATGACATTGCCGTAATGTATCTGGGAAGAATTGTGGAATATGCTGATTCTGAAGAGTTATACGCTGCTCCGTTGCATCCCTACACCCAGGCCCTGATATCTGCCATACCGATTCCTGATCCTTCCCGAAAAAGGAAAAGATTCCTGCTTCCAGGAGATGTTCCTTCTCCAGCCAATCCCCCTTCGGGGTGTCATTTCCATCCCCGCTGCCCATTCGCGATGGCGATATGTAAAACAGCATTCCCTCAACTGCGTTCCGTAGCCGGCGCCGACGAAAAAAATCATCAGGTAGCCTGTCACAGGGCCGGAGCCGTGTCCCTGCTTTAAGTGACTGTGGTTAAAGGCAAGATGCAGATGGAATCATCGCAGGGGCAGGCGCCGTCAACTTCGTAAGCATATACGATGCGGCTTTCGATTTCGGCGCGGGCTTCTGCAATGGGCGCAAACGGAAAGGCGGCACAACGTGCGACAAGCTCCGGTCTGGCCGGGATGCTCTCCATGCCATTGCCGATCACCTCCCCGGTGTGACCATCCAGGATATCGGCATCTTCGCCGTTGGTGACCACGACAACGGGAATCTGATAAGGAGCAAGTAGCCGTGATGCCGCCAGGGCCGGGCGATGCCGGGTGACCAGCGAACCGGGACCGTATTTGATGATCATACAGATTCTATCGGCAACGGCTACCGCCATATCCACTTTCACTATGGCGCAGTTGTCCCCTGCCTTGACCTGAAGGCTGCACCCGCTCTGAATATCCGTTCGGGAATACCCTTTGGTGTCCATCAGAAGCTTGGCCAGTTTCTGGCGGTACCTTTCGTCATGGGTGTCCGGGAGTATCCGGCCGGTAACTGCATCCACCAGTTCTCCGAGTATCAGATGATGGCCTTCCACTGTGAGTATCATCCCCTTTTCTGAAACAATCCATGTTCTGGAAAACTTGAAGAATCCCGCAGGATATGTTAGTTTTTTAAAAAATGATCTTCGATATCTATACTTGAGACCGGATAAATATGAGCGGCAAACCGCCTCTGGGATCGCCGCACCCCAGTGCGGCTCTTGTTTTAGCCGCCACAAGAGCGTCGATATACTGCCAACTGTCACAATCTGCACTTTTGGACCCCCACCCCAACCCTCCCCCGCTGGGAGAGGGAGCATAAGGAAAGTGCAGATTATGCCCGTTTGCAGTATAATTGCCGTACTTAGGGTGCGGCGATCCCAGAATGGCTCCAAAGTATGATTTCTGGAAGGCTATATCAAGACAATTTATTCCTGGCAAGACCAATCATGAAAATGACAAATGACGACAAAGTTTCCTCCCGGCACCTTCAGCTTCCGCTGGGGTTTAACAAAACAGACCCTGGCGATCTCAAACGGGTAATGGCCTTTTTGGACGACAGATCATCCGCCAAGCTGCCGGTTTCACTCTCGGAGGTGTTCTCCGGGTTTTCAGAGCAGTCCGATGCATGGTCCGGGGCAAGAATCGCCAGAACCATAAGCAGCCTTTTTTCCGATCGAATGATTTTCTGTGTGGTGAATGGCGACACTTCCCTGTATCATCATTCCAGCGTCTTTCTGGAAGCACCCGATCAATGGGATCTGATTCAGGTCATACCTCGAAATCGTCTGGCATCCTGCGAAATGGAGGCTATTGTCGATAACTGTCAGAAGATATTTGGTATGGACTGCCCTTCGGATCAAGATGATCTGGTCAATTTCCTTGGTGTTTGTTTTAAACAATGGAAATCCTTGCTTGCCGGTTTCAGCAGCCTGGCTGAAACCGGAAAATACCCCGGAGCAACGGACATCCGCTCCTGCCTTTTTTTTATACAGGTGTGGTTGGCCAAATCCGATCCTTACGAAAAAATCTGTGCTGTCCGCGATATGGAATCAGCCTTGTCGTCATTTTCCCATACATTTATCCAATTGAAAGATTTCTACGAAAACTGGATTGACCGCTGGGAATTTTGGCGGAGATCGATCAAGCAGTTCATCGAGTTCCAGTCCGAAATTGAAGATGATCCTGAAGCTGCCGCCGCTCTCTCAAGATTGCGCCATATCCTGGAGAAACAGAATCCATGGGATGACCTGATTTGCATGGATGACCTGATTGCCAGGATTGAACCGGTTCATGACCGAGTTCGGGGTGAGAGATTCACCTTGCTACAGCGCGACATGCTATTGCAAATAGATCGGATGATTGAAACAGTTTCTGGATCACTGGAAAATGTCCATGCCAGAGATGATGTCAGAAACAAGGCTTTGTTTGAATTGCAGAAAATCAAGAAAGCCATTGAGTCCGAGAGGCCCAACAGTCTCATTTTTAAACATTGGGAAATTGCCGAAGAAGCCTTTGAAAATGCAAAGGATATTGTGTTATCCCAGAGCTGATTTTTTGGCGGGATATCCATGAAACGCCAAGTCATTTTCTCCTTTACAGAGAATACCATTTTTGTTATACTATCGGATTCAATAGTATTGTTTTCCATGTGCTGCAGTGATTTGTCGCCCCCCGCACAGGGGCGTGGATTGAAACTTAGACAAATATTCTTAAATACGCTGATCCAGCGACAGGATGCCGATAGGTTCGATTATGAAAAAAAAAGACGTTGATTTTTTTAAGGTACAGTTGAACAATCTGCTCGAAGAACTGCTCAGTCAAGCAGATGAAACCGTATCCGGAATGAACTCTCCCAAAGAGAATTTTCCCGATCCTACAGACAGAGCATCGCTGGAGTCAGACCGCAATTTTATGCTGCGAATTCGGGATAGGGAGAGCAAGCTCATTCTTAAAGTTAAGAAAGCTTTGGCGCGGATTGAAACAGATACCTTCGGTATCTGCGAATCATGCGGGGAAGATATTTCTTATGATCGTCTGAAAGCAAGACCAGTAACAACTCAGTGCATTGACTGTAAAACCAAGGAGGAAAATTTGGAAAAAGCCCTTGGACTGTAAGCAGGCAGGCATCGACCTGCACATTCATTCAACCGCATCCGACGGAACGCTGTCTCCTGTTGAAATTCTTCGACTGGCCGAAAAACTTGAACTCGGGGCGATTTCGATTACAGATCATGACACCTTGAAAGGCTCCAAATGCCTGCTTGAAGCTGCAGCTTCATCGAATGTTCGTGTACTTACTGGTATTGAAATCAGTACCATTCCTCCGGCTTTGCACCCGGTTGCAGGGAGTTTTCATATTCTGGGCTACGGCATCCGGTTGAATGATCCGGAGCTGAACCAAACACTGGAAATCCTCCAACAGGCCAGAGAAAACCGCAACCCGTTCATCATCAACTGTCTGAATGCAATGGGGATGGACATTACAATTGAGGAAGTGATTCAGGCATCTGGAGAATCTCAAATCGGCAGGCCGCATATTGCGCAGTTGATGATAAAAAAAGGCTTTGTGCAGACAATTAATGAAGCTTTTGACCGCTATCTGGGATTCAACAAGCCTGCATATATGGACAAATACCGGCTGAACTGTCAAGAAGCGATTGAAATGATAATAGCAGCCGGTGGCGCACCAGTCTTGGCCCATCCATTTCTTCTTGGAATTCAGGATAATTCCCGCTTGGAATCCCTTGTGGCAAACCTGAAGGAAATGGGGTTGCAGGGGATTGAAGTGTATTATCCTGAACATTCTTCAGCTTATGTTGAATTTTATTCTCAGCTTGCCCGAAGCCATGATCTGGCGATCACCGGCGGAACCGATTTTCATGGCGCTCTCAAGCCTGGTATCCAACTGGGATACGGGAAAGGGGATTTTTTCATCCCGTATTCTGTCTATGATCTGCTTTTGAAACGTCAACATACGATGGTTTGATCTGTTATGTTCCACCCCAGTCCGTCAGAATTGGAAAAAAAACTCGGTTATTCTTTTACTGATCCAGCGCTTCTTGAAGAGAGCCTTAGGCATAGCTCTTATGTCAATGAAATGCAGACAAAAGGGCTGCCGGATAACGAGCGTCTGGAATTCCTTGGCGATGCCGTGGTGAACCTGATCACCAGCCATTTGCTGATGATGTATTATCCTGATTTTAACGAAGGCCACTTGTCCCGGATGCGGGCGCATCTGGTTAATGAGTTTCAGTTGTCCAATATTGCCGGTGAACTCGGCCTTGGAGAATATGTTCAGCTTGGAAAGGGTGAAAGCCTGTCCAACGGCAGCAAAAAGCCGTCCATACTGGCCAACACCTTCGAAGCACTGATGGCTGCCGTTTATCTGGATGGCGGCTATTCTTGCGTGTTTCAGATTGTTTCCTGCTATATGAAGCCCCTGATGGAGGCGAATGCGCCTTCAGTTTCGGTTCAGGACTTTAAAAGCAAGTTCCAGGAATTGATTCAGAGTACCCAGGGGCCCATGCCGAATTATACCGTTACCGCCGAAACCGGTCCGGATCATGATAAGATGTTTATCGTCCAACTGACTTGTGGAGATATTCAGGCAAAGGGGTTTGGTAAAAGCAAAAAAAATGCGGAGCAGGATGCGGCCCGAAAAGCCTTCGATATCTTCACCAAGCATGCCTCCAGTTGAGGACCATGTAAAACCTTTTATCATTCCGGTATTTATTCCACATGCCGGTTGCCCCCATCAATGTGTTTTCTGCAATCAGAAGGCAATCACCCAATCCGAAGTCCATGCGCCGTCCACTGCGCAAATTGAAGCCTCCATTCGTTCGTATCTCAAATATCTGACACCAAACCGGAAACCCATGCAGATCGCTTTTTACGGCGGGAATTTTTTGGGCATTGATCACCGTGAAATAATCAGGCTTCTGAATGTCGCCACCCAGTTTGTCCAGGATGGAATTGTAGATGGTATCAGGTTTTCGACTCGACCGGATACCATTACGAAAGACCGGCTGGCAATCCTGCATGGATTTCCTGTATCGACGATTGAGATTGGTGCGCAGTCCATGAACGATGCGGTTTTGGCTATCTGCAGACGGGGGCATACGGCGGGGCATACGGTCTGTGCTGCTCAATTGGCGAAAGCTGCTGGCTATGAAGTGGGAATACAAATGATGGTGGGACTACCTGGTGATGATGATGCAGGCACAATTTCGACAGGTCAGAGAATTGCTGCTCTAAGTCCGGATTTTGTTCGGATTTATCCAGCGGTTGTTCTGGAACACAGCCCGTTGGCTAATTGGTACCGCATGGGACAATATACCCCATTATCCCTTTCAGCCGGAGTTTCCCTGGTGAAGATACTTTATCTGATGTTTCAGGAAAGCAACATTGCGGTCATCCGAATGGGGCTTCAGGCCACAACTGATACGCAAAAAGGATCCATTTTTCTGGCAGGACCGTTTCACCCGGCCTTTGGACACCTAGTGATGGCGGAAATATATCGAGACCGAGTCATTGAACTTCTGAAGGCCAGCAGCAGCGCTCTGGAGGCGGTAACCCTTTGTGTTAACCCGAAACGTATTTCGACTATGAGGGGACTGAAAAATGAAAACATTGATTATCTAAAAAACAGGTTCCATATCCGGCGCATTGATGTCAAGGGTGACCCTTTGATGCCCGATCATCACATCTCTCTGGTGATAGAGCATAAATTCCGGGAGAATATCCTGCGATGATTATTGTGCCGCAGCCCTGGTGTAAAATTCAGCAGGATTGACACCGCCAATTAAACGACCATGGCATGGTCTATGCCGCTTCCAAGAATGAAAACTGTTTCTCACGCAAAGGCCGGTAGGGGCGACCGGCCGGTCGCCCTTACTTGTTTAGTGTATTTCGTGGTTTAAAAGTATTTTCACGGTAAAAAAAATTATTATCAATCCATCGACTGGATAATCTGTCTTTCATGAATCGCCGAAAGCAGTTTTTCAAGAAGAATTTCCGGAAGCATTCCATATCGAACGGTTCCATCCAGGGTTCTTACGGAAAGAGTTCCCGTTTCTTTTTCTTTGGCGCCAATTGTCAAAATTATCGGAATATGGTTGATCTGGGCTTCACGAATTTTCTTGTTCAGACTCTCGGTTCGGTCATCAATTTCAACCCTTATGCCGTGTTTCTCAAGCATGTCTCTGACCGCTTCGGCATGGGAAATCAGCTCATCATTGATGGGAAGCATCGCTACCTGAACCGGCGCCAACCACAAGGGAAATTTCCCTGCAAAATGCTCGACGAGAATCCCGAAAAACCGCTCGATAGAACCGTAAATCACCCGATGTATCATGATGGGCCGGTGTTTTTCGTTATCTTTCCCGGTATATGTCAGATTGAACCGTTCCGGCAGCGCCATATCCAGTTGAATGGTTCCGCACTGCCAGGTGCGACCCAGGGCATCCTTGATATGAATGTCAATCTTGGGGCCGTAAAATGCACCGTCTCCCTCATTGATTTTATACGCTTTTCCGTACGTGTTCAGCGCGGATTTCAATCCATTGGTCGCCTCTTCCCATTGTTCATCTGCTCCAATGGACTTTGCCGGCCGGGTAGAGAGTTCGAGATGAAAACTCAGACCGAAGGTATGATAAATTCTTTCAACCAACTGCAGAACCCCAAGGATTTCCGATTCAATCTGATCTGGTGTCATAAAAATATGAGCATCGTCCTGGTGAAACGCCCGAACCCGGAAAAGACCCGAAAGCACACCGCTCAGCTCGTGCCGATGTACGAGTCCTATTTCTGCGGCGCGTATGGGGAGATCCTTGTAAGAATGGGGTTTTAGCCCGTAAAGGAGCATTCCTCCCGGACAATTCATGGGCTTGATGGCGTATTCGATCTCATCCACCTGGCTGGTGTACATGTTCTCACGATAGTTTTCCCAGTGACCGCTGCGCTCCCATAATCCACGGTTCAGCATGATCGGTGTTTTGGTCTCAACATAACCGGCCACCCGGTGCTCCGTGCGCCAATATTCCAGAAGAGCGTTCCAGATAACCATTCCCCTGGCGTGAAAAAAAGGCATTCCAGGCGCCTCATCATGAAAGCTGAACAGATCCAGCGCTGCGCCGATCTTTCGATGATTTCGTTTCTTGGCCTCTTCGATGAACTGAAGATGGGCTTTAAGCTCTTTTTTGTCAAAAAAAGCTGTCCCATATATCCGCTGAAGTTGAGCCTTGGATTGATCCGCCCGCCAGTAGGCCCCTGATACCTTCATGAGTTTGATGGCCTTGACAAAGCCGGTGTGGGGAAGATGCGGTCCTCGGCAGAGGTCCGTAAAATCCCCCTGCTCGTACAGGGAAATGGTCCCATCCGTTAGATCCCTGATCATCTCCAGCTTGTACGGTTCATTCTGATAAACGGCCAAGGCTTCGGCTTTGGAGACTTCGCGGCGTTGGAACGGAATTCTGGCATGAACGATACGCTGAATCTCCGCCTCAATCTTTGGGAAATCAGCTTCCGATACTGGCCCCATGTCTATGTCATAATAAAATCCATCTTCAACCACGGGACCGATGGTCAGTTTCGCACCATGAAACACATGCAGAATGGCCTGAGCCATGACATGAGCCGAGCTATGTCTTAAAATGGACAGTGCTTGCGGGTCCTGGGTGGTAATCAATCGAATGGAGGCATCTGTTTCAATCTTTGTGCTGAGATCAACCAACTGGCCGTCGATTTCCACGGCCACGCAATTTCTGGCCAGCCCCTCGGAGATGCTCATGGCAATGTCTGTTCCTGAAGGGGGGGCTTCAAAAGTTTTACAGCTTCCATCTGGAAGGGTAATTTGAATCATTCTTGTCTCGCTTTTATGGGTTTTGAATTCTGATTTTTCAACTACATTATCATTTAAGGAAAATGGCTGTTCAGGTCAAGGATATTTTACATGAAAACCATCAGTCTTCCGCTTGAACTCCTGAGACTTTATTTCCCAAGGTTATCTTTCTTGACACCAGTCAACATTTTGATTAAAAATTGCTCCATGAAAAACTACGATTTCGCCAGGCGGTTTACGTCGGTGATATGAAGTCCCCCAAGCTGCCTTCCCAAAATCATTATCTTGAAGCATATATACTGCGAGCTGGCATAATTTTACGTTTTTGAGTCCCCACCCCCACCCTCCCCCGCTGAGAGAGGGAATTTATGGAAAGT
>CAIMCT010000074.1 GCA_903839535.1 uncultured Desulfobacteraceae bacterium
CCGGATGACACGGTAAAATGAAAACCATCGCAGCTGAGCTTCCGAACTCACACCGAAAAATTTATCTTAAAAGCCAGAAATGGTGGTTTTGGGCTTTTCCTGTTTGGAACTCCCTCAGATACCATTGGTTACCCCTGCTTTCAAATCGCAGGGTAGATTCGTGATTCTGTAAAATATGAAAAATAGCGGGGACGGCGGGATATGCGGGTTATATTTTAAAAGATTGGGGGCGGGGTATGGAGCGTTACAGTATTTTGTCTTTGAGTTAAAAAGGGCGTTACAATATTCGCATCTTAACACACCTATACGAATCGTTAAAAAGGAAGCCGGTCGTTGTTCCATATCTGAAGCATAATATCCGGGAGTTTATCAAGCTGATTGACTCTCTTATGCAAAAGATAGAAACCACTAAACCGGCTGAAATGGTCATGATGTTGCGGGAAACACTTGATTATGACCGGTGGATCTCAGAGGATGACATTCCAAGTCCGGATGATAACCTGATCGCCAACCTGAACGAACTTCGGATTGCAGCATCGAAGTACAAAGACATTCCGACATTTCTCAATTACACTGATTCATTCAGAGATCAAGCGAGAAATGATAAAGCTGGCGTGTCTCTGATGACGATCCATAAGTCAAAGGGGCTGGAGTTCCCTGTCGTATTTTGTATCGGGTTTGTGGACGGGGTGATGCCCAATGCCTGTGGAGACATTGAAGAAGAACGAAGGATCGCATTCGTGGGGATTTCCAGAGCGATGAAACTATTGTACCTGTCTCATGCAGCAATTCGTATGGGCAGACCAGTAAAGCAATCCCCTTTTCTGGATGAGATTTTGGGGAACAAATAATAACACTCTTGCAAACATATCGCATACCTGGTGCTGGAAAATATTCCAGTGCCGGGGCGATAGATTAATTTATTTTTTTGATTTATCTAACCAAATATGGAATGATAAAAATAACATCTGATACTTTATTCTACAAAGTAAGATAATCTATTTTGCCGGTTCTCAGAGTACCTATATAACTTTACAGGCATCAAAAAAGGGAAAAACACCATGAAAAAGACATTGGTATGTGCGTTCGGTTTTATTATTTTTCTGATGGTTACTTCAGTTGCTTTTGCAGCACCAGTTCCAGACACGGGTCAGAGCAAGTGTTATAGTGTCAGTGGCGTGATTCCTTGTCCTTCATCTGGTCTAGGCATTTTACGGTCAGGATGCCAATTACAGCATCAATACACCATCCTACACCAATATGTGGGGTTTGACAGTACTGGATAATGTGACGGGGTAAAGTATTGGAAAATTGGTATTCATTGGTTAACTGTTCTAAGAAGGTGGTTATTAAAACCCTTCGATGCAAACACTGCTTTGGAACTTTCCCAATTTAAATAAGGGCAATTATCATGCCGAACGGTATTGGGCCGCTCCCCAAAAAATCAACCCATCTAGTGACTTTTTGTCATAGCATTTATTCTATTCCTGAAATTCGTATGAAGTGACGGTTTTTTTTAACAGCAAGAAATTAAGGAGCTCAAACATGAAGAAGTCAATCGTTCTCATCCTTGTATGTATTCAGACAATGATGCTGTCGGTTATAGCATCATCTGCAACGACTTTGACCTGGACACCTGCTGTCTTGATTGAGACAGGCTCTGGGACCTCTTCTTCACCCCGAATTGCAGTCGATCCCAGCGGCAACGTTATGGCGATGTGGGTGCAGTCGGATGGTATTACTTCGAGCATTTATGCAAACCGTTATGCGGTGGGATCAGGCTGGGGGACTGCCACCCTTTTAGAAACAAGCGACATGCCTGCGGATAGCCCCCAGATCGCCGCCGACTCGAACGGAAATTTTATAGCGGTGTGGCGGCAGGCATGGAAGACAGTTAATGGTGCCCTCTACGGTATCCATGCAAATCGCTATGTGCTCGGAACAGGTTGGGGCACTGCTGCCACTGTTTATGAAAATACCTCAAGAACTGACGTCACGGCCAATGGCGATCTTCAAATCGGAGTGGATCCAAATGGAAATGCCGTGGTGGTCTGGTCTGTGTATGACTGGTCCTGGAATCACAACAGTGTCCGGGCTAATCGCTATGTGGTTGGAACAGGTTGGGGTGGTGTCACCAACCTATCGACTGAGAATGTGCAGACAGCATATGGTCCGCAGGTTGCATTGGACTCGACTGGAAATGCCATCGTCGTGTGGAGTCAAGATTACTCTGGCAAAGGCATCAAAGCTGTTAGGTACGCATTTGGAACAGGATGGGAAACGCCTGTGGCTATCGAACCCACTACAATCGCCGAACTGAATAACAGTTGGGGTCCCCAGATAGCGTTTGACCCAAATGGAAACGCCATCGTAGTTTGGTATCACTACGGCAAACCAGGAATCTATACCAATCGATATGTAGCCGGAACAGGATGGGGGATTGCCGTAGGCATAGCCGATCCAGGCACAACGAGCTATGACGAAGGTGTTCGGCTTGCGATTGACAGGAATGGAAATGCCATTGCCGTGTGGAATCAGTATGGGGGTGTGGTCTATGCTAATCGGTATGAAGCTGGGACCGGCTGGGGCACTACTGTCATGGTTGATCCAGCCGGGCAAGATTACTCGGAACATATTGCATTCGATCAAAATGGAAATGCCATCGCAGTCTGGGGGAAATTCTCGTGCAATTCCTATAACATCCTCGCAAATCGGTATCTGGTTGGGACAGGCTGGGGTGCCGTGCCGTATTGTTGGAATGCATCATCCTTTGTCAATTCAACAAAGGGCGACGCTGGTCCCCCCCAGGGTCTTGTGATTGATAAAAATGGAAATGCCACTGTAGTGTGGGTACAGTACGGCAATATTTATGTGAGCACGAGCAACAGTGTTACTCCCACTCCAACCGTGAGCCCAGTCAGCCGCTCTGTTTCAAAAGACGCGGGCACCACCACATTCAGCGTCTCCAATACCGGAACCGGAACCATGCCATGGACAGCCGCAGTAACATCTGGCGGTACTTGGCTTTCGATCACATCGGGAGCCAGCGGGACGGATACCGGAACAATCAATTGCAGTTTCACGGCGAACGCCAGCGCCTTAGCCCGGACTGCTACCATCAGGGTAACGGCAACTGGTGCAACCGGCAGCCCTCAAGATGTGACCGTAACACAGGCAGGAGCAGGAACAGAATCATTAGCAGCGAGTTTTGTCGGTTCAGGTCTCTATATATACAATTCAGGTACTGCATCGTGGTCGCAAATTAGCTCTACCAATCCTGAGAATATGATTTATTCCGGTTCAACGCTATACGCTGGTTTTGGAACATCTTATGGTCTCTATAAATGGGATGGTACAGCATGGAACCAACTCACATCTGCCAATCCTGAAAACATGGTGGCTTCTGGTTCAACGCTATATGTGGACTTTGGAGCGTCTTATGGTCTCTATAAGTGGGATGGTAGCGCATGGAGCCAAATCACATCTGCAAATCCTGAGAACATGGTGGTCTCTGGTTCAACGCTATATGTTGACTTCGGAGCATCTTATGGTCTCTATAAATTCGATGGTACATCATGGACTCAACTCACACCGTCCAATCCTGAAAATATGGTGGTCTCCGGTTCAATGCTCTACGGGGATTTTGGAGCGTTAGGTCTCTATAAATGGGACGGTACTTCATGGAGCCAACTCACATCGGTTAATCCTGGATACATGGTGATCTCTGGTTCAACGCTCTATGTGGACTTCGGAACATCTTATGGTCTCCAGAAATTCGATGGCACTGCATGGACTCAGCTCACATCGGTCAACCCTGAAAACATGGTAACATCCGGTGCAACACTCTATGTGAACTTCGGGGCATCTTATGGTCTCTACAAATGGGATGGTAGCACATGGAGCCAACTCACACCCGCCAATCCTGAAAACATGGTGGCCTCGGGTTCAACGCTCTATGCGGATTTTGGAACACTTGGCCTCTATAAGTGGGATGGAAGCAGTTGGTATCAACTCACTGGGTCCAATCCTGTGATAATGGCGGTATCAAATTAGCAGTCTTGTTACCAGGACTTGCCCCGTGTTTCACCCTCCTTGCGGGGAGGCAGGTTTTTCTTGAGAGCAGATAATCAGACACCAGCCTTTAAGGTTGCATTCCCTTATCGGCTGGTGTTTTGATTTTGCCATCAAACTTTCATTTCAGCCTCCCACTTTCCGTCCAAGCAAAAGCAATCTGAATGTTAACTTTAGTATTTAAGTTAACATTCGACAAAATCAATTAAGTATAATCATATCAGATAGTTAGTGCTGTTTTTACCGATATTGGATTTTTGGTTGCATTTTTTAACGTTATGTTTTAGTGTTCACATGATTAAAAATTAACATTAAGAGCGGGGGAGGAATATGCCAAATCCAAATCATCCAGTAAAAAACAGTCAGATCAAAGTTGATCCCATCAAAAATCTGAAGGACATCAAGTCCATCAAAAAGCTCCTGAAGAACAATTTACGGGACTATGCTCTGTTTATCATCGGGGTGAATACAAATCTCCGGGCATCTGACCTGGTGAAGGGGTGGTGCCGGCAAATCAATTTGACGGGCAATTACGGATCACATAGTCTGCGGAAAACCTGGGGGTATCACCAACGAGTCACTTTTAATTCGGATCTGCCAACGCTTATGACATGCTTTAATCACAGTACTCAACGGCAAACGCTGAAGTATCTGTGTGTCCAGCCGGGAGAGGTGAAGGCGATTTATCAGAATGAGATTTGATCCCCCATATGTGTTAAAAACATAAAATTGCATGGGATTTTTATTGCAATTATATCTTCAAAAAGATAAAGAGAATGTGGTAGTAGCTGGCCTATCAACAATACGACGAATGGCTCTGCAAAATGTGGAGCCCTGAGTATGTTGCCAGACACAGCTACTGCCACCCTCAGCGGAGGAGAGTTGGGGGCAAAAGTACAGATTATGGCCGTTGTCAGTATAAAGAAGAGATATTTGGCAACAGCCGATTGAGGCTCTTGTTCGTCTCCTGACTTCTGATTCTTCATACGGAATGAAGAAATTCACTCACCAAACGATTCCAGCCGACTTCTGGTACTTCACTGTATATATCAGAGATTGCCTCACCACCAGTTGCAGCCATTCTATATTTCGTTTCTTCCCCGTAGGCATCGGCGACAAGATTCTGAAGACGCAAGTACTCGTCATCAACCCAGCTTTGGCTTTCATCACCGAAAAACAAGTTCTTCAGGTTTTTTCGAAGAGAAGAAGGCTCGATCACCATCAACCATCCTTCTCCGTATGGATATTCGTTAAAACTCTTTGTGTTTTTCAGAACCTTATGATTTACGGCTACAACTGTTCCATCTACTGGGCTAAGTGTTGGCGCCTCATTTCCGTTACGCTTCAGAACAGCTTGTGTGTCGTTTTGACTGACTTTTGATCCCAGTCCTGGCATCTGTATTTCATCCTGGGGTCCAAGTAGCCGAAGGGCGAAGTCGTCGACACCGACTCGTACTTTACCACCATATTCCACTCTGGCCCAAGTATGACCGAAGTGATAATAATGATCGCGTGCGACTTTGAAACCAGAAGCTATATCAATGACAGGCGGCTGTAAATTCGGCAGATAACTACTATCGTCCATCATTTGGTCGAATGCGCAATTGGCGCAGTTATATCCATAAGAGCAAAGTCCGTAGGAAACTCGACCGCTTAACATATGGCGACATTTCCCCTGTTTCATCAGAAGCTGCATTCTTGGGTTTGCACTGCCTGTTGTACCGGTAGCTTTTCTTTTTTCTTCAAAATTCGTAAGTACTCGCTGATCCATTGCGCATCCCAAGCAGTTAAAAGCGTTCACACATTTCGTTGACTTGATCACGCCAGCCCTGCTCCAAACACATAGATCATTTGTCATCGAGAAAACAATAGGTTGTTTATCTTTTTTCTGAACACTTTTTTCCATAGAAAAACCTCCTTATAAAATTATTGGCGCTAATTCAATTAACACCAGAACTTGTATCAATAGAATCGTATTGATCGACTGATCTGATTTAATTCGGTAGATGCCCGGCATCTTCCATCATCTGGTCAAAAGGGCATCTGATGCAGCCATATCCACGAGAGCAAAGCCCGTAAGAAATATTGCCGCTCAACATGTGGAGGCATTTCCTCTGATTCTTCAGAATCTGCATTGCAAGAATTGCATTCTCATTGACCATCTGTTGTCTATCACTTCTTTGAATATGTCTTTCCATGGGGCGCCTCCTTATATATATGATGTTTTGTATCAATCAATTCATTTTGACATTACCATTTTGCATC
>CAIMCT010000075.1 GCA_903839535.1 uncultured Desulfobacteraceae bacterium
CAAGTAGGGGCGACCGGCCGGTCGCCCACACCGCCTTCTCGTGATTTTCATTCATGGGGGCGGCATAGACCATGCCATGATCGTTTATATTCTGTCTCCTGCCCCTGATTTCCAGTCCGCCTGTCTTGACAGTTGGAGCAAAATGATTAAATTTCAGGAAAAGTATTATAAAAAATTTATATAACCACATAATATAACAGATTTATTTATCACGATCGAATTTGTGCTGATCTTCAAACAAACATAGGAGAGTGTTACCCATGCCCGCAAAAATGATTTGTTACGGCTCTGAAGCAAGAGAGCATATGTTAAATGGTGTCAATGCACTTGCAGACGCAGTCAAAGTAACCCTTGGACCCAAGGGAAGAAACGTTGTTCTGGCAAAAACCTTTGGTTCGCCTACTGTTACCAAAGACGGCGTGACCGTTGCCAAGGAAATTGATCTGCCGAATAAATACGAGAACATGGGGGCTCAGATGGTGAAGGTGGTTGCCAGCAAAACCAGCGATGTTGCAGGAGACGGCACCACAACCGCAACAATTTTGGCGCAGGCCATTTACAATGAGGGCCAAAAACTGGTTGCAGCCGGTATAAACCCCATGGCCATTAAACGCGGCATTGAAGCCGGGGTTGCAGCAATCATTACGGAATTGAAAGCCATTTCCAAACCCACCAAGAACAAACTGGAAATCACACAAGTCGGCACCATTTCCGCCAACAACGACGAAATGGTAGGCAATATTATTTCCGAAGCCATGGAAAAAGTGGGCAAAGAAGGGGTGATTACCGTTGAAGAAGCCAAAGGCATGGAAACCACACTGGATGTGGTCGAAGGCATGCAGTTTGACCGCGGGTATATTTCCGCCCACTTTGCGACAAACCGTGAGAGAATGGAAGTGCTTTTAGAGGAACCGCTGATTCTGATTCATGAAAAAAAGATCAGCAGCTTGAAAGATATGGTGCCGCTGCTGGAAGAAACCGCCAGAGCCCGAAGAAACCTTCTGATCATTGCAGAAGATGTAGAAGGCGAGGCCCTTGCAGCTCTGGTATTAAACAAGCTTCGCGGCACGCTTCAGGTTGCTGCTGTAAAAGCTCCCGGATTCGGAGACCGCCGCAAAGCCCTGCTGGAAGACATCGCCATTCTTACGGGTACCCGCATGGTTTCCGAAGATATGGGAATGAAGCTTGAAAACGTAACACTAAAAGACCTGGGAAAATGCAAAAGCATCAAAATCGACAAAGACAACACTACCATCATTGACGGAGCCGGCGACCGCAAGGCAATGGAAGGCAGGGTTCGTCAGATTCGCGCTCAAATTGAAGAAACCACTTCCGATTATGATAGGGAGAAACTACAGGAACGTCTGGCGAAATTGATTGGAGGCGTTGCATTAATCCGCATCGGCGCCGCCACTGAAACCGAGATGAAAGAAAAGAAGGCGCGTGTGGAAGATGCCCTGAACGCCACCCGCGCGGCTGTCGAAGAAGGCATTGTTCCGGGCGGTGGCGTTGCGCTGGTCCGCTGCATCAAAGCTCTTGATGGGTTAGATGTCAAGGGAGAACAGAAGAACGGCATTGCTATCCTTAAACGCGCGCTGGAAGAACCACTGCGTCAGATTGCCGAAAATGCCGGGTTCGAAGGATCCGTGGTTCTCAACAAAGTTCTGGAAGGAGAAAATGACTTCGGGTTCAATGCCGACACATCAGTTTACGAAAATTTGATCGTAGCCGGTGTGATCGATCCCACCAAAGTGGTTCGATTCGCCCTTCAGAATGCAGCTTCCGTTGCAGGTATGATGCTGACCACCGAGGCCATGATCACCGAAAAGCCTAAAAAAGCCGCCAAATCGGCTCCTGGAGCCGGTATGGACGACATGGATGATGACATGTATTAATTCATATACCGTCAACGGTCATAATCTGCAATTTTGAACCCCCACCCCAACCCACCCCCGCTGGGGGAGGGAGCATAATGAAAGTACAGATTATGTCCGTTCGCAGTGTAATGCGTTCAGGCCAAGAGAAACACTCAAGCTTGGCCTGAATTTAAACACTCAGTTCTTCATTTTCGATGCAAAGGAGTCATTCCAACATGTACCAAACCATACTTGTTCCCTTGGACGGATCAACCAGAGCCGAGTACATTCTTCCCCATGTTGAAAATCTGGCCATCCATTACAAGGCAAAAGTGATTTTACTCCAGGTAATGGAACCACTACAGATCGTCAATCCATCCATTCATGTGACCGGTGCGCTAACAGACACGGTCAAGGAAAGTCTGAATGACTTCAACCGCAGATATGAGGAAATCAACACCTATCTGTCCGGACGTCAGGGAGAATTCAGGGAAAAAGGCATTGATGTCCGGAAATTCGTGGAACAGGGGCCAGTAGTGGAGACCGTTATTTCTGTTGCACAGCGAGAGAACGCAGACCTGATCGCAATGGCCAGCCACGGCAGGAGTGGCATGTCGCGGGTGTTTTATGGTAGCGTGGCTGCAGGTGTCTTGCAACAGATTGATCGGCCTATGCTGCTCATTCGCTCTCGTAACATCTGATGAAATCATAATAAAGGTCAGATAGATGCGGACATCTCATCACAGATCAACATCTTTTTCAGGCATGTTTGGTTTCAGGGCCTGGTTTTATGTCCGGCTCTTCATGCTGGCTTCCTATCCAGTGTCCTGGGTAAAACCCGTGTAGTTGCCATATAAATCACATAAATTCAGCCAATGTTCCATCTCATGCGTACCGACTGATTGAATATTGTATTGCCAGGATGGGCAGGTGGATGCATAGCTCCAGGTGCAGGCCGTAGCAAAGGTTAAGTCGCATTCCATGATTTCGCCATCGGAAAACCATGCGGTAGCCTGGCCCAGGATGCCTGCCGGTAGGGACAGCCATAAAATCTTGTTGACACCGTTGTAACTTTCTTAACATCATGAGAAGGCTTGAGTTCGCGGCAGTTCAAACCAGAACGTACTCCCCATTCCCACCTCGCTTGCCAATCCGATCCTGCCACCATGGGCTTCAACCGCCAGCTTGCAGAATGTCAGGCCGAGACCGGTCGAGTAGCCTTGACCCTGTTTCTGCGCCTCAACCTGGCAGAATTTTTCAAATACCTTCTCACGATATTCCAGAGGGATTCCACGTCCGTTATCCACAACCGACACGCGCATCTTGTCCTTGGCCGCGATCTCAATGCAGACAGTAATGATACCCTTATCCTTGTCGGTGAACTTTAGCGCGTTGCTGATGAGGTTCTGAAGAATACGCCGAACCAGACATGTGTCAGCCGTGATTGCCTCCATTTCCTCAGGCGCTGTTAGGGTAAGCCTGCGTTGGCATTGGAGGGGTTCGAGCATCCGAATTGTCTCCATCACCAGATCCCTCATGTAAACCTCCGAAAACTCCAGCGTCATCTGTCCCGCCTCCATCTTGCTAACATCCAGGAGGGTAGAGATCATCTCCATGAGCATGTAGGTAGCACTCATGGCGCGACCAACGCAAATAGCCGTACCCTCCGGAAGAGGCCTCATTTCCGCCATTTCCAGATTACCGAGGATGGCGAACAGCGGCGAGCGCATGTCGTGGACGATCATGTGTACCAAACTGTCGCGTTGCGTCTCCAGCTCGCGGAGTTTGTCGTAGGACTGCTGCAGTTCGTATTTCTGGCGGCGGAGTTCCAGTTTCTGGCGGCGAATTTCAAGGTGCGCATCCACGCGTGCGCGGACCTCCTCGGGCTGGAACGGCTTGGTGACGTAATCAACGCCGCCGACGGAAAACCCCCTAACCTTGTCCATTGTCTCGTGCAGGGCGGTAATAAAGATGACCGGGATGCTGCGTGTGGTAGGATCATCCTTCAGGCGGCGACAGACCTCGAAGCCGTCCAAACCCGGCATCATCACATCCAGGAGGATCATATCCGGCCTGTCTTTTTTTATGCTGTCAAGGGCTTCGGCTCCGTCGGTGGCGACGCGTACGACGTAATCTTCGCTCAGGGTTCCGAGGAGCATGTCGATATTAGTCACTACATCATCCACCACCAGCAGAGTTGGTCTGGGCTCCTTCATGGGCTCTTTCATGATCTCAGTCATCGTCTATTTTCTCCGTTTTTTTCATGACATCAGTAGTATATCAATTTGAACAGCAGATGAATAAAACCATGTCAATCAATATATCAATACCCGTCCCCAATTTTGGATCATTTCGCGTGGTGCGTGGCGATAAGCCGTGGCACCGTTTCGCCTTGCTCCGTAAGCATCATGGCCAGCATGGTCTCCAGTTCATGGCGCCGTATCGGCTTGGTTGAATATGCTGCAAAACCAATCTCCTGGAAGTGCCTGGCACCGCCGCGCGTCCCCAGGGAAGCCAGCATCATCATCCGGGTGCCAGCCAGGCGTTTGTCCGACTGGATGATTCGGCCCAGTATCTCACCGTCCATGCCCGGCATCTGCATGTCGATAACAGCGATGCGAAAAGGGTCGTTTTCGGTCAGCGCCTGGTAGAGGGTCTGGAGGGCACCGGGTCCGTCTTGCACACCCATTGGGCGCATACCCCAGGATTCCAGAAGTGTGTTCAAAAATTTGCGATAGTTGGCGCTATCGTCAACTATCAGGATACGCACGTCGCGCAGGACGGCGGGCGGGAAATTTCCCGCATGGTCCCCCCCGGATTGCTTCTCAAAGCGCGCTGTGAACCAGAACGCCGAGCCTTTGCATTCCTCGCTGTTTACGCCGACCTGTCCACCCATCATCTCGGCCAGTTGTTTGGAGATGGCCAAGCCAAGCCCGGCACCACCGTATTGCCGTGTGGTCGAGGAGTCCACCTGGCTGAACTTGTCGAAGAGCAGGCATACCTTGTCCGCCGGGATGCCGATGCCAGTGTCGCGCACAGAGAATCGCAGCAAGACGGTTTCCTGCTCTTCCTCTTCACGTTCCCAGCTTTCCTCTTCAAATTCCCAGCTTTCCTCCTCATGTTCCCAGCTTTCCTCCTCCATCTCGTCAATCATCGATATGCGGATCGTCACCTCGCCGACATGGGTGAACTTGATGGCGTTGCCTGCCAGGTTGGTAAGTATCTGGCGCAGACGACCAGGGTCACCGCGCAGCAGCGTTGGTACATTTAGGTCGGCGGTGCAGAGCAGCTCCAACCCCTTCTCATGAGCCCGTACCGTCATCACGGCGGCAAAATCGTCTAACAGGCTCAAGAGATCAAAATCCTGCGTCTCCATCTCGAGTTTCTTAGCCTCAATTTTGGAGAAATCGAGAATGTCGTTGATCAGGCCGAGCAGAGATTCTCCGCTGGCGCGCACTATTTCGGCGTAGTTACGCTGCTCATCGTCAAGTTCTGTATCCAGCAGCAATCCGGTCATGCCGATGACTCCGTTCATGGGGGTTCTGATCTCATGGCTCATGTTAGCCAGGAACTCAATCTTGATACGGTTGGCCTCCTCGGCGGCACGAACTGCGTTTTTGCGCTCGATTATTTCTGTTGTGAGTTGGGAGTTAGCCGCCGAGAGCTGCGCTGTTCGCGCAGTTACTTTCTCTTCGAGTGTTCTGGCCATGCCTTGAATTTCTTCGTTCTTGTGCAAAATCTCTTCATTCTTGAGCATGATTTCTTTGTTCTTGCGCAGAATAACTGCGGTTCGGCCGGTCATGCCGAGCATCAGGATCTGTAGCAGCGCTGCGAACATGAGCCCCACCACGCCCACGACCCAAGCCATCCAGGGACGGTGCCGCTGTTGGTAACTTGCGGTGGTGTAGATCGATAACGTCCAGTCGCGGTCGCCCATTCGCAACTCAGTTTTCACGAGATCAGCCCGTGTAGATGGAGTATTTACGGTGTCCTTGGCATCAGAGCGATAGAGTATGTCTTGACCATCGGATGCCTGTGGATCGGTCAACTGAATCACTAATCCGGCCGGTATGTGATTCAGGGTTGCAATTTCGATCATCTCATCAATCTTGACTACCGCCACAGCGAAGCCTAACAGGCGGGGTGTCTGGTTTCTGATACCCACCGTAGCTGCGCTGGTGACGGGCAGGAGTTCCAAAATACCGACCCGCTTTTTCTGCTCCTGCACCAACTGGATGGGCGCAGTCACCGCCATGCTTTTCGATGCTCTGGCTCGCTCTATGGCGGCTCGGCGAATTGGTTCGGAATTGATGTCGAAGCCAACAGCCGGTTGGTTGCTGGACAAGGGCGCGATGTAGCGCACTGTCACATACTCGGGTCTGGCGACAGCACAGATCAGATTCATTTGACTGTCGCGTTCGGTAATCTGAAACGGGCCCAGGGGCGACAGGCCGCTCATCATTTGTTCGAAGGCAGGCCGCTGGTCATAAGTAACCAGGTCGTTGAAGCTCAAGGCGAAAATGTCAGGGTTATCTTCCAGGGTAACCAGGGTGAATTGATCAAACTGTCTGAAGCTGAAGTCTGGAGTGGCCTCGATGAAATGTTGCAGCGACGAAAGTACTTCACGGTGCGTGACCAGGCGGTCGGTGATTCGATTGGCTATTACTTGGCTATCGTTCTGAAGTCGGCTGTCATGCATTTGTTTTTCCCAGTGGGCGGTACTGTAAAAAACCAGCCACACCAGCCCCATAGTTAACAGCAAGGGCGCTACGATGCGTCGACGCCGTGCGCCCCACAGGCCACTCGGTCTGTTGAGCATGCACAAAGTAAGCGGCGCGAAAACAAATACGCCCAATGCATCGCCCACATACCAGTTCCACCAGGTGAAAAAAAATTCGGTGCTCCCGATGATGCCGGCGGCATACAGAGCGGTCACGCCGAACGATGGCGACAGCACCACGGCCACCATACCCCCCAGCAACAGAAAGCCTAACACGTCCTGCTCCCGCTCCATGTCACGCCAGGCCGTTCCTTGCCAGCGGTTCACCAGCCAGCTCCCTGCCCAGGCTTGTGCAGTGGCGCCAGTGGCGATTAGAAGCGATATGGCCATGGTGATTGGGCTCAGTGTGCTGTTCATCCAGGCGGGTAACATATTCACCAAGACTGCTCCCAGCCAGATGCCGGGCAGCGCCCGTCGCTCAAACCAGAGTACGCAAGCCAACGCCAAGCCGGCGGCTGGGAATACCGGGCTAGCGTAGCCCGATGCCGTAGCAAGCGTCAAACCAGCCGCGCCCAACAGAGCGTAGGCGAAGGCGACAAATGCCACAAAGCGTACGGTCGATGTAGAGTTTGTCATGGATTTGATTATTTCCTCATTCATTTTCTGTATTCCTGATTCCTATAGTTTTTCAGAAAATAATTTTGTTTTCCAAACTGGGGCAGTGAGCTACCGCCACAATTCCTAAATCACCTAAGGAAGCCATTTATCCAGTATTTCCGCCAGCGCCTGGGGAGAAAACGGTTTGGTGATATAGTCATTCATGCCTGCCTCCAGACACCGCTCCCGATCGCCCTGCATGGCGTGGGCTGTCATGGCTATGATTGGAATAGAGAATGATGTATTACGAGTGATGTGTGGTGAATGCGCTGCTAATTTTTCAGGTTCTTCTTCTTTCATCATTTCGCATTCAGCATTCAGCATTAACTTTTCGTAATTCCTGATTCTTTTCGTGGCTTCAATTCCGTCCATATCAGGCATCTGCACATCCATCAGCACCAGGTCGTAAGTCTGGGTTTCGATGGCTATGAGCGCTTCCGCTCCGTTGGTCACGGCATCTGCGCTAAGGCCCAGTTTCTTCAGGATGCCAAGCGCCACCACCCGGTTGGTAATGTTGTCTTCGGCCAGCAGGATGCGCCCCTTGCGGCCGGCGAACAGGTTCATTATTTCGCGGGCCAAGTGGCGCGTGACTATGATCTGCGGCTCTGTACTGTTCCGATCCATCAGCGCCAGAGACAGAACTGACTTCAGTTCCATATACCGTATTGGTTTGGTTACATAAGCTGAGAAACCGAGTTCCTGGAAGTGACGGGCATCGCCCCGCGTCCCCAGGGAAGTGAGCATCATCATCCGTGTGCCGGTTAGGCGTTTGTCTGTCTGGATGAAACGGCCCAGAGTTTCGCCGTCCATGCCCGGCATCCGCATATCGATCACGGCGAGACGGATGGGGTCATTATCGTCCAGCGCCTGGTAGAGGCAAAGGATAGCAGCCGGACCATCTGGAGCCTCCGTCGTGCGCATGCCCCATGATGTCATGAAAGTGGCCAGGATTTCGCGGCTGGTGGCGCTATTATCCACGATCAGTACATGTATCCCGTGCAGGTCGGTGAACTCGGAGCACGAAATAGATTCCGCATGCGCCCCCGCAGCCTGCTTGCCAAAACGCACGGTGAACCAGAACTCCGAGCCTTTGCCTTCTTCGCTGTTGACACCGGCCTCACCGCCCATAAGCTCGGCCAGTTGTTTGGAGATTGCCAAGCCCAGCCCTGTGCCGCCGTATTGCCGGGTGGTCGAGGCATCTACCTGGCTGAACTTTTCGAAAAGCAAGGAAATCTTGTCCGCCGGAATGCCGATGCCTGTGTCGCGCACCGAGAAGCGCAGCAGAACGGTTTCGCCCTCATGCTTTTGCTTTTGGCTCTGCTCCTGGTCCCCTGCCTCCTGAACCCTGTTTTTTGAATCCTCTTCGATTAATGAGATGCGGACCGAAACCTCGCCCACAAAGGTGAACTTGATGGCGTTGCCTGTCAGATTGGTAAGTATCTGGCGCAGGCGGCCCGGATCACCTCTCAGCAGCGTGGGAACATTAAGATCGGCGGCGCAGATCAGCTCCAGCCCCTTTTCGTGAGCCTTTAAGGCCAGTGTGCCGACGAAGTCGTCCAGCATGCTCGACAGATCGAAGTCCAGCGTCTCTATGTCGAGTTTCTTCGCCTCAATCTTGGAGAAGTCGAGTATGTCGTTGATCAGGCTTAGCAGCGATTCGCCACTGGCGCGCACGATTTCAGCGTAGCGCCGCTGCTCATTGTCAAGTTCGGTATCCAACAGCAGCCCTATCATACCGATAACCCCGTTCATGGGGGTGCGGATCTCGTGGCTCATGTTAGCCAGGAAATCGCTTTTGGCGGCGTTGGCCATCTCGGCTTTCACTGTTAATTCACAGGCCAGCGATGTACCCTCCTCAAGATAAAGGTTGGCCTCCCGAAGTTCCGCCAAGGCCCGCTTGCGCTCGGAGATGTCTCTGATGCATTCAATCGCGCCTGTAACATTGCCGGAACGATCGTGCAGGGGTGCGGTCTTGGTGAAAACCCATGCGCCCTTGTTGCTGTGGAGGGCGCTACAGAACACTTCCGCCGAGAATGTATCACCCTCACGGCTAAGGTTGGGGTACCGGGAAATAATCTCTCCCTGGTCCATAAAGAACAAGTCTATCAACAGCGGTCGCGCCTCGCCATGAAATGGGACGGAGTATGCGTAGTCCCCTTTGCCGATCATCTCTGAGGCTGGAATGCCCGTCATTTTCTCCATCGCCTTGTTCCAGATGGTTACACGTCTTTCCTTGTCAACGATCATGGTGGCGTTCGGTTGAAATTCGATAATGTCCGTCAGATACCTCTGGCTCTCCTGGAGTTCCGCTTCTGCCCGCTTGGACTCGGTGATGTCGCGGATGCTCTGAATCGCGCCTACAATATCGCCAGACTCAGAACGCAGGGGTGAAGTCTTAGCGAACACCCATGCGCTCTTGTTGTTGTAGATGGCATTACAGTAAACTTCCGCCGAGAAGGAGTCCCCTGCATGGATGATGTTGGGATAGCGGGCAATAATATCCCCATGTTCCATAAAGAACAAATCTATCAGGATCGGTCGCGGCTCGCCATAAAATGGGACGGAGTATGCGTAGTCGCCCTTGCCGATCATCTCTGAGGCTGGAATGCCGGTCATTTTCTCCATCGCCTTGTTCCAGACGATGACACGCCTTTCCTTGTCAATGATCAGAGTGGCATCCGGCAGAAATTCAATAATATCCGCCAGTTGCTTCTGGCTTTCCCTAAGTTTCTCCTCGGCTTGGTTGCGGGCGTACATGTCATCCAGAATTGTGCCAAGAACGCTGTGTTTGATTTCCTCCTCGTGTCTGAGTATGTACATGTCATGCAAAATCGTGTTCAGAACGTTGTACTCAATTTCCTCCACATGCTTGCGCCTGTACATGTCATTCAAAATTGTACTCAGAACGTTGTGCTTGATTTTTTCCTTGTTGAGATCATGGATAATTGTGTGCAGAACCAAGCGATCGCCTAATTTAATAATACTTGCCGACACTTCCACATCGCGTAGCGAACCATCCGCCAGGCGATGTTTGAACTGGAACTGCTTGCCCTGTTTCTGCTTGACCGACGCGATGACTTGCTGGACTTTGGAAGCGGGCAAGGTGTTTATGTCGGTGATACGCATGGCCAGCAACCGCTCCCGCGTATAGCCATAGAAAGTAATGGCGGCAGTATTGGCATCAATGAGCGCTCCATTTTCGGGATCTATAAGCATCATCGGCGATGAATTGTCAGTGAATTGATTGTGGTATGATTCCTCGCTTTCTCTGATATCCATGGTTAATTGATCCGCCAACTGCTGCGCCCTGGATTGTGATTTCCAAAGGGACACGAGGTTTCCAAACAACAGCAGACTGATGATTATCCCGACGGAAAGAACGCCATAGACATGGCCGTAATCCAATTTCCCTTCTTTTTGGGTGAAGCGCAGATGCCATATATGGTCGTTGAAAGCCGTTCGGGTTTGCAGGGTCAATCGTGATGAGTCTGGCGGTTCCATCTCCACCATCGGTTGGCTGTCGTAAAGTAATGAATCGGCGGACAACTGCTCGTTATCGAAAATCTGGATGCGAATCTGTTTGATTGTTTCCGAATCCCACCCTTTCAAGATACCTTGCAGGAGGTCATTCATACGATAGGGACTGTAAACCCACCCATACAGCGCAGCACGGCGATATGGGGCGGTATCGGTTCTCGCCCCCCTGCGGTAAACCGGGATATACATCAAAGTTCCTGCTTGAACATCTTGATCAGTCTCCTGTACCAGAATCACCTTTCCGGAGAGGACCGCCATATCCAAATCAATCGTTCGTTCCATTGCCTTCCGGCGGACGGGTTCGGAGTACATGTCGTAGCCCAAGGCTTGGAGGTTGCGTCCTGAAAATGGTTCGAGATAGATGATGGATGTATAAATTTCCCGATCGCCTTCCGGCTTAACATTGTACTCAGGATAGCCCTGGCTGCGGATTTCCTGTATGTGCTGTGCAAGCCGCTCGCGGGGGATCACCAAAGAGAAGCCAATGCCCTGAATGCCAGGAAGATTCTGTTTGATATTTTGTCGTGAAGCGAAGGCATGCCATTGCTCCCGCGTAACCTCATCCGAAGCATCAAAAAGTGTGGCTGCGTTTATCAATATCTGTTCATGGGCGGACATCCGCTCGTCAATCCTGAGCTGGATCTGGCCGCACGCAAAATCGAAATCCTTTTTTGCATCCGCCTCAACCACCATTTTCATGTAAAAAGTGGCGATTATCGTAACAATCAACCCGGCAGACAGCAGAATCCAAGCCAACCAAATACTTTTGCGAACATTGTTTTGATTCGACAACATTTTTTCAGCTCCCGTCTGCTTCGTAACAGTTTTGTTAAACATTCAACGATGCTCTTGCAGATGTGCATCCACCCAACCAAAGGCGTTTTTTGTTTCCATCGGCCTGAACGGCAATGCGCCAGAAGCCGGAATGATTTCTTCCGGAACATAGTAACACATATTTATGCAGTCCGCAGTACATACTTGAGACTGGATAAATTTATGAATTGTGAATCGGCCATTCCAAAACATAATTTTAGGCAACTCAAAACATATACTGCGAACTGGTATAATTTTACGTTTTTGGTCCCCCACCCCAACCCTCCCCCGCTGGGAGAGGGAGTTTATGAAAAGCGCAGATTATGCCAGTTCGCAGTATATAATCCAACATAATTCATTGATATTCATACATGGAAATATTATTTCAAGCAGGCTCCCTCTTATATACTCCAACCTTGGGGGTATATAACCACGGCTAAGGGAGTAAGTCAAGGTAATATGAATTTTTGTAACATGCTTGATATTAAGGATGTTTTGTATGTCTGAGTAAGTGGGGGGTAAATGTATGGAAATAGAGATTGTCGGTATTCATGGGTCAGTAATCCCGCCCAGCAACCCATGAACCTGCTTCCTTGAGCTATAAGACTTCTTCCGATGTCCTTTATGGAAAGGGCCGTTAGTCGGACTACGCACCGCATCCGGAACAGAGGCCAAATAGAAACACCTCATGGGCCTCGGTGGTAAAGCCAGGCGGCGTGGCCTCTTTTTCGTTCAGGGCGCACCCCGGCAGATCAAAGAGATGATTGCATGAACGGCAGTGAAAATAGTGGTGATGCGCTTTGCCGGTTCTTTCATAAAGGATTCCCAGCTTAGGGTGTTTGACAATTCGGAGCCATCCGGATGCTACCAGCAGCTTCAGGTTTCGATAGACGGTGGCCTGATTCAGCGATTCGACCCGTTCACTGCCTGTCTGCAGGATTTCCTCAACCCGCAAGGGCCGATCTTTCCGCAAAAAAACATCCTGAATGGCATTTCTCTGGGTTGTATTTCGTATCATGAGTTCCGGTGTTTGAAAGAAGTATGAAGTATGAATTATGAAGTATGAATGAAAGCAAAAGCGAATGGTGATGGCTGTATGTTTTTTTAAAATCATAATTCATAATTAATGTCAAGAATACTGCCCGCCACAAATTATTGCAAGTATTTTCGCAATAACAATTGACAGCAAACATATCCCTGAATATAATGCGAGTGCATTAGCAATAATCACAAATGGAAAAAGAATCATGAAAAGAACTGCCATCTGGATTTTGGGGTTTATGTCAATCGGATTCGCAATGCTGCAAACCCTGGACGCGACATCCGTCTCAGCCACCACGCTTTCAAAGCGGGTTCTCTGCTCGACATTTCCGATCTATCAGATCACCCGGAATGTGACTCAGGGGTTGAATTCAGTTTCCGTGGAACTGATGCTGCCGGCTCAGCTCGGTTGCCCACATGACTACGCCTTGACCCCCCAGGATATGAAAAAACTCAGCCGAGTGGATGTGTTGATCGTCAATGGCCTGGGTATTGAAGAATTCCTTGGCGCGCCGGTGCGAAAAGCTAATGCTAAACTCAGGGTGATAGACAGCTCAACCGGTATTCAGGAGGTTATTCGGTACGCCAAAGAAAAAGACAATGACCACGGCCATTCGAAGAAAATAGACGTTATGGAGAAACCTGGGCGCACACATTCCCCTCATGACGAGGATCAACATCAACAAGAGGGAATCAATCCGCATCTTTTTACCAGTCCGAAACTGGTGGCAAGACTTGCCATAAACATCGCAGCCGGGCTGGCGCAGGCGGACCCGGACGGCTCGGCCACCTACGCAAAAAACGCACAGCAATATACTGATAGACTAAACACCTTGACTGACGATTTCGCCGCTCTTGGAAAGACATTCAAGAACAATCGCATTATCACCCAACATGGCGTTTTCGACTATCTGGCGCGGGACATGGGCCTTGAGGTCTGCGCAGTGGTTCAGGCCCATGCCGGACAGGAACCATCGGCTGCGGAGATGCTTGAAATCATCCGGACGGCAAAGGGGAAACAAGTAGCAGCCATCTTTACTGAGCCCCAGTATCCGGCCAGGGTCGGACAGACGATCGCCAGGGAATCGGGTATTTTAACGGCCACGCTGGACCCGGTTGCGACCGGACCCGAAAACGCGCCGCTGGATTATTTTGAAACGGTCATGCGACAGAACATGGTGATTCTGAAGGAAACCCTTGGAACTCGCTAACATCATGGACAGCCAGACGACTGGAAACGCCGTAGTGTTTAACGGTGTCAGCGTGATGCTGGATGGTGTAATAATCCTGGACGAGATCAGCGCGATCGCGCCTTGCGGCGGCAGCACTGCGATCATTGGGCCAAACGGCGCCGGCAAGACCACGCTGTTGCTGGCGCTTCTGGGACAACTTCCCTATACTGGCCACATTCAAATTCTCTGCGGTGCCGTTGGCCGTCGCCCACGTCTGGGGTATGTGCCCCAGCGACTGGCGTTCGATCGGGCGCTTCCCATGACCGTGATTGAATTCATGGTGATGGGTAAACAGCGGCTGCCGTTATGGTTTGGAACCAGGCAGCCGTACCGCAACCGCGCCATGGACCTGCTGAGCGCTGTAAAAGCGGACGGGCTGGTGTCCCGAAAGCTGGGAGCGCTTTCTGGCGGAGAGCTTCAGCGTGTGCTGCTGGCGCTTGCACTGGAGCAGGAACCTGATCTGCTGATTTTGGATGAACCAGCCTCTGGTGTGGATTTTCAGGGTGAACATATTTTCTGCGAATTGCTTGAACAGCTTCGCCACGAGCGGGGGTTTACCCAACTTATGGTCAGTCATGATCTTGCCACGGTCGCTCACCACGCCACCCATGTGATCTGCCTGAACCGTAAGGTTGCGGCAGCCGGCCCCCCGCAGGAGGTTTTGACGCGGAAGAATCTGGCCACCATATTCGGTATTCACATGGGGCTGGTGGATGCCGGGTCCATTCCCGAAAACGGCAGGCCGGAATGTGCGTCGTGCTGGGAAAAGACTTTTCATGCCTGATCTAACACCCATTTTTCATTTCGTTTCTGTTATCCTGCCGTTTGAATGTCTTAAGCCGGAATTCATGCAGCAGGCACTGATCGGCCTGATGCTTCTCGCTCCCATGGCTTCCGCCATGGGGGTTCAGGTAGTCAATTTCCGGATGGCTTTTTTTTCAGATGCCATCAGCCATTCGGCCTTTGCTGGTGTGGCTCTGGGACTGATATTTGATGCAGACCCCCACCTGACCATGCCCATCTTCGGGCTGCTGGTTGGCATTGGCATCATGGCGGTGCAGCGTCACAGCACACTGTCGTCCGACACGGTGATCGGCGTGTTCTTCTCCGGGGTAGTTGCATTCGGTCTGGCTGTGGTCAGCCGCGACCGAACAGTTGCACGCGATGTCCAGCGGTTTCTCTACGGGGATATTCTCACCATCGGCCAGGCCGATATTCTATGTCTGATGGCGCTATTTGTAGCGCTTATACTGTTTCAGGTATGGGGATACAACCGCATGCTTTATGTAGGCCTGAATCCGGTTCTGGCCGAGGCGCACCAGGTCCGGGTGGCCGCCTACCAGTATTCTTTTGCAGCGCTGCTGTCGTTGATCGTCATTTTTTCGGTCTGGGCAGTTGGTGTCCTTCTGGTCACGGCCATGCTGATCGTACCGGCTGCAGCCGCGCGCAATTTCGCCCGTTCCGCCGGAAGCATGTTCTGGTGGGCGCTTCTGGTCAGCCTTACCTCCGCTGTGATCGGCCTTATCCTCTCCGCCCAGGATTGGGCTCACACGGCAACCGGAGCCACCATCATCCTGATTTCCTTTGCATGGTTTATTCTCAGCACTGCCGTGACCCGGATGCGAAGACAGGAACAATGAACCCTTTCGGATAAAATATGCTTGACCTTTCTCTATGGCAAAAAAAACCTTTGACACCCAAAATATTTCTTGTTTGAAGAAAAAGCGAAATTCAGAATGTGCTAATTTTGCTCAGCCCTTTCAAGGTGTAAACTCTAAGATTAAGATAGGTTTTGGTTTAACGTTCTCCAAATGTCGATGTCAATCGCTGTCGAAACGTAGTACCGGTTAATTAATATATCAATACCCGTCCCCCTAATTTCTCATCCGCCGGAAAGCAGTGTGATCAGCCGGACTTCATTTCCGTTTTCTATGATTGCGTTCTCATCTTTCCGCTTTCCGTTTACAAATACCATCAGCTTCAATTCGGCGGGTATAGCCAGAAGCGCGATCAGACCGCGGATCGTGAAACCCGCGGACACCTCCCAATCCCTTTCCTCAACATATCGACGGATGATTCCGGCAGGCACTACTCGAATCAGCATGCGATGCGTACTCCTCAGCCCTCAAGCTTTCTCCTGATATTTACCATACCCGCCCGGCTTCTTCCGCCATGCCGCATGCAACCAGCGCGGACTCGACGGGAATGCCCTTGACCATATCCATGTCCATGAGCCGGTAAAAAGCATCCTTCATGCCGTCAAAATTGATTTCAATGCCTTCAGGCTCGCCATCCCGCGCCGGCTCCAGCATTCTGGGGGTCAGCACATCATCTGCCGCAGTCCGGCCGTAAAGGTAATTGATCAGGCGCTTGAGATAAAAAACCCGCTTTCCCGCCAGCATCATGGCATCGATATCCCAACCATAGCCGGCAACTGTGTTAAACAGCTCCACCCATTCCGGAATTCCGATTTCCCTGTCAGCAAACTGGCAGAAACAGGCGCTGTTTTCGATAGATCCCAGTGCAACGGCAATGACGGCGCTTTCTGCCTTGTTCTGATCGGTTTTGGGTTCCAGTTCATATTCAAAGCCTATTTCCGGATAAAAGCAGGCCCCCATTTCCATAAAGAGCATGGGAAACGCCACATGGCAGGCACCGCGAGGGCTGACTGCATAAGCCAAAGCCAAGCCGTGCCCGCCACCGCGGGGGTCATGGGCCGGAACTTCAAGTCCTTTGGAATGGGCGGTGTAGTCGCTTGAACCCTTGCCGATATGCCGGGCCGCCGCTGCACTGCCTTCGGCCAGGAGGCTACCGAGTTTGCCAGTTTTGGCGGCAATGGCTGGAATAAGCACATCAATCACCGTTTCCATATCCCCCCACACTAAGGGAATTCCCTCCGTATCGGCCGGGGTGATATCGCCTCTTTCGTAAGCCTCCATGGCCCAGGCAATAGTGACCCCGGTGGAAATTGTATCCAGACCCAGATCGTTGCAGACCCTTCCGGCCTTGCATACGGCAGCCAGATCCATGGAACCAATCATGGACCCCAGTGAAACGATGGTCTCATATTCAGGGCCTGGGCCATCGGGGATAGCAAAAGGGCCTTCCATGACAGCGACGTTTCGTTTGCAGGCAATGGCGCAGTGGGCGCAGGCGCTGCCATGTGTCAGGTATTTTTCGCTAAGGACGCTTCCGGTAAGGGATTCCGCCATTTCCTGCCAGAAATTCGAGGTGAAGTTTTTGATCGGCACATCGCCGCTGTAAACTCCGCCCTCCAGATTGGCGGCCGTACCGTTGACATGCATCACATCGGAGGCAAGGGCTTCCTTGATTCTGGGATTTAGTTCCTGCCGAAGTATCTCAAAGGCTTCCGAGTCCGCTATGTTCATGGTTTTGGATGAGGCTTTAACTACGATTGCCTTCAGATTTTTGGATCCCATCACTGCCCCGAATCCCGCCCTGCCAAAGGCATGGTGAGCCTCATTAAGGATCATGGCATATTTCACCTGGTTTTCCCCCGCCGGTCCGATGACAAGGTTACGCGAGGTTTTTCCGAATTTGTCTTTCAGACTTCGGTTGACTGACTCAATGCCTTTTCCCCAGTAGGCTTCGGCGCTTTCAATGCGAATGGCGCTGTCTTCAATCACGAGAATGGACGGCTTTGCGGCCTTTCCGGTCAAAATGACACCATCAAAGCCGGCATACCGGAGTTCCGGTGCAAAATACCCCCCACAGGAAGAGTCTCCCCAATTGCCGGTCAACGGCGATCTGCCGGCCACGCTGCTGCGGCTGGCTCCGGAGAGCTTGAGCCCGGCAAAGGGGCCGTTCATGAACAGGAGCATGGCTTCCGGAGACAGGGGATCGGCCTGAATATTCCCCCGTTTCCAGAAAAGCCTAGCGGCCAGACCGCTGCCGCCGATATAGAGCAAATAATCGGTTTCCGGCAGATTCTCGACTTCGATCTTGCCGACAGTCAAATCCACGACAATGATTTTACCTGTGTTTCCATACATGACAGTTATTTCCCCTGTTTTAAAAAAAGTGATGTCGCATTCAGAGCTTGGAATCTGGAAGCCTCGTTATTTCAGAATCTTGTCTTCCCATCCCAGGTCTTTGAGAACTCCAACATATATTTCTGCAACTTTTTTTAGTTTGGGAACCAGCTTCAGCAGTCCGACAGCCGATCCTTTTACACGGATTTTTTTGCGGGTAATGGCCATGACCGGGTTCAGCTTGTTGGACCATGACCGGTGGGCGTCATCCGCCGAAAGACTCATGGTCATATCCGGTTCTTCAGAAGGATTTCCGGGTCCGACGTTCAGGCTGCCACTGCGGCAGTCCATCCAGAAACTGCAATTGGGTCCGTCCTCTGTATAATCAAACAGGATGAGCTGGTTGACTTTTTTTAATCCGGATGACAATTCACCATCAAGCATGGCGGATTGAAACAGTTTGACAAATGCCTGAATGGGTTCGTTTTCATTTTTCCAGTATTCCATAATAAATCTCCTTTTATGTGTGGAGGGGGTTTATGGCCCCATATAAGAGTCGGCAGGACTCTGTTAATATTTGCTACAAAAATGAAATATTCCACGTCTGCCTTGATGTTAGATGATCTCCAATCAAAAATATACAGCATTGATCATCGTTTTGG
>CAIMCT010000076.1 GCA_903839535.1 uncultured Desulfobacteraceae bacterium
CCCCTACTAAATAAACCCAACTGCCCGAAACGATTATCAAGGCCGTATATTATTTATTGGAAATCACCTTATGCTATTGTCCGGAATCTGGGGACCACTATAGTCAATGCTTTTCCATTTAATTGAACGGCGGAATATCTATTCCTGAGTGAACCCAATTGACAATCTATTTAATAATATTATATAGATAAGTTAAATTTAAATCGGCAATTGGATCGGCAGAATGTATCAACGAACCCCACAGATGGAACCCCTTCTTCCTTCCGGATCACCTGATCTTGAAGATACGGCAAGGGAAATCGTCAGCCACTCGGCAGCGCTTGGTGGACAGCTTCATCCGGTTACCCGTGATTCTGTAGTGGCACTTCTGCGCATCATCAATAGCTATTACTCCAACCTCATCGAGGGGCACCACACTCACCCCATCGATATCGAACGCGCCATGCGGCAGGACTACGCCGATGATCCGGCTATGCGGGACCTGCAACTGGAAAGCCTTGCCCATATTCACTCCCAGCGTTACGTGGAAACTCGTCTCCTGGATGAACCGGACCTCAACATCGCCGGACCGGATTTTATCGTCTGGCTCCACCGCATTTTTTATGAAAAGCTTCCATCGGACCTGAAACACGTCAGAAACAAAGAGACTGAAGAAACCGTCAAGATTACCCCGGGCGAGCTGCGGCTTCGTGAGGTTGTCGTCGGACACCATGTCGGCCCGGAGGCTGCGACTCTGCCCGTTTTCCTGGATCGTTTTGCCTCTTTTTACAGTCCGGCGGCCTTCCACGGTCTGAAGCCGATTGTCGCAGCTGCTTCCCACCATCGCTTGATGTGGATTCACCCGTTTCTCGACGGCAATGGCAGGGTAGTGCGGCTTTACACCGATGCCTGTTTTTATCGACTTCCGCTGTCTGGCTACGGACTTTGGAATGTCAGCCGCGGCCTCGCCCGACGCAGGGATGAATACATGGCAGCGCTTATTGCCGCCGATGCGCATCGCCGAAATGACACCGATGGACGCGGCAACCTTTCGAATGAAGGATTGGTTCATTTTTGCCGGTTTTTTTTGGATGTATGCCTCGATCAGATTGTCTTCATGAACGGATTGCTCGGACTGGACAATATCCTGGACAGGATAAACGGGTATGTAAACATGCGGATGGCCCGGTTAATCCCGGAGCCCCTGCCGAATTTCCCGCTGCTCAAACTGGAAGCTGCTTATATGCTTCAGGAGGCTTTTCTGCGCGGACATGTTGCCAGGGGTGAAATCATTCGAATCTCCGGCATGGCTGAACGGACCGGCCGAATATTGCTGGGGCGGCTTCTGACCGAAGGACTGCTGCAGTCCGATTCTCCCAAAGGCCTTGTCAGAATCGGTATCCCGGCCCATGTGGCCGGATATCTGTTTCCGGATATTTATCCGATATCCTCGATGCGGTGATGGCAAAAACCCGCATAGGTCTATGTTTTGAAACAGTTATGCTGCCAACAGTTCAAGTGGTCTTGCGTTAGCAATTTCCATCCGGTGAATCATCCGAATCTGTGAAGGCAGAAGAGTTGTAACCCCTACTGTATCTCCGTCAAGTGTTATAAACTCGACTTCATATCCTTCACCGTTGTTATGAACCATAACAACAGTTCCCATATCGCTTTTTTTTAGATTCAGATACGGTATATCCACTGTCAGAATAACACTGTCCAGTTCATTAATCATTTTACTTTCCTTTCAACGGATATGCGGTTACAAAAAACGGTATATCCGACCCGCTTTCAATAAACCATACTGAACGGACATACGGATTTCTTCTGTCAGGTGAAAATATAACACCTTCAATCACATATCTTGTTCCGAAATATGATGTTTCAGTCTTGGCAATTTCATTATAAACGGCATGACATTTCAATGATTCCGCCAGAATTTCCCATTGTTCCGATAAAAATCCGAACCGCATAAAAAATTCCGCTTTGCTGCGACCGTCCCGATGAGTCAGAGACAACAGATAATCTGTAATTTTTGCTTTCGGAACAACAGCTTTTTCATAATTCGGAAGTTTCATAATGGTATAGCTTTTTTATTTTTTGAAAAGCCTAACAGATTAATCAGCGGCGCGGCATTTTGCGTTCGCTGGATTTATTGGTTAGCCTTTCTGGGTTCTATTTTCAATCTTCCAAATGTTGTTTCTACAACGGCAAAGTTGATTTCACCATCTTTATTTAAGTCTAGACCTACAACTTCATTTGGACATAATGGA
>CAIMCT010000077.1 GCA_903839535.1 uncultured Desulfobacteraceae bacterium
GAAAAGGTGGATGCATCTGATTATTGTACCTTGGAGGCGCGGATTTATTCATCCGCGCCTGATGACAATATTTCCGTATATTCAGACATCTGAACCTCTGTGAATTTTGAATGGCACCATTTTGTTTTTTTTTATTCAGGTGGTGGCCGGGCGGCGGCCTCGAATATCATACGCAGATTTGTTCCGGGATATTCCGTCTCCGTCTGATTGAGATGATCCAGTAATTTTGATATCACCCTGTTGGCCGCAGGTGTGGGTGCTCCATGTATGATCACCCGCAGGGATTTGCCGTCTTCGCCGGGAAGTATGTCGGCCTCGTTTTTGAACATGCTCCTCAGTATGGCCCTTGCCTCCGAGTTTGATGTTGTCGGGCCACACAGGATTCCCGCCATTGCCGTCTCCGCCCTGTATGCGATCATCTTTACAGTCTCGGCCAGCCGCTTTCGCGATGTCGCCAGTTTATTGAACTTCCGCCCCACCGGCAGTTCGCTCCAGGTTATATGCCTTGGGGTCTCCTTTGCATGAGTTTTGACTTCTTCCAGCCGCGACTCATATTGCCTTATATCTTCAAGAAGCGCAGCCTTGGAGTTTTCCCAATTGAGATGCCTCTTCACGTCGTCCTCTTCCTCCGGATTCATGGAAAGTTCCGCGAATTTGGCCCTGCGGTGCCGCAGCTTTCCCGTGATCGAACTGCGTTGCTTTTCCAGATCCCTCCATTCCGGGTTGACCACCTTTTCGGTGCCGTGAAACGTTTCGGTTCCGTGCTCCATAAGTAAGTCAATTGCAAAGTGTTCCATCATATATCCGAAAAAGTTCTCCTGGCACCATCTGGCGAACATGCGGGGTGACAGCAGTGCCATCGTCGGCTTGAAGACGGTACCGATAATCGCGGTCTGGTGTCCGGTTTCCGACAGCTTCCTGATTTCACGCATCCACAGCCCGGCTCCACCGGAACCGACGTATGTGCCCATTTCCGCAAGGCGCATATCGACGGTCTCGCCATGTACCAGTGTGACCTTGTGTTCGGCAAAGAATTCCACAGGCCAGTCGCCGCCCTGATGCTTGTGGTAGCTCAGACAGGCGATGCGGTATTCGACCCACATTTCCCTGAAGAACTCCGGACTATAGCCCTCGCGGTCGAACACGATGACGAAACGGCACAAGAACGGATCATCTGCCAGTTCCCGCTCCGAAGGTTGTCCGGGCACATCGCGGAGAAGCCGTGGAACAATGTCTTCCCTGAGTGCCGCGAGAAGTCCGCTATCTATCTGTTTTTCCACAACGAAAAACGGACATCCGAGCATGTCGTTGACCCAGTAGTTCGAAATACCCCTGAGGCAGAGCCGCTGCCTCGAGACGTAGCGGCGGGGCAGCTCGGTCTGCCCCCCGTGGTAGACGCTGACATGGCCATCCACGTAGAGATAGCCGCACGCGTCCGGATTCAGCTCCATCCAGTACCGGGACAGATGGGCGGCCCATATCTCGGCATTGTCCTCCCCCGCCATCTCATCCATCTTCCGGCGCAGGCAGTGGACTTCAGGGGCTCTGTCCAAGCCGAGCAGGATGCCCATTTCCCCAGACGACTCCCAGGAAAGTTTTTCGACCGTCTTGATGCGGCAGAGCGCCATGAGGCCGAGCAACAGCAGGATATGGTACTGCGTGTAATAGCCACGAATTGCGCACAGATGCTCATCAACGCCCATGAGCAGTCCATTCTCAAGCAATGCCGGAAGCGCGCACAGAACCCCGCCGCGGGGAACGGACAGCGAGGATTGGAACAGCGACTTCGCCCCGGACAGCCCGCCCAGGGCGGCGAGAAAGCGCTCGTCCAGCCGGGTGCAGGCGGTACCCATCCCGGCAGCGGCCTCCGCATCCCTGACCGTCCTTTCCGACTTTGTCGTCCCGCACCGCCGCTTCCGCTCATGCAGGCGGTGATCGCTAATCGCCTTCCTGAGCGTACAGGGTTTCACGCAAAGCTCCTCGGCAATCTGGCCGCGGCCAAGCCCCTCGTCAAGGAGGCGCTGCGCCTGTTCCAGGACTTCGGGAGTAAGAACCGTGGATTTCTTTTTCCGTACGGGACGGCGGAAAAAGGAGGAGATACCGCCTTTGCGGTACTTGTCCTGCCAGTTGTCAAGAGTCCTTTTGGGAACACCGAAAACCTCCAGAATTTCACATTCACGGCAAACGCCGGCATCGAGCATCTGGCAGGCCGTCAGATAAAAACCGGTGCGGTCTCCGGGATCATGCCGATAGACAGGTTGGTCGTAGGAAAAATAAGTCCAGCTTTTCTCGGTGCGGCAGACCGAAACAAATTCATTGATCCGGCTTGCACCTTCGGGAATAAGGGGTAATATTGCTTGGTACATAGTGGCACCTTGTTTTGGTTCTTCGTGACTGAAAACACCTGATAAGGTGCCACTTCTATTTTCACACGTCAAGGTGGGGAAAGAAGCAGGAATAAATATTTTATTTCCTGATTATAAGGAAGATACGGCGAAATTACACCAATTTTCATGGACTCGCGGATTCAGATGTCTGAATTTTGGAATTCCTATACGTTAAATGATATCTCCAACCTGTGCCTTTCCTCCGCCAATTTTCGATTTTGATATGCCTTGCGGGTGTTCGGTTCGCCCATAAAACAGCATTTGAGATCGTCATCCAATATACTTTCCGGTGATATTATCGTCCCTTTTGTCGAAATCAGTTTGGTTGGAGTATAATGCC
>CAIMCT010000078.1 GCA_903839535.1 uncultured Desulfobacteraceae bacterium
ATTATAGTCAATCTGAATTAAACGCAATGTTTTTTTTATTTGCCCGAAAGTCATGCAAAAAGGCGATCTTGTGAAAAAAGAGTCACTGAAAGATGTGATGGGATTCCGTCAGCGAGATGACCGACAGGTATATGGAGATACTATTGGAGCTAAAGAATAAAAATCTTTTGGAGCTTATTGCCGAGACAGTGAGATATGAGTAACAGAAATACCCGAGGCCCACAAGGGTGGATATCTTCACGAAGAAGCCTTATTCAATCGGATACGATGAGCTTAAGAAGCTGCTTGACTGCCTGGGTTCGAAAAGCGAATACAACGGCCTCAAATTCACCGAGGCATCCAACAGCACAAGATTCATGTATTCGGAACGCCACATCACTTACCAATGATTTCTTCATGGTGTTTTCCTTTTTTTGATGTATGCAATGTCAGGGATATCAAAAGCTGTTTTTCTCTCGTCAATCATATTGAGTGATATTGTCAAGCTTTTTTTTGCATGCACATCCCCAAAAAGTATTGGCTCCAGGTAATTCCTCAACCAAGCTGATGTATTATTCCAAATTTGATAATGGGATTCAATCCATTCCAGATACGCTTCGGTTTTGATATGGGCTACCCAGTCCTGATGCTCCAGATACCAGTGAATGGTGTATCAAAATAGCTTCATCATCTTTCCGACCAAACCAATCATGGAAATGGCGGAAAACATCATGGCAAAGGTAAACATGCGCATACTTTGCGCCCGGTTCTCCCGCAGACCTTCATCAATCCTTCGGTCTATTCGATCCAGTATTTTGTCGAGCTTATCATCAACCTGTTGAAATCGCTTATCCATATCTGATTTCAAAGAGGCAAAGCGACCATCAACCTGCTCGAAATGTTTGTCAACCTGCTCGAAACGTTTTTCAACCTGCTCGAAGCGTTTTTCAACCTGCTCGAAACGTTTTTCAACCTGCTCGAAACGTTTTTCAACCTGCTCGAAACGTTTGTCCATATCATCCTGCATGGCTGTAAAACGTTTGTCCATACCACTCTGCATGGCTGTAAAACGTTTGTCCATATCACTCTGCATGACTGTAAAGCGTTTGTCCATGTCACTCTGCATGGCTGTAAAACGTTTGTCCATAACCTCAAGCAGATTTTTCTGTCCCGCCTTCAACTCACTCACCTGATACTGTAGATGATCGAATCGGGACTCAAAATATTTTGTGGTCGGAATGATGTTGGCAACCAAAATGTCCATGGTTTTCCGATCCAGAGACAACTTGTGTCGTATCCACTTCATCGCTCATAATCCATACTCCTTTCATTATAGTGATGTGTATGTTCATCCTGTAATTATATGAATCGTGTTCAGACAGTCACTCTCACTTCACCGCTCATCACTATTTGGCGATAGAGTGTCGCTGAGTTTTTCAAAGGTGAGGATTGTTATCCATTGCAGTGACCGAAACGATGATCAAGGTCGAATAAATACCATCGACTTTAAGATGATATGTTACAAGTTTGGAAAACAAAAGTCCATAAGTAAAGGGCGAAGACTCTTGATGAAACTTACGGAGGTGCAGATAATGACCGATCAAAGCACAAAACGAAAAGTGGGGGTTAAACAGATTTCTCTTGTTTAACCCCCACTCCAGCTACCATCCATAATATTCTATATTCAGACAAACAGGTGGTTATATCCCTCCATTGGGTCCGATGGTGAATACCGTCGGGATATTGATCGCTCCATCCGTACTTTTTGTCAGATTGGTGACGATCACGCTTGATGAACCAATGGAAAATTCGTACGAGACAGAATTACCACCTGGGAAACGATTCCAAAGGTCGTTTCCTTCGATAGTGGTTGTGCCGTGATTATTGAGTTTCAGCGGTGATGCGCTTCCGGATTCGGAAGTCAAATTTCCGTCAACATCCCTGGCAGTAATGGTTATACTGGCTCCTTCTGATGGAATGCCGCCGGACATATCAGTAATTTGAATGGTATTCAGCTCACTGACATAGTTGGTTGTATAGTTGGTTATTCCACAGGTGTAAACTGTTGGGATATTGATGCTGCCATCCGAACTGCTCTTGACATCGGTGATCATGACTTTTGGTGAATCGACGGTGAACTCATAAGTCATGGGTACACCGGAAGGAAACCGACTGGCCAGCTCTGCACCATTGATCCTTACCGTTTCATATTTGGCTATTTTATAAGAACTGACAGATCCTGACTCAGGAATTTCCTTTCCGGAAACATCCCATGCCCTGACGTTGATAGCAGCTCCGCCGACACCCAATGCACCCGAAAAATCAGAAATATAGAGGGTGTTTCGGAAACCAATGGTGTTTGCTACAAAATTGCTGACCCCAATCCTGTAAACGGTTGGAATGTTCAGCGTTCTATCACTGCTGTTTTTTACATTCGAAATAACCAACTCCGGTGAGCCGATGCTAAACTCATAAGTGACGGGCGCACCCGACGGAAAACGTTCCGCAAGGGATGAGCCTGCAATTGTTGTTGTGCCATGACTGTACAGTTTCAATGGTATCGCAGATGTTGATTCCGGAATTGCCTTGCCGGATGCATCCCAAGCCGTAACGGTTATCGCAATGCCACTGCTAACAATGGTACCGGACATATCCGTCACTTTAAGTGAGTTTCTGGACCCAATGGAGTTTGAGACGAAGTTGCTTAGCCCGTTTGAGTAAATGATGGGCACCTTAACATCGCCATCAACGCTGTTATTGACATTGGTGACAAACATTTTTGATGATTCGACTGAAAAAGTATAGGCAGCGGGAGTGCCATCAGGGAATCTCTCCTCAAGATACCTACCCGGAAAGCTGGTTGTTCCATGATTGAGAATGGATAACGGCAATGCATACCCGGACGCTGTGAGCTGCTTTCCGTCTTTATCCCATGCTCTGACAGTGACAGCACCGCCACCAACAGGAAGTGAACCCGACATATCTGTAATCTTGACCACATCCATTGTATCAATTGAATTTGAGCCAATTACGGGTGCAGATGTTGGTGTTGGTGTCGGTGTTGGTGTTGGCGTTGGTGTCGGCGTTGGTGTTGGTGTTGGTGTTGGTGTAGGTGTTGGCGCTTGTGTCACAGTCACATCCACCGGGCTGCCGGTTGCACCAGTTGCCGTTACCCTGATGGTAGCAGTTCGAGCTAAGGCACCGGTGTTCGCTGTGAAACTGCAATTGATGGTTCCGGTATCCGTCCCGCTGGCTCCCGATGTGATCGAAAACCAGGTACCGCCTGATGTCACTGCGGCTGTCCATGGCATGGTTCCGGTTCCGGTGTTTGAAACGCTGAATGTGGTGGTGCCTGCGTCTTTAGCCACATTGCGGCTGGCTGGGGAAATAACCAAATTAGCAAATAATCCAGACTGTCCCCCACGAACAGCGCGGACGGAGCAACTGCCGTACTTAAGGTTCATGTAGTAGGGGCCGTCGTCGAAGGGCACGCCCCACGCACTGCCCGTATGGAGCGCGTTGGTAGTAGAAGACCAATAAAAAGACGAAACCGTATCCGGAAAGTATGTGGTATTGATCGCCGGAGAATACCGGCTATAGTCCACCAGACTGCGTAATTCCTTGAAGGTAGGCAGGCGCCAGTCCGTATTGGTGCCGAGATTCAGCCATTCACAATAAGCCAGCGCCTGTTCCCAGGTCTTGTCGGAAGAACTGGATTTCTGCCACATCAGCCCCGTGGATATGTCTGTTACTGTCCCATCGCCGTTATCCGTATAACTGCTGGAAGAAGCCGTAGCATCGTATATTGATCCGTTGTCCACAGCATCAAATGATCCAATTACCAAAGGATCAAATGATACGGACTGTCCCCCACGAACAGCGCGGACGTAGTAACTGCCGCCCTTACCGTAGCCGTAGCCGTCGCCGTAGCCGAAGTTCACGCCCCACGCATCGTTCGTATTGCTTGCGTAGGTAGTAGATGCCCAATAAAAGGACGAAACCGTATCCGTAAAATATCCGGTATCTATCGTTGGCCCTGGGGAGGGGATGCTGTATTTAACGATATTCACCAGTTCCTTGAGGGTGGGAAGCCGCCAGTTGCTGTAGCCGCCATAGTTGGCATCATTCAGCGCCTTGACGAAGTCCTCGGTATCGGTACCGCTACCCGGAGTGCCCGCATAACCGCCGTTGGTAGCCGGGTTGCTGTCGTACCAGGTATAATCATTGTCTGCATCGTGCGGATCATTGTAGTTTTGGACCCCATCCTTGTTGGTCTTCGACTCCCAGATAAGGCCGGTGACATTGTCCTTTACCATAACCCATGACGTAGCTGAATCGGACAGCACATTGCCGCTGCCATCCAGTTTGGTATATGACATCGGATTTATGGTGTATTGAGCGTCTTGGCCATAAAATGGTTGGGTAGACGAAGGACAGGGGATCTCAGCAGCAACGTTATAGCATTTTGTTTGCCCGGTATCCGGCACCGGTGCTGCCCATACAATCGCATTAAGTATCAAAATAATGAAGCCGAAAGCACTTACCAATGATTTCTTCATGGTGTTTTCCTTTTTTTGATGTATGCAATGTCAGGGATATCAAAAGCTGTATTTTTCCCCCTAATCATATTGAGTGATATTGTCAAGCTTTTTTTGCATGCACATCCCCGAAAAGTATTGGCTCCAGGCAATTCCCCAACCAAGCTGATGTATTATTCTACATTTGATAATGGGATTCAATTCATTCCAGATACGCTCCGGTTTTGATCGGGGTTACCCAGTCCTGATGCTCCAGACAACCATGGAAATGGCGGAAAACATCATGGCAAAGGTAAACAAGCGCATACTTTGCGCCCGGTTCTCCCGCAAACCTTCATCAATCCTTCGGTCTATTCGATCCAGTATCTTGTCGAGCTTATCATCAACCTGTTGAAATCGCTTATCCATATCTGCTTTCAAAGAGGTAAAGCGACCATCAACCTGCTCGAAACGTTTGTCCATATCACTCTGCATGGCTGTAAAACGTTTGTCCATATCACTCTGCATGGCTATAAAACGTTCGTCCATGGTTTTCCGATCCAGAGACAACCCTTGTGTCGTATCCACTTCATCGCTCATAATTCATACTCCTTTCATTCAATATTTTTGGCAAAAAACGCTGCTGAAACCATCATTGAGGTTTTGCCCCAAAGTGTTGAATCCTTTATTTTACATTTGATAATGGGATTCAATCCATTCCTGATAAGCTCCGGTTTGTAACTTCAGTCAGTGCGGCCATAAAACAACCTCCTACTTTTTTATATCATACCAGAACGCACTGACGTTGTCAGTACTTTCGTCACCACCCGCCATTCCGCCATCCCGGCGTTTCAGCATTTCGGTATCCCCGCATCTGGGGTGATGAAAATCACCCAAAAACCGGCTTTAAATTGATCCCATTTTTATCCTTTGTCATATAAACGGAACAAAAATAGGATCAGTTTTTCACTAAAATATATGGCAATTTTCATCAGCCCACCCCGCATCTTATCACCCTAATTCAGGCCCCTATTCAGGGGGTTGCTTTTAGTTCTTTTATCTGTTATTTTGACAGAAACTGGAGATTGGGGGCAGATTCATGAACACTATGGTACAAAAAAAGATTACAATCAAACGGGAACAGGAAGCCTTCCTGTCAGCCTGCAAAAAATTCGGCTTTGCGGACCAGAGCAGTTTGATCAGGGCGGCGCTGGATGATTTTATAAGAGAAACAAAAAGAAAACAACGTCGCGCCCAAATCACAAGAAAGGCAGGGGAGCTTGCTGCTCTATACGGTCAAAATACCGATCTGACCGCATTTACCGCAATTGATGGAGATGATTTCCATGAAGCAAGCTGATATATGGGAAATAGACCTTAGCCCCACAATAGGCGCAGAGATTCAGAAAGTGCGTCCGGCAGTGATCATAAATGATGATGCAATCGGAGTTTTACCCCTGCGTGTCATTGTCCCGATAACAGGGTGGAAAGATCAATTTCAAGACGCTCTATGGATGGTAAAACTGGAACCGGAATCGAACAACAATCTTAAGAAAATATCGGTGGCGGACTGTTTTCAGATCAGGTCCGTATCAACTCGTCGGTTTGTCAGAAGGGTCGGTACGGTTTCCATTGAAAAGCTGAAACAGATAAAAGAGGCTGTTAAGACGGTCATCGATGCTGATTAGTTTTGGTCCGAACCCAGATACCATTGAATGGTGTATCAAAATAGCTTCATCATCTTTCCGACCAAACCAATCATGGAAATGGCGGAAAACATCATGGCAAAGGTAAACATGCGCATACTTTGCGCCCGATTCTCCCGCAGACCTTCATCAATCCTTCGGTCTATTCGATCCAATATCTTGTCGAGCTTATCATCAACCTGTTGAAATCGCTTATCCATATCTGATTTCAAGGAGTCAAGGCGACTATCAACCTGCTCGAAACGTTTGTCCATATCACTCTGCATGG
>CAIMCT010000079.1 GCA_903839535.1 uncultured Desulfobacteraceae bacterium
TCAACCCGAGAAATTCAGGAACACTTTTCATCGGCTCCATGCTGATGATGACCGGATCAAGCCCTGCGGCTCCGTCCATCTGGTGCAAGCTGGCAGGATCAAACTGAAACACCGCCCCCGCACTGTCGCCGCGTGACTCGACGGATGCCATGCCGGAGGCAAGATCGATGCCGCCGGTGGCCGATGCATCGAATACGAGTTGGTGCGACCCTGGCGTCAATTCTTTCTGCCATATCTGATCCAATGGTTTCTTCTCCCCATCCAGGGATACGTTAATCGCTGAATTCTCCATTATTCTTGCAACCAATCCTTTTTGTTCTGGATTGATTAAAAAAGGACCCAAGCCATCAGCAATTGTTTTTCCGGAAAAAGACAGCGTCTTGTCCCCATATATAATTTCAACCGTTGGAAGCCTAGAATCAAGCTCCTCCTGTTCAATAAGTTCCTGCAACGGATCACGTTCATCTGAAATAATCAAATCCAACAAACTTGTTCCACCATCAACCAACTTTTTATCCAGAGATAATAAATTCCGGGGCTTTACCATTTGGATATCTTCATCCGAGTAACCTTTAGTCTTCAAATACTGATTGATTGTAGCCTCAGATTCCCCTTTTTTTCTTTTCTGTTGAATAAGAAAGGCTAACTTTATATATGAAGGATTACGCGCAAACCATAAATATGTTATATAATGTTTCAAAGTTACGTGGATGTTGACTCTCAACTGTTGCAAGCTAGCACTCGGACGAGCCCAGCGATAATGTTCCACATAACGATACGCGGCTTCTTTGGCATCATCAGAATATGAAAAATTTTTACTAACAAAATACTCGGGCAACCAAAGTTTTAAAAGGTTTGAAAATTCCTTGCGAATATTGGCACTGAAACTCATGGATAATAATTTAAGCTTCGCATCTTGGCCTTCAGGACCATGCTGACGTAAATATCGAAGATCCTGTTGATCTTGACTTATGCGCTGGGTCACCACGTCCTTAAGTTTCTTAGATTTCTGACCCATGACCTGATCCAACAAGAAATAAACATCCTCAATATCTAGTTTGGCCAAACACAAACGTAACTGTCTAGGAATCTTGGACCATTCAGCGACAGGCTTTTCTGCCCACTCCTGAAAACTTCTCTCAAAATAAGTTGGATACAACATATACTCTAAAAGCATTCTAGGCGAAAATCCCAGCTTTCCAAACTTGTTCCATAATGCTTCAAACACCTCTTTCTTAAAATCCGTGTGCCTTAATATACACAATCGGACTATGCTATCATTAAGTTTCCACCCGTCCTTTTGCCAATGCTGTAAATAGGCAATAAGTTCCGTCACATTATCCATACCAGCCGTCCATGGCACCCTCAACGCATCTTTTATGTTACCAAATAGAGGCCAACCGTCTCTGTTTTTTTGAGACATCAATGTTACCACAAAACTGGCGCGTTCAAACGGTTGGGATCCTTTAGACTTGCTAATCCTTTTAGCTATCGCTTGAGAAAAAATATAGTTCCCATCTACACGAACCTGCATTAATTTAGTAACGAATGAAGAATTCTCAGGGACAATGCTGCGTAATTCATCCAACCCCTGAACAACCGTATTGTTAGGTAAGACAGCCCGCGTTTTCACTCGAAGAGAGAGAGCCGAGGCCATTGTTGGCAACTCCTCCGCGCTGACATTAGTGGCCGTATCCAGCGTTACAGCCATCGCCACACCCCCTGCAAAATACTTCCGGGGGATCGTCGCTTGTGTGGCCGGGTCGTATTCGTCGCGGATATAGTTGTACGCGCCTTGCTTGAACGACGCGACGTACCGACCCCAGATCTTTTCGCTCTCTTTAGGGTCATCGATGTTAACGCCGGCGACTTTGTTTTGGTCGAGATAAAAACCCAACGGGGA
>CAIMCT010000080.1 GCA_903839535.1 uncultured Desulfobacteraceae bacterium
AGGCTGCTCTGTTTTTTCCAAACCGGAAGAAGTGCTCTATATCATATCTCTGCCTGTATGCTTGGTACGCATCATAAGGTGATATTTCCAGGCACCTTTTTCCAATCACGATCAACCACAAAGACCGTTTGAACACAGCCTCTCCATTGCTGTCTTTCACCGTGATTCGCATCAGGGTGAAGGGATGCTCGTGCATGGGAATATCGTGTTTGCCGCGTATGAGCATATCATGCCATGTTTCAATATTTGCTTGGCAATCACGACCGTTTCTAAAGGTCAGAGGAACAATTTCTGAAGTATCGGGTTCGCCCCAGGTAGTTGGATATTTCATATTGAAAGGTGTTCCATACCACACGGGATGCCCTCTATCTTTGGAAGACCCAAGTAGAGTGGGTGAACCCCTATAAACCGTTCGATTTCCACGCGCGCGAACAATCAAGACCAGATTAGGCAACATGACCATTTGGCTAATAAATTCATGTACGCTATAGGCGCTATCGGCTGTCAATGCGCAGAGTTCACCTGAGAATGGTAGTCTCTGATCTTTCATAATTTCTGCTATTTGCTCAGCGCCTACAACGATTGACTTCTTATCAGTAGGCACCCTGCGGATCAACAGAGGGATTACCCATGGCGGTGAGTTCTTTTCAGTCTTCTCTGGAAGCGCCGCCACTACTGAAAATGAGTGACCTACCATTATAGGTCTGTTCCCTGGAGCAGGATTGGGATGATAATGAATTCCTCGATCCCTAAGGGTAACAGCAAAGGGGCGGGGTCCCCCTGTTGTGTCAAGTGCTAAAAGATGAAACTTGCGCATGAAAGGTTTTGAGTAATGCTCAAGCACAATGCTCATACGATAGTGCTGATGCTTTGTGCGTTCCTCTTCTTCCTTATCCGAACTCGTAGGAACAAGGAAGTTGTCCACAGCATCATGAAGACTGCCATATTGGCGATGGAAAAGAGGATTAAGACTCAACTCCACCGGTGATTTAGCAGAAGTAGCGGACACAAGAGCGTTACTTGATAGGGCATCAATCAAATCCATAGTAGCATCTGGTCTATATGGAAAAGAGCCGTGTATCTTTGTCCTGAAATTTGATAATGGCTGAACATTAGTATCCATACTAACCTCCTTATCCGACTTGTGATTTATTATAAAAAACACATCGGACCAGAAGTATAAACATGATTGTGGCAAAATCCAAACCCAGAAGGGTTTTCTGGAGGGTACAGGCTATTTTTGTCCAAAGTCCAATTTATTTCTTTGTTGACAATTACAGTAGCCGCGAATATTCACCAATGAATGCCAACCGAAAAAATGCTTGAAAACTCTCGATATACTGTCAACGGTCACAATCCGAGCTTTTGAACCCCCCCACCCCAACCCTCCCCCGCTGGGGAGGGAGCACAAGGAAATTGCAGATTATGCATCGCAGTATATACGGTGGCATGATCGCCAGTGGCTGGCATACTCCATAAACTCCCTCCCCCAGCGGGGGTGGGGGTTCAAAAGTTTAGATTGTAACCGTTGACAGCACATATTAACTATGAAAGGACTACGGCATGAACGCAGTAATAGAGCAGCAAAGATTTTGCGATCGGGAGTTCACAGCCCAAGAGATATTGATAATACAGGAAGTGGTACAGACCTGCAAGAGACTCAGTCGATTTGAGCTGGCTCACACGGTTTGCGAACTTCTGGACTGGAATCGCCCGAATGGCGGACTTAAAGCTCGGGAATGTCGGGATTTACTTGAGCGTCTGGAAGGCCAGGGCGTACTGAGGCTTCCGGAGAAAAAATCAAGCGGATCGAAGACATCCAAAAAGCTCAAGTATCCTGAGACAGCCGGGCAATCCTTCAACGCGCTCACTGGCAGTGTGGAAGCTTTTTTGCCATTGCGGGTGGAGTTGGTTCAAAGTCTGGAAAAGCGGCGGTTGTTCCGGGAACTTGTGGGCCGGTATCATTACCTGGGATACAAGATGCCTTATGGGGCGCGTCTGCAATATCTGGTCTATGTTGATCGACCTCGGTGCGATGTAGTAGGATGTGTGCAGTTCTCCTCCCCGGCCTGGTGGATCAAAGTGCGGGACCAGTGGATTGGCTGGGACGATGAAACCCGTAAGCTGCGACTGCAGCATGTGGTCAACAACAGCCGTTTCCTTGTTTTGGCGAGGATTGACAACCTGGCCAGCAAGATGCTCTCCGATGTTATGCGACAGCTGCGCGGTGACTGGCTGGGGCAATACTGTGTGGAGCCGTGGCTGGTGGAAACGATGGTTGATCGTCAACGGTTTCAAGGGGGCTGCTACCGGGCGGCGAACTTTCTGGAAATTGGGCAAACCAGCGGCCGGGGACGCATGGACCGGACTCACCGACGTGACGGGGCTGAGGTAAAAACTGTTCTGCTCTACCCCTTGGTCAAACATGCAAAGCGCAAACTCGTTGATGGGAGATAAGGTGATTTCCAACAAAGAACATACCATCATGAAGCAACCATTTAGGGTTGGAAGGCCAACTGCCTGATCCATGATAGCCCTGGGTATGCGGTATGATTTTTATTTTTGAGACCTAAAGGGGCGGCCTAAATCCCATAGTGTCCAGTTAGGTCGCCCCTTCGGGGCTCAATGTATGGTTGTATGACCAACCCAGAGCAATGCCCTGGGCTGACATAATGCGCCCCTTTGGGGCTAAACGAGCCAAATCATCTCTCCGGCCCCCGCTGAGAGGGGGAGTGAACGGTTACTGCTGCAGCTCTGGTCGGCAGGATCGGCCCCATGCCATAAGATAGGCAGTATGAATTATGAAAATAGAGGGTAAAAAGAAACTTCGTAATTCATACTTAGGATAGGATAAAAACTGACTATAACGGATTTGGGGGATTTTAGCATGCCATTTTGAAAAATAATTTGAAATATATTTTCAATTACTATTATTTTTACCTAAAACCTGCAATCCCTATACTGGGGATAAAAAAAGTACTCCAGATACTGCAATCCTGGCGCTCAGTGGTACCGAGATGCTAAAAATTGACGGGCTATCATAAAATTTAGAGTAGATTAGGGTGAGTACATAGTTTTCTATCTCCAAAATTAGGTTCATAGGGCACCCCCCTGCCTACTGAGGCTGCACGCCTCCTAAATCTCCACTATGTAGGCTTTGAAATCTCTATCATTTTAGGACAACGCTTAGCATTATGTGAATGCCATAGCATTGATAGCCATTTCAATCTCATGCCATCGCTCTTTGAAAGCAAATGTTCTTTCTAATTTCAGAAACAATTGATTGCCCCTTGTTGATAGACGAGCTGCTACATGGCTCCTGGAACAACTATTGGAGTGGGGAGTGGATTTATGCATCAGGCTTTTCCAATCGAAACCCGGACATTTTCTGCTATCTGTTCAGCAAATGTCCTGGTTTCTTTTTGAGACGGACCCTCTACCATGACGCGACAAAGCGGCTGAGTCCCTGAATAACGGATAAGCACCCTTCCCTCATCCCCCAGGCGGGTTTCCACCTGTTCGACCATATCCTGGATTCCGGCAACCGTTTTGATATCGGGTTTTTCACTAACCGGAACATTGATCAGTATCTGCGGAAAAACACTCATGATCCCGGCCAATTCAGAAAGCGGTTTTGAGGCGGAGCGCATGGATTCAAGAAGCTGAAGCGCGCTGAGAATGCCATCGCCGGTGGTGTGCCGATCCAGAAAAAGGGTGTGGCCTGAATCCTCTCCGCCAAGAACCGCGCCTTCGGATTTCATCATCTCCATGACATAGCGGTCCCCCACCTGAGCCAGAGAAAGATGGATTCCCTGTTTTTTCAAAGCTATTTTAAGCCCCATGTTACTCATCACTGTAGCAACCACCCGGTTGCCTATCAGTCTTCCGGCCTGCTTCATGTGGACGGCGCAGACAGCAAGCGCCTGGTCGCCGGTCAATGCCCTTCCGGTTTCATCAACGGCGATTACCCGGTCTCCATCCCCGTCAAAGGCAAATCCGGCGTGGGCCTTATGTTTCAAAACCGCTTTGCGCAGGGCTGCCGGATGCTGAGAGCCGCATCCATCATTGATGTTGACACCGTCCGGTTTATCGGACAGGACAAAAATTTCTGCACCCAGCCGCGAAAACACATCGGGAGCCGCCTGAAATGTGGCGCCATGGGAGCAGTCCAGTACCAGACGCAGCCCATCCAGCGACAAATCAGGAACAACATTCACCAGAAAATCTCCATAATAATCCAGGGCATCCATAATGGCATCGCAGCGTCCGACAGCAGACAAATTAGGGGGCGAACCATAGCCAACACAAGAGCGTTGCAATTCCATTAGAATCCGCTCTTCAAGCACCTGTTCGACAGATTCGGAAAGCTTGAATCCATTACCGTCAAACACTTTGATTCCATTATCCGCGTAAGGATTGTGAGAGGCGGAAACAACTATTCCGGCGCATGCCCCCAACCTGGCGGCGATGGCGGCGACTCCAGGGGTGGGAAGTACGCCGCACAGACAGGCATCCGCGCCCATCGAACTAAGGCCGGCAGCCAGCGCGCATTCCAACATGTCACCAGAAATTCGTGTGTCTTTTCCAATAACTACCCTGCGCGATGAATCGGTTTTAAAATACGCAGCAATCGCCCTGCCGATCGCAACCGCCATTTCCGGTGTCATGGGATGTAGATTGGCAACCCCGCGAATACCGTCTGTTCCAAATAATCTTTTCATCTGTGATTCCTTATTCCTCTGTCATGCCATATACCAGCAATGGAAATATCTCCAGAGCCTCTTTAACGATGTGATCTATCATTCCCTGAAGCCAGACTGTTCCGGATTCACGCGACTTCTCACTGATCCCATGAATCACGGAAAGATACGCCTTTCCGCTCTCATGAATTCCCTTATGGACGGCTTCCAGAAAACTATCCCTAAAATTAGTATTCCCCTGCCAGGTCTTTTTCATTAGAAACAGCCTTTCAAGTTGAGCGCAGTTGTTATACACCTCGCACATAAGATTCGCCTGGACGGTCTGGGGGACACCGTAAACCGGCAAACTCCAGCAGTAGGCAAGCAAACGAGCAATGCGTTCCTGAATCGCCATTTGAAGCGTTTCCATTAGCCCTTCAAACAGTTCCTGGGTAAAGTCCCGCCCCACAAACTCTGACCGGATATGGACATACCACTGCCTGAGAGCCATCAGATTGGCTATATAATTAATATTGTTGACGACGATGCGCTTCATGGATAAATGCAGCCCACGGGGATATATCACATTTGCACTTCTGGCACCTCCCTCCTGGATCAAGCGATCCGGCCTCAGCTCGTCCTTGCGGCATATAGAGCCTGCGGCAAGCACTGTTCCGTATTCAAGCCGGCATGGTCCTACAATTCCTCCCTGACCCCCTAAAAAAATGGGGGTTTGATTTAACATGACTCCCCTGGGAACATCTCCCAGCAAAGATGCCGTCGCCTTATCCTGATTCGGCGTGAAATTGAAATGAATGTAAGAGCTGCCAACTTCACTGTGATTTTTCCGGCTGGTTCCACCGGCCATCAGGCAATCGCAAAAATTAATCAGGCTGCCAAGCGTGACAAAAGGAAACAGGATGGTCTGTTTCAGTGCAACCGTATGCGCTACGCTGGCCTGTTCTTCAAGAATAGTTCCTTCTCTGACATGAGCGCCAAAACCCATTACAACATCATCCAGGAAAACGGCCTTTCGAAAGAACCCGCCCTTTAGCTCTACCCTGGGTCCGATGTAGCAGTTTTCAACAGTAACCGGTCCTTCATGACCTATTTTTGCACCCGGAAGAATGAGCGTTTTGTCGCCATAAATCCGGCAGCCTGGATAGAGGATGACCCCTTCACCAGAAATCCGGTTCAAATTGACTTCCTCCCCGATATCCAGAGTATCCGGGTTATGAATTTTTACCCCTTTTTCCATAAGCTGCTGTGTCTTAGATACCATTTTTAATACCTTTCATGTACATTGCTAACGGGCATAATCTGCGCTTTCATTATGCTCCATCCCTCCAGCGGGATGGGAATACATCCTTTAATGCTCATGCGCGCCACAACAGAATCATCTACAATCAGGATTTTGGCCATAAAAATATCCTTTTTTATAAACAAAGGTTGCTCAAAATGCCTATATTCGCGTATAAACTGCGTGTAAATAGTCGCTCAATAACGAGCAATGTATTTCTTACACAAACCTGAAAGAATACCAATGCTGCTGCCAAAATATCTTCTGGACAAACCCGTTTACCGAAGACTGATTCTTCCCTGGTACGATTCCGCAATTGTCTGTTTCGCAACGCTGTTGTTTGCAGGATTCATCCTGTTTGTTGGATACCTGGGAATTCATACTGCTTATGAAACCACGGATTACCGACAATATGTCTGGATTCCGGGGCTGTTGATAGCAATGGACGTGGTGCTTTTTGTATCTGTGGCCATACGATTGATCAATCGCTATGTGCAGCGGATCGACAGATGACACCGGACAGGTGCGGATAGATGACCTCAATAAAGTGGTGAAGAATCTTGGCGGTAACTCCCCAGATGGTGACATCCTGGTAGGGATAGAGCAGGGTGAATACATCCGGCATCTGCCCATGATAGCCTTGGGCTGTATGGATGTTCACCAGCGTTTTCAGCGGGATTTTCAGCGTTCTGGAGATTTCGTGCGTATTGTGTCGGATGATTCCGTTTCCATCCCATAAGCCCACAAAAACCTGAATGTCTTTATGGTTGATTGTTTGAAAATGCCCCAAACTTCCCACATAATCCACCTGATCCCGCGATATGTCGAGTTCTTCCTTTAATTCCCGAAATCCGGCATCCATTGCGCTGACATCCTCCGGGTCAATATGCCCGCCAGGCAGCGCCACCTGATTGCGCCAGGGGTAGCCTTCGGTATCCGCCTTCTGAATCGCGAGAACATGAGGATTGATCTTATCAAAAACCAGCAGAAATACGCTGGTGGACTGGTATCGGCCATCCTCAGGGGGGCCAGGATGCGCTGCTGCATCCATAATGGTTCTTAAACACAAAGTATTAACTATCATTCCCACTTGTACGCTCCGGGTGCTTCAAAGAAATCCATAAAACCATATTACTTGACCTTCATGAAATCCTTGAATGCCATTTGTTTATAGCTGTCGGTCTGAATAAATTTCAATATCGGCAGGAGGTTATCCGCCGGAATATATCCTGGATAGTTTGATATCTGTTCCCCAGTTTCCGAAACAAACCAGTTGGACGGCAGTCCCCGGACCTTATATCGGGTAGCCAATGAGTTTTCCTTGTCGGAATTCACTTTGATTGCAATGAAGTTTTTGTTCAGATAGGAAACGATCTCTGGATCAATGAAAGTTCCCTTGTCCATTTTTGTACAGTAGCCGCACCAATCAGCAAAGAAATTGATGAATATCTTTTTATGTTGATTTTTTCCCAAGGTCATTCCCTCATTATATGAATACCATAAGATGGTTTCGGCAGAGAGGCTCTTCGCAGGAAAGGTTGTCATCAATACGGCCAGGCTCAGAAGAAAAAATACGATAAAGCGTTTCATAAATAAAATCCTTATATTTGAAGATTGCGACGGTGTCAGGGGAAAAGAATCATTTTATTAAAGACAAGCGACAGCCCCACCAAAATCAGGAGGATACCTGCGATACGATTAAAATATTTCAATGCTCGCGTTGCTTTTTTCAAAAATGACAGCATTACATTAATAAAAAATGACATAAGTAAAAACGGAATGGCCAGGCCGAACGAATAGACACTTAACAGCGCAATACCTTCATGAATGGTTTCCTTGCTGCCGGCGATAATAAGGATGGAACCCAGAAGCGGACCGATGCAGGGGCTCCATCCGGCCGCAAACGCCATTCCCACCAAAAATGTTCCCATAAAATGAATGGGCTTCTTATCCAGATGCACGCGTTTTTCAAATTCCAGCGTATTGAAACGCAGCCATCCAGTCAGATGAAGGCCCAGAAACATTATCAGAACCCCGCCGATGATGCGAATGCCATCGCTGTAAATCTGAACAAAACTTCCCAGAAAAGATGCTGATGCGCCCATAAGGATAAATACCGATGAAAACCCCAATACATAAGCGATGGTCGAAAGAACAACTTTTTTTCGAATGTCGTTGTCGCATCCGGTCAGTTCATCCAATGTAAAGCCGCTGATAAAGGTAAAGTATGCGGGAATAAGCGGCAAAATACAAGGAGAAAAAAAGGACAAAAGACCGGCAAGAAAGGCTGCCGGATAGCTAATGGTTTCTGCAAACATGAATTGATCAACCTGAATTTTTAGTGTGAGAATTGAACGGAAAACAGAAAAAAGCGAGACAAAAACCGCTATCCATACTGGACCGTTATCTGCTTGCCAAAGTTATGAGCATATTTTGTTTGATCGGTTACACTACCTGTTCCCAATTTCCCGTGCTTTTGCGGTGGCGGCGGCGATGGCATCCACGATGGACTGCTTAAAATGCCGGGTTTCAAGCACTTTCAGTGCAGCCTCTGTGGTTCCGCCCGGCGTGGTGACCAGCCTTCGAAGATGCTCTGGGGAATCTCCCCGATCTTCCAGAAGCTTGACCGCCCCCTTGATGGTGGTCAGCACCAGTTCAGAGGCATTCGCCAATGAAAGGCCGGACTTGACCCCTGCCTCAATCATGGATTCAATATAATAAAATATATATGCCGGGCCGGAGCCGGACACAGCGGTGACAGCATCCATATCCACTTCTTTGAATTCAATCACATTTCCCATTGCCTTCAGGATTCTTTCCGCATCCGCCAGGTCGTCAGGCATCGCATACCCATTTGAACTCATGCCGGACATGCCGGCCATAACTAAGGAAGGCGTATTGGGCATCACTCTGATGATGGGAAGATGGCTGCGGCTAGTGGCATCTAAGGGAGGATAGAGACATTTTTCGATTTTTGATATGGGAATGCCGGCGGCAATGGATATCACCAGCTTTCGGTTGACGATACGATAATCCTTGCTGGCGGCAATGCTTGAAAGGATTGTGCCAACATAATGCGGTTTTACGGCCAGAATTACAATGTCGCAGGCTGAAAAAAGGCCGGAATTGTCATTTGTAACACGGATGGCATAAGAACGCTTCAGTTTGTCGAGACGATCCGGACTCACATCGCTGGCGGTAATGGCTGAAGCAGCGATGATGCCGGCCTGAATAATTGCGCTGATCATGGCCTCTCCCATGGTTCCTGCGCCGATAAAGCCTATGGATTTATGCATGCTTTTCATGAATATCCTTTCTTGTTTGGAATGCGATTATTGGGGCGATATTTGTCATTATATATCATGTTGGCGAAAAAGTGAAACTCATCCTAAGCAGCTCAATGGTTCGCGCCCTATCGCAGTGATAGCATCTTGGCAATGGGCGCACAGCGGAAGGCCATAATGGACTGATCACTTCGGTGTGACTTACAGTTTGTTACAAATTGGCAATGTTTTTCTTGCCATATCCGGATGCAAATGATACGAATTTTTAATGTAAAAATACTTTTAAACCACGAAACACACGAAAGACACGAAAATAGAGTAGGGGCGACCGGCCGGTCGCCCCTACTTCGCGCTTTCGCATGAGAAAAAAATTTCATTCATGAAGGCGGCATAGACCATGTCATGAGCTTTTACCGTGAAAATGATTCCCCCCTTTTCCTAAGGGGCCAGCCCTTGTAAGTTTATATTTCTAAAATATGGGGGGAGAAGATTTTGCAGCAGCCACCGAATAAAAAAAGGAGATACCATGATCAACAAACCTGATGTCCGATACACTCCTGAAGAGTATTTGATAATAGAAAGAGAGACAGTGTACAAAAGCGAATTTTTCAATGGTGAAATTTTCGCCATGTCCGGCGCCAGCCGGAAACATAATTTGATTGCTGGAAATGTTTATTCGTCTATTCACATGCAGTTGCGAAAAAAGGAGTGTGAAGTCTATACGAATGATATGCGTGTGAAAGTCTCTCCAACAGGACTCTATACCTATCCGGACATTGTGGTTGTATGCGGCCCACCCCTGTTTGACGATGCGTTCAGCGACACGCTTATCAATCCCGATGTCATTGGCGAGGTGTTGTCAGACTCCACGGAAGCCTATGACCGGGGCATCAAATTCCGGAATTATCGAACTCTGCCCTCTCTTTCCGATTATATCCTGATTCATCAGTGCACACGTCAAGTAGAGCATTACACCCGCCAGCCGGACAATTCGTGGCGTTTCCTGGAGTATTTCGAGCCTGGGGATGGTTTCGAAATCCGATCCATTGGCTGTGAATTGAAGCTTGAAGACATCTACGAAAAGGTGGACATTTAGTTGATTAGCCCGGTTTCTCCCGGCTGACTCCGAGCATATACTGTGAATGGTCATAACCTGCACTTTCCATAAACTCCATCCTCCCAGCGGGGGAGGCTGGGGTTGGGGTTCAAAAGTTCAGATTATGACCGTTGACAGTTTACACGGAGAGACGCGTTCTTTTCACTCAATTTCCATCCACACAGGCGCTTTCATGATCAGTTCGATGGCTTTTGACGCGGTTTCAGCGGCCTCGGGAAATGTCTTTGCCAGGCTCATGACATGCCGCAGATGATCGGCGGTTCGAAGCATCAGCATGACAAGATCGCCTTCCGCACCTTCGGAAATCTCAACCACTTCCTCCCATGGCATGCCAACCGCCCAGGCATGGACGGTCATTGCCGGCTTCAGGTAGAGGGGTCTGACGACAAAATCATGGTCATACATGTCCCGCATCAGGGGTTTTAAGGCTGTGTTGATGGCGATGAAGGCATCAAACAGAGGAGGCGGGACAGAGCGCCGGTCAACCCGGTCATCCATTTCCCGGTCCGACACAAAAAGAGACAGGATCGCCGCCATCAAGGCCGGGTCTGATTGAGGGAAAATATCTTTTCGAAATCCTTCTGCTATCAAAAGCGGCTGATCCACGCGAAGCTGGGATGCCCATCGTCCGTCCTGGGTCAGGCTGCCCTCAGGTGTAACAAATCCCGTCAGTTTCAAAAAGCTCAGGTGTCGGTTGAACTCGTGAATTAGTACCTTATGCCGGGTACCGGAAAGGGCTCTGGCTTCGGTTCTTTTGCCACCGGCGCGCATCAATAAAAACGTGGCGAACGATCGCGTCAGAAGATCTTCAATCTGGTCCGGAGCGTGGGACAGGAGAAGGTTCAGTACCATTGAAAAATCAATCCGTATCTGGCTTTTGACATCCGATGGCGTGGCGGTAACGAGCTGTGCGCAAAGCCGTGTGTCCAGGAATTTTCCAGGTATGGCGATGGCAAAACCGATGTGATCCATGCCCCGACGTCCGGCTCTGCCAGTCATTTGGTGAAATTCCGTGGGGCTGAGCGGCATGAACTCCCGGCCGTTAAAGCGGTCGGTGTTCAGGAACACGACGGTTCGAGCCGGAAAATTAACGCCTGCGGCAACTGTGGATGTGGCGAATACCGCCTGAAGCAACCCCTCTGTCATCAGGGTTTCGATAACCTGTTTCCAGGCCGGAAGCTGTCCGCTGTGATGTGCACCCACAGCAAGATGTTCCAGATGCCAGAGCTGACGGTGTTTTGCCAGATGTGGATTCTGGGTGATAATCTCGTCGATTCGCTGGTGAAGGATTTGCATCCGGTTTGGATCATCCACCCCGGTAGGGGCGACCGGCCGGTCGCTCTCTTTACACAGATCCAGAGCATGGTCGCAATCGGCGCGGGATTTAAGAAAAAATATGGCGGGAAGAAGATTGAACTTGTCAAGAATCCCAAGAATTTCACCCATTGGCGGCAAAAGACTGTAAGTGGATGTAAGACGCTGCGGTTTTTCTTCAAACAGGTATTCCCGAACCTTTTTGGAGATGCGGCCTTTTCCCTTTGCATCAGAATCAAGAAGTGGCAACAGGGTTCCTGAAGGGTGAAGGAAAATGGGAAATAGCGGTACCGGCCTTTTGGTTTCTTCAATGACCTTGCAGTCTTTGGATCGAATGGCGCTAAGCCACTCTGCGATTTTTCCGGCGTTACCGATGGTCGCCGAAAGCAGCAGCAGGGGTATTCGTGCCGGCAGATAGATCATGGTTTCTTCCCAGACCACCCCGCGATCCTCATCCCCCAGAAAATGGGCTTCGTCCAGGACCACAAAATCCGTATCCAGGGTTTGGCCATGGTGCATGGCATCATAAAGCTGATTGCGAAGAATTTCGGTTGTACCGACTATCACCGAGGCATCCGGCCGTTCTTTTCGATCCCCTGTCAGAATGCCGACCTGGTCGTGGCCGAAGATTTCGGAAAATTCGTGAAACTTGGCATTTGAAAGTGCTTTTAACGGTGTCGCATACCAAGATCGCCCCCCTGTTTCCCGAATTCTGGAAATAGCCTGAACCGCAATCCAGGTTTTTCCGGAACCCGTAGGCGCCGTTACTAAGCAATCGGCTTTCTCGATGGCCTCAAGAGCTTCAAGTTGAAATGGATCGGGAGAAAACGGCCGCTCTTCCGGTACGCCGATGGTTTTGAATATGGCCTTCAGACTGGGGTCGGCACCGGCTTTCAACTTAATGGCAGGGGCGTGTTTGCCAGAATATATTTTGGCCGCCCCTACTGATGCCTTAATAATCTTTGGCCTGGCGGAATAATCTTTGGCCCGGACTCTGTTTCTTGGTTTCATATTACGAGCTGCTGAATGATCGCATCCATAAGGGATTTGGCAAGGGCATTGGTGTCAAACGGGGATATGCCATTTAGATCCGCCTCGATCAGGGTGTTGTCGTAGGGCAGAAATCCCAAAAAATCAAACAGGGGCATATTTTCGCGGAGAAACGCAAGGTCCGCATCCCCCCGGATTTTATTGCCCACCACTGCAATGCGCTTGAGCCCGATCTCGGAGGCCAGGCGCTGAATGTTTTCAGCGGTGTCGATACTTCTTCTGCCCGGCTCCACAACCACAATGAGTTTGTCAACAGCCTTTGCCGTTGCTCTTCCCAGGTGCTCAATACCGGCTTCCATATCCATAACCACCACCTCATCTCTGGCAAGAACAATGTGGGTGATTAGTGCTCTTAAAAGCGTACTTTCCGGGCAGATGCACCCTGAACCGCCTTTCTTGATGCCGCCAAGACGCATCATCTTGATGTTGCCCAGCTTTGCAGACAATGCATCCGGAAGATCATCCACACGGGGATTAAGCTTGAAAAATCCGCCGATGCTGCCAGGCTGGGCCTCAGTGCGTTCATACGCCAGATCTTTCATTTCGGAGATCGGAATGATTTTATCAGCATTTGCAATTCCCAGCGCACCTGCCAGGTTCGCGTCCGGGTCTGCATCAATTGCCAGAACGTGCTTTCCCTGTGCATCGAATGTTCGAATCAGCAAAGCGGAAAATGTGGTTTTCCCGACTCCGCCTTTGCCGCTGACAGCAATTTTCATGAGAATATCCTTATGTTATCTTTGAACGAAAATGTATTCGTTTTCATATATCGGTCGAAGCGATTCATTAAGCGCAAAATTGCCGCTAAGCCTCCGCCAAGTCGCGAACATATTGGGCGGCGAATCGCACGTTTCAATGTCCTCTGCCGGCGTGAGTAAGTCGGAAGTCGGAAAAAACTTCTGACTTCCGTCTCTTGATCCCCGGCTTCCGACTGATGTATCACTTATGCAATACGATATCAACATCCAATATTCCAAGTGATTGGTGAGGATGTCGCAATGCATTCAAGGATACATAAACCGTTAACGCAATGTTACATGCGCTGATTTTGACCATGGCAAAGCCATTACGCACACGACAGATACTCAGTCAGTGAATCAGGCCGATGGTAGGCTAATCGGTTTTGTTCCTGAGCTGGTCGTTTACCACCGAGCAGTAAAAGTTCATCTTGCCGGCACATTCCAGCTTTAAGTCACCCTTCTTCAGTTCAATAAGGATGCTGCAGCGCAGTTTGAGGTGGTAGAAAAGCAGATCATGGATTTTGCCCTTGATCATCGCCGCCAGAGTGTTCCGAGTTGTACGAGTCTGGGTTTATCTCAAAAGCAGATGTCAGGCAACTCATATAAAAAAACTCCCAGATTGTGGTGTCTTTTCATTTACATGGATGGACAAGACAGTCTTATTTTTTGACCAAGATAAAGAAGAATGTAAGGCGTATTTTCATGATGGGGTATTGATATCCTGAGCGATTTTGATTCCAATATCCAGAGCCTTTCGGTTCATCTCCAGAAAACTGGGGTGAATGCGGGTTTCCAGCACACGAATGACGGATTCGGGTCTGACCAGACCGGTGATTGCGATCACAGCTCCCAACATGCAGATATTAAAGACAATGGGCTTTCCGATTGCATCCATCACCAACTGGTACATGCCAAGCTCAATCTGCCTGGCATCCACCTTCAGCTCGGTCTTCACAAAGCGGGAATCCGTGATCAGCGTGCCGCCAGGGCGAATGATGGGATAGAACTTGTTGTAAGCCTCCTGGGTCAGGCATACCAGAACATTGGGCTGGGTGACCTTGGGAAAATAGATTTGCGAATCTGCGATGATGACATCCGTGCGGGTGGAGCCGCCTCTGGCCTCCGGCCCGTAGGACTGGGACTGCACAGCAATCAGGTCTTCATATAGCACCGCAGCTTCGGCAAGAATAATGGCGGCGGTAATCACGCCCTGCCCCCCGGAGCCAGAAAAAACCATTCTGCATCTTTCCATTGTTAGAGCCCTTTCCTCATTACATCTTTCTGTGCGCGTTCGATAATTTTATTGTATTCGCTGCAATACTCCGGAAGCTCCTTTCGAACAAAAACACCTCGTTCAATCAGCTCCGGATGCGCCTCTTTGGCTTTTGAGCCGATGGGTGTCGTCATCTCCTTCATCCGTTTCATCATCTCCACTGCCCCGCCTTCCTTGTTCTTTCTGCCAAAATATGTGGGGCACTGGGACATAACCTCTACAACCGAAAAGCCTTTGTGCAGGACAGCCTCTTGAAGAATATCGGCAGTCTGCTGAACATGATAGGTGGTGGTGCGCGCCACGAAAGTAGCGCCGGCGGCCTTTGCCAGCTCCACGATGTCAAAACCCTGATCAATGTTGCCGTAGGGAGCAGTTGTTGCGGAGATGCCATATCCGGAAAGCGGCGAATACTGACCGCCGGTCATTCCGTATATCCGGTTGTTCATTACAACAGCCGTCATGTCGATGTTGCGCCGAGCCGCGTGAATAAAATGGTTGCCGCCTATGGCCAGCGCATCCCCATCTCCCATGGGAACAATCAGGTGAAGTTCCGGCCGGCTCATCTTGACACCTGTGGCAAAGGCAAGAGCCCGTCCGTGTACCGTGTGAAGGGTGTGAAAGTCAACATAACCGGAGATTCGGGACGAACACCCGATGCCAGAGACCATGACGATATCATTCTTGTTGAGCCCCAGATTTTCGATGGCCCTCAGCATGGCGTTCAGCACCACGCCGTGCCCGCAACCTGGGCACCACATGTGGGGGAAGAATCTCTCCCGGATGTAATCCTTGATCGGCATTAAATTCCCTTTCCTTGTATAAGCCGCAAAATGTTTCGGATGTCCGTGGGATTAATAAAGACTCCGTCCATCCGGTTGGCCAGAAACACCCGTTCCGGGCGGTCCACGGCAAGCTTGACCTGCTGAAGCACCTGCCCCATGTTCATTTCCACCACCACGATCGTCTGGGCTCGTCGGCACCTTTCGCGGACGATGTGATCGGGAAAGGGCCACAATGTTTGAAGCTCCAGAAGCCCTATCCGTTCTCCGCGTTTTCGGCGGTTCTCCACCACATGAAGGCTGGATCTGGCCGAAGACCCGTAAGAAATAAGAATGCAGTCCGCATCCTCCAGATAATACTCCCGGGTTCTGGCGATCTCGGCGGCATTGTTTTGAATCTTGTCGATCAGATGCCTCATCAGCCCGTGAACCACCTGGGGATTGTCCGATGGAAAGCCCCACATGTCATGCGCAAGTCCCGTCACATTATAACGGTGAACCCCTCCAAAATCCGACATGGGCAGCCTGCCGTCCTCGCGGGGAAGGTAAGGGTGATAATCCACGCCGCTTTTTACGGCCGTTCGAAGCCGCTCCACCAGTGCATGTTCGCCTTTTTCCGGAATCACCACCCGCTCGCGCATGTGTCCCACGACTTCATCAAAGAGCAGAATGACCGGCGTGCGGTAGGTTTCAGCCAGGTTAAAGGCATCCACAGTCATGGCGAACACATCCTGATGGTTGGATGCGGTCAGTGTTATTATTGCATGGTCCCCATGTGCGCCCCATCTGGCCTGATTCACATCTCCCTGGCTGACATGGGTGGGAAGCCCTGTAGATGGCCCCCCACGCTGCACGTTTACTATCACCGATGGTATCTCCGCCATTATGGCGTAGCCAAGTGCTTCCTGCATCAGGGAAAAGCCGGGACCGCTGGTTGCGGTCATGACCTTGCTGCCGGTGAGGGATGCGCCGATAATGGCGCAGATGGAGGCAATCTCATCTTCCATCTGAATAAATCTGCCGCCGATCTGCGGCAGCCGGGAGGATAGAAGCTCGGCGATTTCCGTGGAAGGGGTTATGGGGTACCCGGCAAAAAAATTCAGCCCCGCATAGAGGGCGGCTTCCACACACACCTCGTTGCCTTGAATAAATTTGATGGTCTTGCTCATGGTTTCGCCCTATTTTTCGGTAAGAATTTCGATGGCCAGATCCGGACACCTGAGTTCGCAGAGTCTGCAGCAGATACAGTCCTCGGGGCGAGCCGCAACCGCTTTTTCCCGGTCGTCCAGATCAAGAACCTTTTTGGGGCAGAATTCCACACAAATCCCGCAGCCCTTGCACCAGTCACGGTTAATTACATGCTGTTTCAATTTGGGTTTTTCCATTCATTCGTCCTTTGGCTATACTGCGAACGGGCATAATCTGCGCTTTCCATAAACTCCCTCTCCCATCGGGGGAGGGTGGGGGTGGGGGATCAAAAACGTAAAATTATGCCAGTTCGCAGTATA
>CAIMCT010000081.1 GCA_903839535.1 uncultured Desulfobacteraceae bacterium
ATATCCACCGGTGTCACAGAAGATGGACACCCATGGATTGGGGCAATCGCGCCGGTTATTGAAATTACGGAATTCACCGATTATCAATGCTTTCAATGCAAAAAAATGCATTTTTTCCTTCGCAGGCTAATTGATACTCATTCGGACAAGATACGGCTGGTTCACCGTCACTACCCGATGGACCATAAGGTCAATCCGATTGTCAAGGAACCTTTTCATGTCGGGTCGGCCGCCATGTCCCTTTTGACTATCCACGCCCAGTCCAAAGGAAAATTCTGGGAAATGAACGATATCCTGTTTAACACGGATATTGCGGAAGGAGCCATCAATGCCAAAACCCTGCTGAAACAAGCAGGTGTTGACACAGGAGATACAGCGATGAACATATGTGATCCCCAAAGTCAAATCAGACTTCTCACCGATGTTCGGGATGGCATGAAACTTGGTATCACTGGAACCCCTGCATATATCATTGAGGAACAGCTTTACCTTGGACAGATTCCGCCGGATATTCTTGCCAAGATCATGAAATGAAAATCCTTATGCATGTCACCGATCGTCGAGCGAAAAAGGTCATGCCACCGGTTTGGTGATTTCGGATAAATTGATAGGGAATACGCTCCCGACGATGAAAATAATAACTTTACACTTTGGAAAAGGGGGATCGAGGGGATGATGCCGATTAGTTGGCCAAAACCGGAGCTTCCGGTGCTTCAGATCAATACCGAATTGACCTTCTCCCTTATCTGGAATATGATGAGGGTGAGACGGTTCGAGATATCGTTCAGATTCATCCTGACATGCCGGTATTTGAAATATCCGCCCGAACTGAGAATGGCATGGAGTTTGAGTGATCTGGCTTAAAGAAAAGATGAAAGAAAAACTGGAACCATGACGCATACAGTGGGATGACGGATGAGAATCATTGCAGGTGAACTGAAAGGCCGAAGACTTCATCGCCTTGAGGGAAAACAGACACGGCCCACGTCAGACCGTCTGAGAGAGACAATTTTCAATATTCTGTCATTCCGAACTCAGCGGGCCGTTGTACTTGATCTTTTCTCCGGGACCGGTGCGATGGCTATTGAAGCATTGAGCCGCGGAGCGGATTACGCAGTTCTTGTTGACAATTCTCCTCATGCGATATCGCTGATAACGCAGAATATCCGATCTTTTTCCCTGGAGAAAAAAGCTCGTGTTCAGAAATGGGATATTGCTCTCAACCTGGATTTATTGCGACATGTTCAGCCACTGTTTGACCTAGTTTTTATGGATCCGCCCTACAACCGGAACATGCTCGGCTCCGCCTTGAATCACCTTCTGCAAAGCGCATCCCTGGCTGAGCAGGCATGTATTGTTGTCGAGCATTCTGTTTTGGAATCCATTCGTTTGGATCACCCTGAGTTTGAACTTTATGATCAACGAACATTCGGGAAAACCGTAGTATCGTTTATAAGGTTGACGAACTCGTAAAAAGTCAAAATTGGGATGACCCTCAGTGCTAACAATATTTGACCCATTTAAGCTCGAATAAACTGACCCAGCGGTTGCGCACAAATAACGATGCGATACGGCGGAAATTCCGCCAGAGCCGGAAAGCCCTGCGCAAATGGCAGATTCCGTTCTCCGTGAGGACCCATATCGGCAGAAGCACCATTTTGTGATGGATCCGGGCTTTACAAGAACAG
>CAIMCT010000082.1 GCA_903839535.1 uncultured Desulfobacteraceae bacterium
ATGACGTGGTTGTCGTGGTCGGTGCTGTTGTTGTAGTCGATGACGTGCTTGTCGTGGTCGGTGCTGTTGTTGTTGTAGTCGATGACGTGCTTGTCGTGGTCGGTGCTGTTGTTGTAGTCGATGACGTGCTTGTCGTGGTCGGTGCTGTTGTTGTTGTTGTTGTTGTCGATGACGTGGTTGTTGTGGTCGTAGTCGTAGTTGTGGTCGTAGTTGATATTACCATCATAAGCGACAGGGTTGATGTCGTAGTAGTGGGTGATGTTGTCGTTGTGGGTGTCAGGGTTGACGTAGTGCCGTTTTGACCTGATGTGGTGGTGGTAACGGTTTGCGTTGATGGTATCGTTGTGGGCATCAGGGTTGATGTCGTAGCGCCGTTTTGAACGGATGTGGTGATAACTGTTTGTGTCGATGTTGTCTGCTGATTTGATGTGGAAAGCTGCTGGTTTCCCGGCAATTGAATTTGAATTTGCTGCATGAAATCTTTTCGTTCTTCTGGCGCAATAAATCGGGGCGGAAGCGGTGGATTGTTTCCTGATACCTGGCTGATCATGTTTGGGGTCAATATGACCGGCTTTCCCATGATTGCCAGGTTAAATAACTCAATCGCATTTTCAAGGCAGAACACATAAACCTCGGTAGGAGATTTCACCCAGACAATGAAATCTGTGCCGCGGGTTCCAACAACAGCCGTCTGAGTTTGCACCCTGAAACGCTGATCTTTAAAATCCTGTAAGGCTTTTGCAATAAATCGGGCCTTACCGGCAATCAATGAAAACAAACTGACGCGCTGTTTCTCTTCCGGACGATACAGATATTCAGTGATCTCAAGAGATGTATTGGCGGTAAGTCTGATACGGCTGGTATCTGTAAAAACAATTTCGGCAATGCCATCGGCTTCTGTATGCCATTTATCCTGATGAAATACAGGATCGCCAATTTTCGCCAACTGTTTCTGTCCATTTCTTTCAACCTGAACGATGCCTGTAAGCGCTTCGATTTTCCCAACAGGCTCCGCCGCCCATAGTTCGGGTATCGCCCATGTCAAGAGAGAAATGAGTAGATACATTATCAGTTCAGTATATTTTTTTAGAAAGTGTATGTCAGATAGCATGAAACCAATGCCTTTTTAAACTCGTATGGATCATATTTTAATCGATTGATGATATTGGAGTCATTCCATATCGGTTGAGCCATAAGATTTAAATACAAGCCAGAACAAAGCTGTCCAAAAACCATAAAGATAGCGCTTTTTTGTTCATCTGTTCTGCTACCACTCATACTGATTTGTGGGTCGTACTGAAAAAACTTCCAGTTGTAGCGTCCTGAAATATCCATAAACCAGTTTTCTATCCACAAAGGGTATTGAATACCTGCCAGAATTTCATGGCCTGTTACGTTCGCGCTACCTTCTGCGCCTATCTCGTCAAAATCGGCCGCATACTGCATTCTGAAATGGGATTTTCTTTCCGGAAACGTTTTTATTTCCATCAGGGCTAACCGATAATGCTTGTCACTGGGAGAATGGTCTTCATAGATTTTCCATTCCACTGCCCCTGAAAAACTCGTCTGCAAGTTGTCGGGGTGTTCAATAAAAAATCTTGGCAGAAGAGAATGAACACCTACCCTGGACTCCCCATCTACCCAGTAATGACTGTATGCATATTCCAATCCTGCATGAAAAGGCAATTTATCCCACTGAAACTGGAGCGATGGTCTTGAACCCACGATGTTGAGGTCAGTATTGTTTATGTAATTTGTTTGATAATGATTATATGCTCCCCAAAAAGACCAGTAATCTTTCTTTAAAAATCTGTATCTGCCGGTTAGTGAAAATATGGATAAGCCGTCTTCTTTATTACGCACTCCACCAGTTATGGGTTTTAATCCAAGGTTGTCCAGGGGGTCCAGAAAGACATTGTCGTCATATTGAAAACCGAGAGTGGCTGTAAGTTGCCAGGGTTTGTCAGATTTTTCAGATTCATTGATGCTGTTGATCAGTTGCTGGACCGCCACAGTTTTATCAGGTGTCAAATCCATTTCCAGCACATGAAGAAGCAGCCGTGTGGCTTCAGATCTTTGATTTAATTGCAACAGCGCCACTGCCTGCAGCGTTGCAGCGTCAGCTTTCAGTTCCGGTTTTTTTAGTGCTGCGCGTTCGAAGCATTCTGATGCTTTACCAAACTGCTTTTGTTTCAGATAGATATTACCCATTTCAAGCTCTGTGCGTCCCGGATCCAAAGTGTAAGCCTGTTCAAGCATTTTAAAAGCGTTCTGTTCATCATTCCTTTGAAGATATGCAGATGAGAGATCGAAAAATGCTTTTTGGAATGCAATTGAATCTTCGTTGATCAGAGCAAAAAAAATGACTTGTGCTTCATCCAGTTTGGACAGCTTGAAGTATGAAATTCCTAGCAAATATTGGTAATCAAGATTGCCTGGGTTGACGGCGACTGCCTGCTGAATATATGCCAGCGCATTGGGATAATCATTGTTTCTAATGGCGTTCTGGGCGTTTGCGTAGGCCATAGATCCATCCTCATCGGCAGGTTCCGCCGATGAGGATGCAAGCACGATCAACGGTTGTAAAGAAACAGAATTTGAGTCGAACCTGGAGACAGGAGCATCTGACGACGGGGTTAACGCCTGAAGATCATAGGCGCAACAAAAAAGAAGAACACATATTAGAAAACAAGATTGCTTGGTCAGTCTTATTTTCATAAAAAACCTCATGTATGATGGGCGTAAAGTGATGATTTTCGTCTTTTTATACTTGCGTCTTCAGCAATTGTCAATACCTAAGAAAACAATAAAATGGCAGCATTTGAATTCTTGCCGGAATACAGGCGCTGAAGCAGCTTCTTTATTCGCCGGTGTATAATTGGAAATTGGTGTTTCAACCACCTAAATTTGTTCATTTACACGCTCTCCAATGCCACTAAATCCGGTAGAATCAGTCTTATTCTGAAATATTGTGAGACTTTTTCCGATCAATGGCCGTACCAATCATTTCATTTAGCTTTCGCAAATTATCACTCATCTGACCTGCCCGCTGATATCTTTTTTCAACATCTTTCTCCAATGCCTTGTTCACAATCAAAACCAGAGCTTCGGGAATTCTGGGGTTGATGGTTTTGGGATTGGCGTGCGGTTCATTCATGATATGATGCATCAGCGCAGGCAGGCTATCTCCAACAAACGGGAGCTCGCCGGTCAGCAATTGAAACATCATGGCACCCAGAGAAAAAATGTCGGAGCGACCATCCACTTTTTTTCCGGAAAACTGCTCCGGAGACATGTAGGACGGTGTCCCTTTCACCACACCTGTCTGGGTTTGCGATGCCGCGGCGATTCTGGCGATTCCAAAATCCGTTATCTTGACAGTATCATTTTTTAACAGCATGACATTGGCGGGTTTGATATCCCTGTGAATAATGCCTTTCTGATGAGCATAATCCAGAGCGGCTGAAATATCTGCTGCATAAAGAATCAGCTTTCGAATGGAAAGCAGGCTGTCTTTTGACACGAATGCTTCAAGACTGGTTCCTTCCAGATATTCCATAGCAATATATGCAAGTTCCTGTTCTTCTCCTGCATCATAAATGGTTACGATATGGGGATGGGAGAGTGTTCCGGCGCTTTCCGCCTCACGGAAAAACTGCTCTTTCATTCGACTGGCCTGTTCCGCATTCAGACCTTCGGTCAAGCGGAATGTTTTGATAGCGGTCGTCCGGTTGATGCGGGGATCCTGTCCGAGATAGACCACTCCCATGGCACCTTTTCCCAGTTGCCGGATGATTTCATACCGTCCCAGCGTCGGACGAACTCCGCTTCCGGTCATCAAAAATCCATCATTGGATGGGCCTGATCCCAGAAATGAATCTCCGAATACCATGGTTTCGCTGACCTGCATCAGTTTCTTTTTTCGTTCGCTCACATCCTTGAATTTTTTATCATGAGTTTCGATATATTCAAAAACAGAAACCGCCTTGTTGAACTGGCGCTTTCGTTCATAATCCAGAGCCAGATTATACAGCACATCCTTCATCTCGGAATCGACCGGCACACGTCTGAATTTATCAAAAGCCATGTCGAGCATCCCTTGGCTTTGAAAAGATAATCCCAGCATCCGGTTGTTTTCTGCAGATTCACCTTCCGCCTTTTCCTTGCCGGTTTCCGTGACAAAATATTTGATGGTCAGCACTCCAGTATAGCATATGATCAACTGAAGAAGGGGATATGCGGTTCTAAGCCATATTCCCCTGGAGACAAAAAACCAGGTCTGAAACCCGATAATCAGGATCAGAATCGACCAGAAAATGATTCCGGATCGAATCGACTGGGTTCGGGGAAAAATAAGTGAAACGATCAGTCCGATGACAAAAATCTGGCTCAGCATGGCGACTACGCCCCATATAGGCTCCATAATGCTTTGACGGTTCAGAACAGACCACAGGGAATGCGCTGTAAATTCGCTGGCAGGCATCATGGCATCGACAGGTGTGCTGAGAGGGTTCATTACGCCTGTAGCTGTGACATGAATCAAAACCAGTTTGTTATGAAACAGGGACATGGGAATCTTGCCATTCAGTACATCAAAAAAAGAATAGGATTTGAAGGATCGGTGTTCGCCTTTAAAACTGACCAGCATTTCTGAATAAATGGTCATCGGAATCTCCAGTTTGCCTATACTGAGGGTTGAGCCGATATCCGCGCGTATGGCATTGATGGGAACATTCAGATAAAATGCCGCCAGTCTGACAGTAAAGGACGGGAAAAACAGTCCGCCATATTCATACAGCAGCCGTTCACGCCGGGCTTTGCCATCTTGATCAAAAGTCAGATTGATGTGACCGATCCCCATTGAACTATCCAACAGCGCCGGAATCGGCAATACGATTTCAGTTGCACGGGGATAATTCAGCGAATCCGGATTCTGAATATTACGAATGGCGTTTGCCGTTAAAAGTGGATTCTGTTCCACCTGTAAACTGCCTGCCGCCTGAGGAGCAGATTCCTTGAAATACATCGACAGCACAACCCGGTTTGACTCCTGAATCGATTCAGCCAGATCCCTATCATGATCCAGGCTCGTCTGGGCTGTGGACATGGCCTGAAGAAACGCCATGCTCTTTTCGTTGGACAAATCAAGTAAGGTTCGACGGAATTGTATTTCCAGTTCCTTAATAATATCCAGTCCTGCAATTGTTTCAGGATCACTTAAAATGATATTCAGACCGATCAGGCGGGGCTGACCTGATTGAATGGCGCGGATACCTTTAGCCAGAAGCGACCTGGGCCATGGCCATCTGCCCAATTTCTCGATGGAATCATCATCAATTTCCACCAGAACAATATCGCTCGGGCTGTTCGGATCACTTCTAAGGCGCATAAGCATATCATATACCTTGAGATCCAGTGTATCAATGAGCTCAACGCCAATCAGCGCAAATCCTGCAAAAAAAAGCGCTGCAACAATCCCCATAAGATGTATTGGATATCGTCTGATAAGATTCATGATAAATCACCATCCCTTCTGCATTCGAAGCGCTGTTTATTTTGAGCAAGTTTTCTTGAGGGATAGATAATTGTCCTTCAAAATGTGGTATGCTTTTCTATACAGATACACCAAACAGCCGGATGCTGAATCTGGACTTTCTGGTTGCACAGGGACCTGCTGATCCGAACCTGGTTGTAAGCACCAAAATCCTGATAGAACAGGCATCAGCCGGTGTGGGTGAAAAACGTAATCCCATCGACATCATCCCTCTGGATAACGGCAAACTCAGGGTAATAGTACTTGCATAATATATTTAAATTATTTTTCCAGCAAATCCGTTACAATTAGTTAAAAACTAATCCCTCATCCCTTAATCACTCATTCCTCATTTTATATCCGCAATCTAGGCTTAGGCAGGCTAAAAACTCGCCTTCTTTTTTGGATGTTTTTTCCACAATGAATTTCGCATGACAGAGCGGGCATTCCTGGTTGACCGGCTTATCCCAGATGGCAAAAGAGCAGTCCGGATATCGGTTGCATCCGTAAAACGCCTTTCCGCGTTTGGACATTTTCTGCACCAACATGCCGGCACACCCGGATTCCGGACAGGAAATCCCGGTTTCCTGGGGAGCTCCGGCCTGCGTCGCGGACTGGGTGTTCTTGCAACCCGGATATCCGGTGCAGGCCAGAAAGAGGCCGAATTTCCCTTGACGCATGACCATGGGCAGGCCGCATTTTGCGCAAACCTGATCGGTTGCCGCCTCCGTTGGCTGTTCAACTGGCAGGATTCGGCCTTTTTCATCGCGGGTGTAATTGCTGGTGAATTTACACTCCGGATATCCGTTGCAGGCCAGAAAATGACCATTTTTCCCCATTTTGATGTTCAGTTTTTGGGTTTTGCAGAGGGGACAGTCCAGGTCGGTTGAACTACCAACCCCTTTCATGCTGATCATCTGCGTGGCGGCGGCTTCAAGCCGCTGTTTAAACGGCTCATAAAATTGTGTCAGCACTTCAAGGGGAGCGGCTTCAGCCGTTTCGATCTGATCCAGATGGTCTTCCATTTTGGCCGTAAACTCAATATCGAACACCTCTGGAAAACTGGCGACAATCAGGTCATTGACGATAAACCCGAGTTCACTGGGGATAAAAATGCCTTTGACCATCTCCACATAAGCTTTTCCGCGAATGGTAGTAAGAATCGCAGTATATGTACTGGGCCGTCCGATACCGTTTTCTTCAAGCGCCTTAACCAGGGAAGCCTCGGAAAACCGGGGTGATGGCTGAGTAAAATGCTGCTTGGGTTCAAGCTGTTGCAAAATCAGGATCTCGCCTTTGGACAGTTCCGGAAGTCGTGCTTTGCCAGGATTCGATTCACTGTCCATTTCATCGTCCGCAGACAGGTAAAGAGCCATGAATCCGGGGAATTTAATCACCGATCCTGTGGCAGTCAACTGATAGGTCCCTGCCTGAATGGTGATGGTGCAGCCATCAATCAGGGCCTCTGTCATCTGTGAGGCGATAAACCGTTTCCAGATCAGGGTATAGAGCTCCTGCTGATCTTTTGAAAGATAGGGCTCAGTATTTTCGGGTGTCACAAAAACCGATGCCGGACGAATGGCTTCATGGGCATCCTGAACTTTTTTGGAATTTTTAAAAAACCGAGGTTTTGAGGGAGCATAATCCTTACCGAAACGCTCCTGAATCAGCGTTATGGCTTCTCCTGCAGCTTCCGCTGAAATGCGCGTTGAGTCTGTTCTCATATAGGTGATCAGCCCGACGGGTCCACCCGATCCAAGTTCAATCCCTTCATAGAGTTCCTGAGCGATCAACATGGTTTTTTTGGCGGAAAACCGCAGCTTTCGAATGGCTTCCTGCTGAAGTTTGCTGGTAATGAACGGCGGAAGCGGATTTCGCTTTGTTGTCTTGTTGACGATGTTTTCTATCACAAAGGCTTGCTGGGACAACTCGTCCCGAATACCCATCGCTTTAGATTCATCCGGAATACTGATTTTTTTACCCTGGTTTTTGATCAGCTTAGCCAAAAACTCCGGCGGTACGCTACCCTCAAGGTTTGCTGTAATGCTCCAGTATTCTTCGGCTTCAAATGCCTGAATGACTCGCTCCCGCTCACAGATCATGCGGACCGCAACCGACTGCACCCGTCCAGCGCTAAGACCTCCTTTAACCTTTCTCCAGAGCAGCGGAGATATCTGATAGCCAACCAGCCGGTCCAAAATTCGCCGGGCCTGTTGGGCTTCGAATTTATTGCGATCCAACTCAATAGGCGACTCCATAGCCTTCAAAATGGCGTTATGGGTCAGTTCATGAAACAGCACACGTTGAAATACCCGGCCTTTTTTCTTCAGGATTTCCGCTGTATGCCAGGCAATGGCCTCGCCTTCGCGGTCCGGGTCAGGCGCCAGATAAACGAGATCGGTATCTCCAGCCGCCTGCTTTAACGCCGTAATCACTTTCTGTTTACCAGGAATGGTGGTGTATTTGGCTTTGAAACCATCCTCGACATCAATTCCCATCTCTTTTTCCGGCAGATCCCGAATATGGCCGACAGTGGCGGCAATGGCATACTGTTCACCAAGATATTTTTGAAGGGTTTTAACCTTTGTTGGCGACTCGACAATAAGCAGGGGTTTTGACACAGATAATCCTTTTGATTAAAAACGTTAGTTAATGGAGTTTTAAGGCTGAAGGTTCTTTCAGTCTTCAGCTTTTCTTGTAAAATAATTGCCAGCCGTCTGCTGGATCAGCCCCTTGACTTCAAGCTGAAGCAGGATCGACATGAGTTTTCCGGTTGTAATGGAAAGCTTGCGGACCAGCTCGTCACTGTGAACCGGATAAGGACTGAGTGCGTTAAAGACGACTGATTCTGCATCGGAAAGCAACGGAAGGGCCCGGACTTGGGCACCCTTGACACCACCTGTGACGCTGTTACGTGAAAGGGGCCGGTTCTGAAGATTCAGCTCATCCAGAATATCCTGAACATTTTCCACCAGCTTGGCACCCTGTTTGATCAGAATATGGGTTCCTGCGCTTTTGAATGAGTTAATACTCCCTGGAATGGCGAATACTTCACGATTCTGTTCAGCCGCCAGGCGCGCTGTTATCAGGGATCCGCTTTTACGGGTCGCCTCAACCACCAGGGTTCCCAGGGACATGCCGCTGATGACGCGGTTTCGCTGAGGAAAATGGTGGGCTTCCGGCAGTGCCTGAAGCGCAAACTCTGAAATCACAGCGCCGTTTTCAGTGATTTTATGAAACAATTGCTGGTTTTCAGCCGGATAAATCTGGTCCAGCCCACTCCCCAGGACCGCTATGGTGCGCCCTTTTCCCATCATGGCGCCTTCGTGAGCCGCCGTATCAATTCCCCTTGCCATGCCGCTGACAATAGTCAAACCTTTTCCCACCAGATCGCTGCATAACCGCCGGGTTGTAGTCAGACCATAGGGCGTAGCATTTCTGGAACCCACGACCGCCAGCGTATGTGCTGACGGATCAAGGGTTCCTGAAACGTATAAAAATGGTGGGGGATCGGGAATTTCCCGTAGCAGGATGGGATAACCAGGATCAGTCAGGGTTATGATACGATAACCTTTCTGCATGACCGTATCCAGATATTTTTGCGCTTCAACTGGCAGGTTGGCCTGCCGAATCGCTGAAACCAATCGTGAGGAAATGCCTTCAACTTCAAGAAGCCGATCATCTGAAGCTTCAAAAACGTGTTCCGGAGATCCAAACCGCTCGATGAGCCGTTTATACAGGAGATTTCCGATTCCCGGAACATATTTAAGGGTAAACCATGGCAGATAGATGTCCATTCACTCACTTCTTTTTAGCGGCATCCTGCCAGGCCAGAAGGATGGGGCTGGCCACATACACCGAAGAATAAGTCCCGGTAAGAATTCCCACCAGCATGGCGAAGGCAAAATCATGAATGATTCCTCCGCCCAGGATAAACAAGGCCAGCACGGCAACCAGCGTCGTTGACGATACCAATATTGTTCGGCTTAGGGTTTCGTTCACACTTCGGTTGATGGTAGTCATGAAGGAATTTTTCGGGTGTTTTCGCAGATTTTCCCGAATCCGGTCAAAAACGATAACCGTATCATTCAGGGAATAGCCCATGATGGAGAGAATCGCAGCAATGATGGGAAGCGAGAACTCCTTGTCAAAGATCGAAAACAGTCCGACGGTGATGATCACATCATGTACCAGGGAAATCACCGCGCCCATCGCATATTTCAGTTTCATAATCCAGAACAGCACCAGGGTCAGTATCAGCGCCAGAATGCTTAGAATCGTCATACTGATATGCAAAAGGCTTAGCAGATAAACTCCGCCCATCAGCGCACCGGCAATGGTCGCACAGACTACCCATTTGAATTCAAACCGCCCAGAGATGTAAATGGCGATAAAAAGCATGGCATAAAAAATGGCGAACATGGCCTTTTCCTGCAGATCTTTGCCTACCTGGGGGCCGACCATTTCCACCCTGCGGATGTCTGGTTCAGCTCCCGTTGTCTTCTGAATTGCAGCTTTGATTTTCTGGGAAAAACTGTCATCGGTCTGAAGCGGCGATTCGGTACGAATCATATAGTCATGATCGGCTTCGTTACCGAAAGTCTGAATGGTTGAATTCTCCAGCCCCATTTCCGATAGGCCAGCCTTGATGTTGCTAATGGCGACAGCGTCTGGGAACTTGATCTGAATGATCGTGCCGCCGACAAAATCAATGCCGTACCTGGGGCCGCCATGAAAAATGATACTGAGGATGCTGATCAGGATCATTGAAAGCGATATGCAGTAGGCAATTTTTCGTTTGCCGACAAAATCTATGTTAATATTGGGTTTGATAAACTCCATGAAAATGTCCTTTTAAATGCTCAACTGTTTGATTTTTCGCTGAACGACAAAAAACTCGAAGATGACGCGGGTAAGCACCAAGGCACAAAAAACACTGGATACTACCCCCAAGCTCAGCGTTACTGCAAACCCCTTGACCGGTCCGGTGCCAAATTGAAAGAGTACCAGGGCGGCGATTAGCGTGGTGATGTTGGCATCCAGAATCGTCCAGGTTGCCATTTCAAAACCCGCATCCACTGCGGCCCGCGCTGTTTTTCCGAGGCGAAGCTCCTCACGGATGCGCTCGAAGATGAGTACGTTGGCATCAACAGCCATACCAATGGTCAGGACGATACCGGCAATACCCGGCATGGTCAGTGTCGCCTGAAAGGCAGCCAGTCCGCCAAATATCATGATCATGTTAAAAATCAGGGCGATATCGGCGATGAGACCGGAGCCTTTATAATAAATGGCCATGAACAGGACGACAAGAATACCGCCGACAACTCCGGCCATCAGACCCTTGTTGATGGAGTCCGTTCCCAGGGAAGGTCCGACCGTTCGTTCTTCCAGAATTTTCACTGGCGCCGGCAGGGCGCCGGCACGAAGGACAATGGCCAGATCGCGGGCTTCTTCGGGGGAGAAACGGCCGGTAATCCTGGCTTCGCCGCCTGCGATTTTCTCCTGAATCACGGGTGCCGAATACACTTTTTGATCCAGAACAATTGCCAGTCGTTTCTTCACGTTTTCTTCGGTGATTTTTTCAAAGAGCTGAGCGCCTTTTTTATCGAATTTGATTGACACATAAGGTTCATTGTACTGGGAATCAATCTGGACCTTGGCATCGGTCAAATACGATCCGGTCAGTATCGCCCGTTTCATAAGGAGATAAGGTGTCTTTACGGCTCTTCTGGTCTGAGTATCTTCCCGGACTTCATAAAGAACTTCTGTTCCCGGCGGTACAGTACCCTTGACTGCGGCATCCACATCATGGGTTTCATCCAGGAGCTTGAATTCAAGCAGCGCGGTTTTGCCGATGAGGTCTTTGGCGCGCTGGGTGTCTTTTACCCCGGGCAGTTGAATGAGAAGGCGGTTTTCTCCCTGAAGGCGAATATCCGGTTCGCTGACTCCGAATTGGTCGATCCGGTTTCTAATGGTTTCAAGCGCCTGTTCCACTGCCATTTTCTTGATTCGGCTGGATTCCTTGTCCGGCAGATCAAGCGATATGGACAAGATGTCGTTGTCGATATTGCGGGATTGAATTCTGAGTTCTTTAAACGAATCATTCAGGAGTTTATCAAATTTATCAGCTTGATCCTTTCCCTCGATCCTAACGGAAATTTTGGAACCCTGAATCTGGTCCAGACCCGTTGCTCGGATCTGCTCTTTTTTTAAGGCAACGCGCATGTCCTGGGCCATCCGTTCGATAGTGCTTTCCACGGCTTTTTCGGTCTGAACTTCCAGAACAAGGTGCATGCCGCCCTGAAGATCCAGTCCCAGATTGATTTTTTTGTAAGGCCATATCTCAGACTGGAACGTGGGTATGGTGTAAACAACGGCAGTAAGCACGACCAATACGCTGACTACCAGTCTCCATGAAATGTTCTTCAATATCGAATCCTTTCACTGATTTTACGAAACCATCAAGTCGGGACATTCACCAAAAAAACTGCTCTTGGCAGATGCCGGAAAGGCGTTTCATTGTTGAATGGTTATTTGGATTTTTCGAGTTCAACCGTTTTTTTGGCTTGTTGCGTCTGGGCTTGCACCATTCCAGCAACATTGGCCCGGTTCAGCTTGACCCGAACCTTATCAGATATCTCAACGGTAACTGTGGTGTCATCCACTGCCGTAACCTGACCATGAATTCCGCCGCTGGTGATGATCCGATCACCTTTCTTGACACCAGCAACCATGTCCCGATGTTCCTTGGTCTTTTTCTGCTGAGGCCGGATTAACAAAAAATAAAAAATAACAAACATCAGGACCAGCGGTATAAACGATGCCAACCCTCCGGCTGACCCTGGACTGCCAGCACCTAACTGACCCATTGCATAAGCCACATTCACCACGATAAAACCTCCAAATTGATTTATAATTTTAACCGGAAAAATGAACTGGAAACCACACCTGATAAGCGGATTGCCATAAAGCGGAAATGAAAATCAATGCATTTCACGACCCGAATACACGATCGAAAATGTCGTTGATATACTTTAAATGATAGTTAAGGTCAAATATTTCTTTGATCTTTTCCTGGCCGAGTACTTCGGAAATCCTGGCATCGTTCTGGATCAGGGACTTGAAATCGACATTTTCCTTCCAAACTTTCATGGCCTGAAATTGAACCAGTTGATAGGCATCTTCACGGCTGATACCCGCTTCGGCAAGGGCAAGCAGTATCTGCTGGGAAAACACCAGACCCTTCATCCGGTTCAGATTTTCTTTCATGCGTTCGGGATAGATGAGAAGATTGCCGATCAAACCAGTTAAACGGTTCAGCATGTAATCCATCAAAATGGTGCTGTCCGGCGCAATCACACGTTCCACGGAAGAATGACTGATATCCCGCTCATGCCACAGTGGAACATTCTCAAGCGATGCCATGGCATTGGCCCGAATCACCCGGGCCAAACCGCAGAGATTTTCCGAGCCAATGGGATTGCGTTTGTGCGGCATGGACGAAGATCCTTTCTGGCCGCTGGAGAAATACTCCTCCGCCTCCAGAACTTCGGTTCGCTGAAGATGCCGGATTTCAATGGCCATTTTTTCAATCGAAGATGCCATGATAGCCAAGGTGGTAAAGTATTCTGCATATCTATCCCGCTGAATGATCTGGGTGGATGCCGGAGCCGGCTTCAGATCCAGTATCTGGCAGACCCTGGCTTCAACTTGAGGGGAAATATTGGCGAAAGTCCCCACCGCCCCGGAAATCTTGCCCACGCTGATGGTTTCAACCGCCCGTTCCATACGACTGCGGTTGCGCCGCATCTCATCGTACCAAACGGCAAGTTTCAGGCCAAAGGTGATAGGCTCAGCATGAATGCCGTGGGATCTGCCGATCATGACCGTCTCTTTGTGTTCCAATGCACGGGTTTTGATGGCGGAGAGCAACTGGTCGCAGTCCGCCAGAATCATTTCGCCGGCATGTTTCAAGAGACAGGCCATACTTGTATCCAGAACATCCGATGAGGTCAAACCCAGGTGGATATAACGGGAATCCGGACCCACGAATTCAGCCACGCTGGTCAAAAATGCAATCACATCATGCCGGGTTTCGGTCTCAATTGCCTCAATGCGGTCAACCGAAAAATTGGCCTTGGCCCGAATGACATTTAGAGCGCTCTGAGGTATTTTTCCGACTTCCGCCATAGCCTGGCAGGCGGCGATTTCCACTTTCAGCCAGGTTCGATATTTATTTTCCTCGGTCCAGACATCGCCCATGAGTTTACGGGTATAACGATTGATCATAACAATTCCTGTAATAAATGGTCCATGACATTGCTGTCGTAACGAATAAATCATTGTTCAGCAGGTATCCAAAGGGTTTTTTCATCAAACCGGACGTGGCTGACCTACCGATAATCAACCTGCTTGAACAGTCTTACACCTTTACCCTGTTACACGCCTTCCTGCACCGCCTTTTTGTCACAGACAATACGGCTGTCCCCTGGCACCATGAGCGGGTCTCCCTCGATGGTGACCTTGAATCCTCTGCTTTCTTCCAGATCCAGAATTTCCCGTCGTTTGCGGTTCAGTAAAAAGAAAGCGACCTCGGACGGAACAATTCCCTTGACCCCGGTAACATCTTCTTTAAGGGTTTCAAGGTTCAGTTGGCGCAAAAATCCCAGTCCCATGGTTTCGGCTGAAGGTGACACCCCTTTCCCCTTGCAGAACCGGCAGGGTTCGTGGCTGCCGAATTCTATGGAGGGACGGATGCGTTGACGGGACATCTCCAGGAGGCCAAACTTGGATATTTTGCCGAGTTTGGTTTTGGCTTTATCGATTTTAAGATGATTTTTCAGGGCCTTTTCGATATCCAGCTTATGTTTCTGATCCCGCATGTCTATAAAATCCAGGACAAGCAGTCCCCCCAGATCCCGCAATCGTAATTGCCTGGCAATTTCTTCGGCTGCCTCAAGATTGGTCGCAAGCGCGGTCTGCTCAATGGATTTATTCTGCGTCGCCTTTCCGGAATTTACATCAATGGCTACCAGCGCTTCGGTCTGATCGATGACAATGGATCCGCCGGATTTTAAATTCACCCGACTTTCAAAAATTGATGCAATCTGGGTTTCCAGCTCGCATTTGGTAAATATGGGCTTGGGGCCTTTGTAGAGCTTGACGATCTTGGTTTGTTTGGGAGAGATGATCTCGATGAATTCCTTGGCATCACGATAGACACCTGGCTCATCAATAAGAATCTCCGTGATGTCCGGTGTAAAATAATCCCGCAGGGACCGCAGCACCAGATTGCGCTCCTTGTAGAGAAGGGCCGGAGCTTTTTCCTTCATGACGTTGCCCTTGATATTTTTCCAGAGCCGCATCAAATAATTCAAATCCTTGGTGATATCGGTTTTGGTGCAGTCAACCCCCGCAGTACGGACAATGAGGCCGTAGCCTTCCGGCAGTTTGATTCCGGTAATGATTTCCTTGAGCCGTCTTCGCTCCTCTTCATCTTCAATTTTTCGGGAAATACCGCGATTTTCGCTGCCGGGCATCAGCACCACATGCCTTCCTGCAAGCGAAATAAATGTGGTCAGCATGGCCCCTTTTTTCATGAACGGTTCCTTGATCACCTGAACCAGAAGCTCCTGACCGCGTTTGACAAGATTTTGAATGGAATACTCCCCTGCGGAAACATCCTGATAATAATCGCTGTGAATTTCACTTTTTTGAAGAAATCCGTGCCGTTCTGCTCCATAATCCACAAAAATCGCCTGAAGACTTGGCTCCACGCGGGTAATGGTGGCTTTGTATATGTTTCCCTGGGTAAATTCGCGGGAAGCAGTTTCAACGTAAAATTCTTCGAGTTTGTTGTCTTGTACCTTGGCGATCCGGCATTCTGCTGGATCAATGGCATTAATGATTATTTTACAGCTCATAAATGATTTTGTGGTATCCTCCTTGTTGATGGGAAAAAGGTTGATTGTTTCGTAAAAAGTCCAATATCTGCGTTAAGCTTCATCCTTCGTCGTTGCGGCGTACTGGTCGTACGCCTCACTCTTCAGGACTTGCTCGCCTTGATCTTGGGCTTTTTACTTTGCCATCAGAGTTATACTGCGAACTGGCATAATTTTACGTTTTTGATCCCCCCAACCCTCCCCCGCTGGGAGAGGGAGTTTATGAAAAGCGCAGATTATGCCCGTTCGCAGTATATGTTACGGGTACGCAACCGCTTGAGCAGATGGAACACCGGTTGAATATGAAATTGTCGGAAACAAGTCAAATGAATTCTGTCATTCTGCTTGGAAAGCCGTTGCTTTGATCAGTTTTTTCAATCTGATCAGAGGCTCCCATGAAAACGGCTCCTTCTGGCATGGGAAAATCGCATTATTTGTAAAGATCGGATCGGATTCCAGATCGTATCGGGAAGATGCAACGGCCGCAGGCCAAAGGGCCGTGTGCGGGATCGGCGTAAAATGCGCCGGAACCGGTGTTATTCCAGCTTTTCGAACAGTTTCAACCGAGGCTTCAACCGATTCCCAGGACTGACCCGGCAGCCCTGTCAGCAGATAGGCACCGACTTGGTCTCCGCGAAATCCTGCGGATTTCAGGCATGACACAGCGGCGACAAATTCTTTCCGGGTCACTTTGTGGTCAAAATCCTGGCGATCGCCTGCCGTGGTTTCAAGACCGAGCCTAAGGGTCTGAAAGCCTGCTCCGGCCATGAGCCGGGCAGTTGTGTGCGTGATTTCCCGGATATGAACGGCATTGGGCGTATGAAACCGGACCGTCTTGCATAGTCCGGAGGTGATGATTTTTTCGAACATGGGAATGGCGTGGAGCTGGGAATCCACCAGCAAGGCATCGTCATAAAACACCATGTCTATAACGCCGTAGCGGGAATTCCAGAACCTTATTTCTTCTACAATACGATCCGGTGATCGCAGCCTCCGCTTTGAATTCAGGTACCCGGATGCGCAGTAGGCGCAGGAAAACGGGCAACCAATTGATGTCATCAGGGCGACAAAAGGAATTTTTCGCTGAAGATCCGCTGCTGGAAATGGAAAAGCATCCAGGTTTTCCGAGTCGGTTTCATGGACTGCAGACCATCCGATAAGCTTTTGAGCCGCTGTAAAAATCCGGGTTTCACCTGGGCCGGCAATGACCAGATCAGCTCCGGAAAACTTGACGGCGTGTTCCTGACAGAGCGTTGCATAAATCCCTCCCAGAATCACCGGCACCTCTGGAAAAACCGTCTTGACGATCGCTATGGCTTCCTGAACCCCAGGATACCAATAGGTCATCATTGAGGTTACCAGCACCAGGTCCGGCCGGGGAAGAGACCTTAGATCCGCTTCGAACCATTCGGGCGAAATTCCGTAACGGCAATAGTTTCTCGGAATATCCTCCATTCCTGCAGGCTTTGAAATTTGTGTTTTCAGATAAGGTCCCCTGCCGAATCTTGCGGAAGGATCTGCATCCGGCAACCTGGGGTGAAACTGGTCGAGACAATCCATGTAAGATACCATGGCACCATGATCCCGCAGCATGGCCCCAAGCGTCAGTAACCCTAGGGGAGCGGCCCAAAAATTATATGCTGCAAAATCGTGTATCCAGGGATTAATCAGAAGAATATGGGGATTTGATGTTGAAGCAGGAGATGCGGTCGATCCGCAAAAATCCTTATCCATCTTCATTGCCGTTCGGGAAATATTCCATGGAAGTTTTTTTCAATTCCCTTCGGCTGAAAAGCAGTTTATAGGAAGTGACGGCAGTGGTCACGGAGATGTTGCGGGCGATTTCCACACAGGCAGCCTCATCACGGGCATGAATCATCGTGTAGAGATTATACGGCCACCGGTTGTTGGGATTTCTGCGGTAGCAATGGGAGACTTCCCGAAACAAGGCCATTTTTTGCCCTACTTCTTCCACCCGCTCTTCTTCTACCTGCCAGGCGGTCATGGCATTGGCCTCAAACCCGGATTTCTGGTGGCGAAGAGTGGCACCCAGCCGACGGATAACGCCCCGGTTACACAGATCCTGAAGGGATTTCAGAAACTCTGTTTCAGAAATCCCGATGTTTTCGGAAATGACCTTGAACGGACGAGCAGTAATGGGAATGTCGTCCTGAATGGCGGAGATGATTTTTTTTTCCAAATTTGTCAGCATGTGGCGATTTAAATGAAATTTCAAACAGATGTCAAGGATTATTTCTGATGCCAGAAATGCTCCGGGAAAAGCCTCAGGATATCGGCCTCATCGGGTCCGCAGATACCTCTTTCGGTGATAAGACCTGTAATGAGTCTTGCAGGTGTCACATCAAATGCATAATTGGCGGCAGGACTGTCCTCTGGCGGGATCAGAATCCGGGAAAGGGTATTGTTGGCCAATCCCTGAACATACCGGACTTCATCCGGATCTCGGACTTCAATGGGGATGTCCATCAAGCCATTGGTCAAATTCCAGTCAAATGTGCTTGACGGCAGCGCCACATAAAACGGAACATTGTTGTCCATTGCAGCCAGTGCTTTGAGGTAGGTTCCGATTTTGTTGGCGATGTCTCCCGTCCGGGTCGCCCTGTCCGAGCCGACAATCACCATATCCACCATGCCATGCTGCATGAGATGCCCCCCGGCATTATCCGTAATCACCGTATGGCTGACCCCGCGTTGCCCCAGTTCCCAGGCAGTCAGCCGTGCGCCCTGGTTGAGGGGCCGGGTCTCATCGACCCATACATGAATATCCATGCCGGATTCAAAAGCGGCGTATATCGGAGCAGTAGCGGTCCCATGTTCCACACAGGCCAGCCATCCGGCATTGCAGTGCGTCAGAACCTGGATGGGCTTTCCCTGCTTTTCGGCTGCAATTCCCTGAAGCAGCGAAAGCCCATGAATGCCGATTTGGCGGCAGTTTTCAACCTCGGCATCAGTGATACTTTCCGCCTCTTTTCTTGCAGCCTCAATTTTACCCGAAAGGGTTTTTACGCCGGAAAGCCTTTCCATCATTCGGTCCACCGCCCAAACCAGATTTATGGCTGTCGGACGGCTGGACTTGATGCGGCGGCATTCCTGCACCAGATAATTTTCCGGATCATCCTGCGTTTTGGAATTCAACACGGAAAGATAAACGCCGAATGCAGCCGTAACGCCAATCAGCGGTGCGCCCCTTACCACCATGTCGCCAATAGCCATAATGACATCATCGGCAGTTTTCAGGTTCAGCACGACAACGCTATGGGGAAGCAATCTCTGATCAATTACTTTCAGTGTTTCATGGTCACTGTCCAGCCAGATGGGCCGAGTATAAATCGTATTGGGAATCATGTTTACCTGTGTTTAAAGTATCTGTTCAGAATCATGGTTAATACCATTGATTCGACCCGGATTTGATGGTATAGGGAAAACCTTATGGACGGATACTATCACAATTTCATTTAAAATGCCAGACAGGATACCCTCAGCCTGGCCATAACCCAAAACAACAGGAGATAACGTATGACAGACAATGTTGTAATTGTACTTTCGTGTGGAACAGACAATCCCAACCGGGCGACCAGGGCTTTTTTTCTGGCTGCCACCGCCAAAAAACAGGGAAAAAACACAACGATCTTCCTTCTGGATGAAGGCGTGTATCTGGCCAAGGAAGGCATGTCTGCATATTTGCGGGCGGCTACCGGAGATTCTGCAGATGATCATCTGTCTTACCTTCAGGAATATGATGTACCGATTCTGGTCTGCACCCCTTGTGCGGTGTCCCGCAAAATCAGTGCTACGGATCTTATCAAAGGCGCAAGAATGGCCACCGGCGCTGAATTGATTGAGCTTTCCTGCAATGGAACGGTGATCAGTCTGTAGTTTTAAATAAGTGAGCAGAAAAAATAACTGGTGTTGAAAATCTATCAAGAGGCTGACCACTGACCCCCCTTGACCATGAATGGCCAGGAATCGTTTGTTGGAGATAGTTGAATGAAAAGAGAGATTGGATATCGACTGCTGGAAGCTTTGACGTATGATGAGCTTGCAAAAGTATTCGAAGCTGCATTTTCCATCATCAATCCCGACCTTATCGAAGTGCTGATGTCCCGCCTGGATGGTAGAACAGCAGATACCGTAGCCGGACTGCTCCCTTTAAACCGCACCAAATCCAAAAAAGTCATTTCTCCGGAAGCAAAAATCATCCAGCAATGGCAGCGTCTCTGGGACCTCTGGAACAGTATTGTCGCCAAAATAGGTGATGAAGACGGAGAATATGCCTTTCGCCAGCATACCTGGGAATCGCCGGTTTTCAACAATATCCAGTTTGCTGATGATCTGGAAGAAGTCTGCCGATATCTGCTTCCCCTGATCGAAAGTATAGTCCCCCTCAAAGTGGCGGACCCCGACATTTTTGTAAATGCCATTGTCGGGATTGAAAAAAACATGACGGATTATCCGGATTGGATGAACCTTGAAAAAAAAGAGTGCATGATCGGCACATTCGCCACCCAGTGTATTTTAAATTGGGCATGGATGACATCCCCGAACCAGGAACAATTCATCAATAGCTTGAATCTTGTGGAAGAACGTCTGAAAATCGTTCAGCTCAGCAGCCAGGGCGTGATTTATTTCTTTGAATCTCTTCAGGATGATCACCAGAAACAGGTTTTTGACATTATCAAACAGCATGAAGATGATCCGGTGTGGGAAAACCGGTTAAACAATATCGAATCGTTCTGGCATCAGATATACCTGAGTCTGTCTCGGCGCTTCGACTCGCAGGTTTATCTTGATAATTGTCTAAAACTCGTGAATGAAAACTGGCTGTATGGGGTTCCTCCTCTAAAAAACCTGATAGAAAACAATCAGTGGGAGGAGGCGGAAAAAGTCTGCAATCTGATCGTGACGAGTTATGCTGTCCAGGAAGGGGAAATCGCTTCATGGGATATGGAAACCCACCTTCTGGCTGCAACTGTCAATCGCGGCATTAATCACTCACCGGATGAAGTGATTACAGCGATTCTCCAAGACTGGAGACATGTTACCAAAAAAATCGGCTGGGTCGAGCGCAATCAGGTGGTTCGGTTTCAGCAGATCACCTACCTGAATCCCTTTGACTGGGACAGCGTAGCTGAACAGGTTCGCCAAACCGGTTTGCCCGCGGTGCCCAGTCTGCTGGAGGCCTGGCAGCAGCTCATTCTTTCTGTTGCCCTTGGTTTTAAACCTGGACGGGTAAAGAACCTTTCCGACTGCTGGATAAACTGGCTGATTGAAGCAGGACTGAACGATACCAGGGGCAAACCATGGTTTTCAGCAAAACTGCAGGAATGGCTGATGTTCATTCAGTCCAATCCAAAAGCGTTTATGGATCAGAAACAGGCTTTTTTTGTTCTTACCCGGGACATGGCGGAACTGACTGATATCAAAACCCGTTTCCCCCAAGTGGTTCAGATATGCACAGACTGCATAATCGGCGACAAATCCCACAACGACAGCAGACGGGAATGGCTTGGAAAAATGATGGGAGCAAACCATCTTCCCATCATTATTGAATGCTGGGTAAAATATGCGCCCAAAATGGTTCCAAGCCCCATTGTCGTTATCGGTTCCAATTACACTTTGCATGTCCGCTGGCTGGCGGTCGTCAGAGAACTCAACCCCGAAGCCTATCAGCAAATCATTGATCAATGGCAATTTGAACACAGCCGAAGGCGAAAACTCTGGACGACGATTAAGCAGCAATTAGAAAAATGATGCCAGAATAAAAATTAAAGTCCCCCACCCCCCGACCCCCTCCCGCAAGGGGAGGGGGAGTAAATGTCCAAAACATCGTTTATTAACTTTTTAAATCAATGGAAAGCACTGTGAAAATACTGAAAGAACTGATCATAGAGCGGTCTTTTAAAAAGACCGACACACCGTCAATCCTCCTGTCCTCCGGAAAGATGAGCTGTTTTTATTTCAACATGAAAAAGGTTACTTACAATCCGACGGGGCAGGTTTTAATCGGTGAAGCGGTTTATAATAAAATTATTGAACTTGGTCTGTCCCCTGATGCCATAGGCGGGTTGACAATGGGCGCAGATCCGGTTGCGATATCTACATCCTTCACGTCTGCATTAGAGGGCAACCCTATTGAAACATTTTCAATCCGTAAAGAGCCCAAAGAGTACGGAATGAAACTGCAAATTGAGGGAAATGTCCAACAGGGGGATTCAGTAATCATCATAGATGATGTTGTTACCACAGGAGCGTCAACCGTAAAGGCCATTCGAATAGCGAGAGAACACGGGCTGAATATACTGGCGGCTATTGTGCTGGTGGATCGGTGTGAAGAAAACGGTAGACAGAATATTGAGGCCACAGGGATTCCTATGTACTCAATTTTTACTGTATCCGATTTTATGTAAGATAAAATTATCATGAACTCTAAAAATAAGTTAGAAAAATTACGTTTCAATAAATGGCAAATATTATCATGTTCTTAAGGGGTTTACGTTACATATTGCTTTTTTCTACTCTTGTCATCACTGCCGTTATTCCATGCTCGGCTCTTGAGCTTCTTGAGCGAGATCATGGGCATAACTTCACGATTTGCGTGGGTGAGGAGTTTTCCATCAGGTTGCCAGGCAACCCGACAACCGGTTATCTGTGGGAGGTTGCGGCTAACGATTCAGCCGTGCTGAAACAGAAAGGGGAGATTGTCTTTGTTGCAGATAACGATCGTATAGGCGCTGGCGGCCAATTGGTCTTCTGGTTTGTTCCCCGCGAAGTCGGCTCAGTTCGCCTTAAACTGGTTTATCGCCGCCCCTGGGAAAAAGAGATACCGCCAACCAAGGTGTTTGAAATTACTGTGGTTGTGAAGGACGGGATAAAACAAAAGAAGTGATTCTGAAACGTGCAACAATATCGCATGGCGGCTGGCTGAAAGCATTGTTCAGCTTAAAGAATAACAACAATTACAACAAAAAAAGGAGGCAGTATGTCAAAATCAAAGGATATTCGAAAGAGCGACAAGAAAAAACCTTCCAAAACGCCTAAAGAAAAGAAACAGGAAAAAAACGAAAAAAGTAAAAACAAGACCTGAACAAAAAACTCGGGCAACACCTCAACATGTTGCCCGATACTCTTGATTGCCCCCTGGCCGTTCGCAGCACTCGGCAAAGACTCTGGCAGTGCAGCCAGCACATCGCTCGGGATCCAGGCGAGGTACAATGGACTGAATAGCCTCGTCCTTGGTGGAAAAAACATGTTCAGGGCCCATGTTGGCGAAACAGCCGCCACGCTTCAGCGTCTCAAGTACTTCGCGCTTCAGTGAACACAGGGATATCTCACGACCTGTCAGCCGGAGGCTCCGGTTTTCGCGAAAGAGCATATTGCAGCCTGTCGCATCCATAAAATTGATTCCACTACCGATAATCAGGATGTGGTACTGCTCGGGACTGGTGTCAATGATGTTGTGGAGTTCCTCGCTTATGTGATTTACCGCGCCAAAGAAAATGGAGCCATCAAGCCGAAGTATCTTGAACTGGGGACATTCATTAAGGGGCCCGTTCCGGATGTTGATCAAGCGACGGTGCTTGTCTGTCGGGTCAATGGCCAAGGTAATGAAATGGGGATGGGAGGTTCGTTTGAGATAGAGAAGGAGCGAGAGAATGACACCTGCATAGATGGCGAACTCAAGCTGAACGAAAAGTGTGGCCAGAAAGGTCAGAAACAAAACGGCGGCTTCACTGCGATCCGTACTTATGATGTGATGGATGCTGCTGAAGTCGATGAGGTGCCATGCGACCAGAAGGATGACACCAGCCATGGAGGCCAGCGGCAGATAGGCTGTCAACTGAGCCACAAGAAGCAGGATCAGTGCGAGAAAAAGAGCTGAAAATACAGCGGCCAGAGGCGTTTTGGCTCCGGCCTCGTAGTTGACTCCAGTTCGGGTAAATGATCCCGAAGCGGCATAAGCAGAAAAAAAACTGCCAGCGATATTGGCCAGGCCCTGGCCGATAAATTCCTGGCTATTGTCGATGGACTGATTGGAGCGAACAGCCACTGATCTTGCGATGGAGACAGCCTCTGCAAGGCCCAACATGGCCACAGCCATGGCTCCTGGCACCAGATCATGTATGGCGCTCAACGAGATATTCGGCAAGGACATCGGCGGCAGACGACTCGGCAATGCTCCGACCAGCCTTACACCGTGGCTTTCGCCATTAAGAAGCACACTCATGATGCTGCCGACAACCATCGCAGCCATCAGGGCCGGCGCGTGAGGCCGCCAAGCCTTGATACCGGCTGCAACAATTAGTGTCGTACCGCCCACTGCCGCTACATAAGGATTTATTGCAGGCAGAGCATGAATCAAACTGACCCAGGTTGAAAGAAATGAGGCGCTTTTGGGCAGTACCAACCCGAAAAAATGCCCGATCTGGCTGGACGCAATAAGAACGGCGGCTCCTGCGGTAAATCCCACCACTACAGAATGAGAGACGAAATTCACCACAGCACCGAGCCTGGCTACACCCAGTGCTAACTGACAAATTCCGGTCAGGAAGGTCAGGGTAAACACCAACTGAATGTAGTCCGGACCAAAAGGTACGGCCAGCTTGCTGATATTGGCGAATACGACCAGGGAAATGGCGGTTGTTGGCCCGGAAACCAGGTGAAACGACGACCCAAACAGGGCAGCCACCAGAACCGGAACCATTGCGGTGTAGAGACCATAAGCTGGCGGCAGACCGGCGATGGTGGCGAAAGCCACGCCCTGGGGCAACACGATAATTGCTCCGGTGATTCCAGCCAGGAGATCGGCCCGCATGGATCGTCCCGTAACCTGGGGCAACCAGCGTAAAAATGGAAATACAATCGGCAGCGCCTTTGTTATATGCATTATCTTATCCCTTGCACCTTATCCCTTGTATAGATTTTTGCTCTTGGTCACAACAACACAGGATCGGTGGCCGCAAGATTTTCGTCCTTCATCGTCAGAACGCTAATGACATAGTATCCGATGGGAACCCCAACAACCATTCCCCATATTCCGAAAAACCGTTCTCCTACCAGCAAAAGTATCAACACCAGGATCGGGTGGACATGCAAAACGTTTCCGGTAATCTTAGGATTTAGCAAATATGCTTCAAAAGCGTGAACAATAGCTATCAGGATCATAAGTTTGAAAACCATTAAAAGCCCGCCGGTCTGAATGCCAAAG
>CAIMCT010000083.1 GCA_903839535.1 uncultured Desulfobacteraceae bacterium
AGTTGAACAATACATTTTTTTATTACTGTTTAATAGACAAATTCTTACACAAAACAATGCATTCACCCGTTGGGTGAAAACAGCCGCATACAGTTCAACCCGTCGGGTTGCGCCGTTTGAGCATATCTTCTTCGTCAGCTTCACCTCGCAGTATGCTTATACAGCTTCGATTTGCTTCCTCGAATCTACGCCCAAGCCTGCGCAACTGCGGAATATAGGAGAAACTTATTCCAATTAAAAATCAAATTGCCGCTATTATCCATGGCCAGCAAAACATGCTTGCTACTGTTGCTGCTTGGTCAGCCAGCAAGGTCAGCTCTTCATTCACGCGCTGAACAACGGCATCGAGCTTGATGAAAAAAGTGTTCGCGCATGCTTTTTCCCGTACATGATCCCATAGGTGTTCAGCCGGATTTAGCTCCGGGGAATATGGCGGCATCCCGAGCAACGTTATATTCTCCGGCACTACCAGCTTTGTGGTTGTATGAGAGCTTGCGCCGTCAACGACCATCAAAATGCGATTATCTGGATGATTTTGGCTCACAAGGCCAAGAAAGCGAGACATATTCTCCGTATTCATGGCATCCGAATCCATCCAATCAAGCTCCCCTTCTACTGGACTGATTGCCCCATACACGTATCGGAATTGCCGTTCTACAGCGGCTTGCACTTTTGGGCGAACTCCCGGCGGAGCCCACGCCGAGCGGATTACCGGAAGTCTTCCGAAGCGTGCTTCGTCCTGGAACATTATCCGCAATTGCCGACCTTCCGTCACTGCTTGTACGGCAGCCATACATAACGCCTGGGGAAAGATTTTTTTTTAAACTCTTCCTGTTTTTGCGGATCACATTTGGGGTGTTCTTTGTCTGGTTTTACCTTGCGCCACCCATGCCGGTGCAAAATATTATATGCGGTCTGAAGGCTTATCTGATTCCCGAGTTTCTCTTCCAGCGCCAGCTTTACCTGCTCAACAACGACAATCTTCCCCTGAGATGCCTGCTCTTTCAGTGATGACAGTACGTCAACAGTTTCATCTGTCGGTAGAATTGACCGGCGATCACCTCCCCAATTTTGTGAAATACCTTGATCTTCCTTTCGGAACCGTTCATTCATGCGGACGACAGTGGAAGGAGAAATTCCAAAGATCGAGCCTATCTGTTCACTGGTCAGGGACAAGCGGCTGGCCAATAAGACGGAAATCGCCATCATTACTGGATCTCCATATTTGAGTTCCTCCACAATCATTTGCGCCCGTTCGACAGTTCCTTTCTCAAAAACTGCACGCCTGCCTCGCCGTTCCATTTGCCTGCCTCCTTGTCTATTTGTTGAATGACTATAGGACAAGATAGCACAGCACAAACTAAAAGTAAACAGGCGATTTGATTTTTAATTGGAATTAGCACTTTCCCAGGTCGTTTCTGATAAACTCAAGTTTCAGCAGGAGCTGCTTCGTGCCTTCAACATCCAGACGCCGGGTGTTGTGCGAATGATATTCCTCTGTGGTTCCGATTTGATTTGAGCCGTCAGTAAAGTACAAGTTGTAATTCAAGTCTCTTGTATCTGC
>CAIMCT010000084.1 GCA_903839535.1 uncultured Desulfobacteraceae bacterium
CAACTGATATTTGCTCGATAATTTCGACCAATTGCAAAATAACAGGAGTTTTTTCTTCATCAGGAATATTTGGTATTTGAAAATTAATCAAGCTCATGGGCTATTTCACTAACAAACAAAATTGATATTGTCCAGATATTTTTCATCTTTTATAAGGACTTTTTGAGATGTTACATTATTTGTTAAGCAAGGTTTTCGGTGGCAGTTTTGTTGAGAATGTAGCAATTGGTAATGATTCAATGTGGGATATGCTACTTGCGTTTGTTTTCCGTCACCATTTGATGGAAGCCTGTAAGGTTGGCCTTTTAAAGCAATACCAAAAGTTTGAGCATAATGACATGCGGTTTCGTGGAAAGCTAAACCTTGATGAACAGTTACGCCAAAATATCCCATTTAAAGGTAGTCTCGCCTACACTACTCGTGATATCACAGTTGACAATCCGACCAATCACCTCATCCGTCATGCAAAGGTGAAGGCGATGCACAAATGGCATCGCTTCCTGGAAGGTGACAAGAATTATTTAAATGACCTATGCAACCAGATTGAGAAAAACACCCCAAGTTGGCACCAGAAACAAGTATTGACGAGTATAAGAAATAATCTTCGACCGGTCAAACATCCATATTTTCAAAATTATTATGAACCACTGCGACTAACATCCCTTGCAATTCTGCGAGAAGAAGGGGCGAACCTTTACGATAGCTTTCAGGAGGCTGAAGGAATTATTTTCGATGGCTCATGGCTGTGGGAGGAGTATTTAGCAACTGTTCTTGCAGACGATTATGAACACTGCCGTTATAATGAGAATGGGCTTAAGGTTTTCAAAGAGAATAATTACAAACTTTATCCTGATTTTCTTCACAGGAATAATCGGGCAGTATTTGATGCCAAGTACAAGCATAAAGCAGACAGAGCCGAAGACATCCATCAAATATTATCCTATTTATGTCTCACTGGAGCGGGGATCGGTGGCTTGATTTACCCCAAGGAGGTTAACGTAACTGACAAAGATGAACAAAGTAAGAGAACAATAAATTCCCTTCCTGAAGAACGCCATTGGAGAGACATAGAATTTCCCATTAAATATTCACCGGCAGCTGGATATAATACGTTTTGCAAAACCATGATGGGTTTGGAGCAAGACCTGCGAAAAGAAACCAGATGTGAAACAAAAAAATAAATGCACATTGTAACCATTCTCAATTTGCAGTAGCTGCGGTAGTGGGATGAATAATGCTATGTGGCAATATCCAATATAGCCACATACCGCGCACCCATACCGGTGGGTATCGGCCGGGCGATAGCACTTATCTATTCAGAATTATTCATGATTCAATAGATATCTAAAAAGTTTTATGTCGGCGTAGCAGGTATACTTTGCATGGTCACAATCTGATATTTTTGAATCCTCACCCCAACCCTCTCTCACAGGATGAGATGTTTAAATCAAAATGCAGTTTTTAGCCGTTCAAAGCATAAATACCTTGATTGATTGTGACTCACTGACAAAGATCGCTAACCAGTATTGCAACCCACCGGTTTCTGTCGTTTTGGATAATGGTAGATGCCGGAAATGGGCTGAAAGCAAAGGAAAAAGACGCAATGATTAAACCATACCACGGTGCAGGCATTCTGTTTTTGGTGATGGAAGGCGGAAACCCTGAGATATTGCTTGGAAAACGATGCCGATCAGGTATTTGGAGCATTCCTGGCGGGGGACAAGATGATGAAGAAGATTTTTGGTCAACCGCCAACCGAGAAACGGAAGAGGAGTTTTGTGGCTTATGTTTAGCGCCGGATCAAATTCAAACACCATTTGCTCAAGGCAAAACTTATTTCTACTCTTGTGGAAATTCACAAATGAATGCGGAAGGCAGAATTCAATATGAACATTTGTTTGATTTCTCATATCCGTTTCTACTTTTCGATTGGAAAACATTTATTGTTAAGCTTTCCGCAAAGCCTCCTGTTGAAAAGTTTCCGAATAAATTGGATCATGGCTTTTTACAGCAATTCTCCGATGCAAAATGGTTCCCGCTCAATCAACTGCCACCCAAGATGCATTGGCTGCTTTGGCCGATCATATGGCGATTGAAACTGTCTCGATTGATGAACAGATGCTCAGTTCCATAAATGCTTATAATTCTGTGTGTGTGGTTAGGCTACGAAAGCAGATTCTAAAATAAGTTGTCGGATTGCGAAATATGGCCCTATTCCAAAAGGAACGGAAATATTGACGCATACCAAATAGATGTCGCAACGGTGAATGGGACAGAACAAAATCTTTGATATGAGGTGGCTGTGGGTGTACCAAAAGTCGGAATCTTCTTTGTCGTCGATAACCAACTCTTGATGGACGCTGTTCCGGTGGAGAACGGTGAACCCTACGGGGATACGATGGGGTATGGGAGCCATTACGAATTTTGGGAAACAATGACACCCAGTAACGTTATCGAGAAAAAATTCAAGGCCAGAGCCTACGATGCTTATCCGCGTGGGCGTGTCGTATATTTCACCCAAAAGAAACTATTTGTCCTCTATGCGGACAAGTGCCTGAAGTCGGGTGAATTAAAGTGGCTTGCAGAGCAATTTTGCATCACAGAACCTGTGTTTGCGCGGGATGAGCATTATCAATGTGCAACATGTAATCCATTTTTCATGGATTAAAAATGCAGCAGGTTTCCTCTTGCTACTTTTTAATTTTTTGTAACTACTCAGCCACTTTATAATGTGTTATATTGATTTTAAAATACCATATATTGTGGTCAATCGAAACAATTTAGTCAAAATATGAATGATTTTACTGTCATATTCGTTACTCATTTGCCACATGATGTGGTAGCTGATTATAACATCACAATATATTGTGGTTTTTATGCCTGAGTAGTTACAATTTTTTTTGAGTAGATTCGCATTATTTGTTCATGTATCTCATACGACAATTGATCCCCAAGAAGATTTCGGAGTCCCTATATAATGAGACCGACATCGTTTAAATTGAACCACTGAATTAGCTGTAATCAGGGGAGATGTTCATGCGTAGATTTCGTTCTTATGGCCCAGTAAATGTCCGCTGCCGCTTTCCCGTACCCCCCACGGATTTGGATGAACAATGTCTGTATTTGCTGTTTGGCAATTACAATGAAGGTGACCATTATTCTGTACCCCGCAAGGATTTGGTTGACCAATGTCTGAATTCGCTGATTGGGAGTGACCATGAAAGCGGCCATTATTTTACTATCTGGGCGCCGAGTCAGACCGGAAAGACCTGGCTAACCCGCCAGGTTGTCCAGGAAATTAAAGCCAATTATCAGGATCAGTATGAAATTATGTCATTTTCACTGGGGATTCTGCGGAGCATCTCAATCCCAAAAGATCAGATTTCAGATGAAGTTCCCAAGTTTTTTTCTGATATCATTTCTGAAAAATTTCCAAATGAGCCGAACGTAAAAGATTGGAAAGAATTTCGGGATATGTTCAGCCGAAACAAAGGGCTTTGGGATCGGCCATTGATAATGTTGATTGATGAGGTGGATACGCTGCCATCCTTCTGGCTGGATGTGCTGGTGGGTCAGTTCCGTGAAATGTATCTGGATCGCGAAGCCAACTGGCTTCACGGGCTATCCCTGATTGGTGTGCAGGCTGTGGACAGCGAGAGAGGATCGCCATTCAACGTACAAAAAAGTCTCCATGTTCCCAATTTCACCTTGTGTGAAGTCACTGCCCTGTTTGACCAGTATCAACAGGAAAGCGGTCAGGTCGTTGAACCAGAG
>CAIMCT010000085.1 GCA_903839535.1 uncultured Desulfobacteraceae bacterium
CTCAAGTGTTATTTATCCGCTAATAGCAATCGCTTTTCGGTGTCCGCCCAGGGCATCGCCCTGGGCCTGAAGGGGCAGCCAAATCCTGGTCACTTTTGTTCGCTTATCATTTGTACATGCGAACCGACATTATATTTTTTATGGTTGCCGGATCAATGTTGTATGCTGAATAATATCCCCATACATGGATAACCGCGAGCGCTTCTATAAAATCATTCACAGAGGTAATCGGCGTAGTCGGTTTTTGTAAATATTTGGCTTGATTACCATTTTTATTGTCCGGATACTGAATTGGCCAAAGCGTTGCATCGCTGATCTTGATTGTATTTTTTTGCGTAGTCATACCAGCCTGACTGCCCACAGTATAAGCATAAGCTACAGCACTAAGTAAAGCTGTAGAGGTTATATCCAAAGGAAGAGAAATCGTTCCAAGCTGCGTTTCCACATGATATTTATCTATAGTTGGGTAGAAAAGCCAGAAGTAATAGTTGTTTGCTTGCACAGCAACCTCTTTGTAGAGATTTTGCCAAGCATGAGGAACAATATCTCCATAGTTGAAAACAAGAGTATTCAAGCTATTAACAACATTTCCAGAATTGACTGCTACGGGATATTTCGGAAACTTGGCATCCCAGTCAGCCGCATAAGCTGCATTTCCAGCCGTTGGGCCAGCGGTTGGCATGGCGAACACATGTCCGCTCCACCTTGGATCCAAATTGGCAAGTGTGTCTTGCGCCCAGTTTGCGATCGTTGGAGAAAGTGCGCCGCCAAGGCTGTGCCCAGTAACGATAAGCTTGGTGGTACCGCTTGCACTCTGTTTCAGTTGCGACAGATAAAGCTGAAGCGTAAGGTTTGCCGTGGCTTTGGGAGCATACTGAGACTGCACCATACTGGTTAACGTATAATAAACACCGTTAGCAGTTCCCGTTGAAATCATTTTATTCGTGGGCACTACTTCGTTCCTCGGAACGGTTACTGGCGGAAGAATAACAGCGGGGTGATAAGGAGATTGCTGAGTGGTAAGCGGCCAATTGACAAGGAAGTCCGGACCAACCAGAAAATCCTCCAACAACCAGTCGAATCTTCCACTGGGATTGGTACCCGCAATCGCAAGGATGTATGTATCCTGCGAGGCGCTATAGACAACAAATGCTGCATTATCGGACTGCCCCTTGCTGCCGAATATCTGGTAATCGCCAGGCCCCCAGGTAAGTTGCCAATCCCCACCGATAAGTTGTGACCCCATTGTCTTGAGAAGACCGGGCGCAGTAATATTGTATGATGGATCTTTTGTGGTGCCAGCGCCGCCGTAGTAGGGTGAGGGATTTTCAGTGCCATTGGTTAATGCGGCGTACGCAAAGTCGGCCAACATGTGCGGACTTCCTACAACGCCAGAAGGGGCGTTGGCAATGAAGTTGAACATATATGCAGTTTGCATAATATCCAAACCAGCACCCGCTGATGCTGTAGATTGTGCAGCATCCACAACCGTAAAGCTCATGGTTAGACAAATTGCCAGAAAGACGGATTGAAACTTCAGGCTTTTTTTGATGATGTTCATAATGTTCTCCTCTTGTGTGTTTTTTGTGGTTACCAACTAAAGATGTGACAAAACAAGAACTCGTTGCCGCATTTTGAAAATTGGGGTGAATTTAGGACACCTGTGTAATTTCTCTTAAAGTGTATCCATCTGTCAATACAATAATGAGCTTTTTACAGTTAAAATATAAAGGCAGCGTTTCGCGCCGAGAAAGGGAAGATTATAGTAAATGGTCCGAGACTGTAATACGGTGCCGGCGCGGGACAGGCGAGAGATAAGGCTTGAAACATCCGCCAGTTCTTCGCTGTTGATCTTGCCTTTCATGGCTATGATCGTGCCTGCGGGAGCCAGTAGCGGCATCGCCATCTCAACAAAGTGGGCCAGGTCCGTAAATGCCCGGCAGACAATGACCGAAAAAGCATTCAAGCCGCCTTCTCGAAAACAGTCCGGATTTACCGAAAGCGACTCGACCCTGGTTTGCCATGCTGCGATATTGACCAGCCCCAGCGTACGGATGACATGACGCTGAAAACTGTTTTTCTTGCGGGATGAATCAATCAGCGTGACCGACAGGGAAGGCATCAGGATTTTGAGCGGAATCCCAGGAAAACCGCCGCCGGAGCCAACATCCAGCACGGAAGCTTCTGGGGGAATCCATAAGGCCAAGGCCAGAGAATCCACAACATGCTTGATGGCCACTTCCGGCGGCAGGGTGATGGCGGTCAGGTTGGTCTTTTGGTTCCAGAGTAGCAATTCCCGAATGTGGGCACCAAATTGCGCTACCTGGAATGCGGAAACCTGAACCCCAATGGTTTCGGCGCCATTTACTATCAACTGGTTCCACGCCGGATCACCAATCTGCATTTCAGCAGGCACAGACATCTTCTTTTTTCTGCGGCTCGGTTGCATCTGCGAAATCCATCTGAATAGCCAAATCTCCCCCACTCATGTTTACGATCGCATTGGGATAGCGCTTTTTAAAGACCCTGAACATGGCGGAATTCTCCCTAAGCACCGTTGCTGAAAAACCTTTATAATCATTGCCTTTGGCGATTTTTTCAAGCTCCTTCAGCAGATAAGAGGAAATACCCATCTTCTGGTAATCTTCCCTTACCACAAACGCCACCTCCGCCCGATCATCTTCTTCTTCGGCATAAGAGCCGATAGCCATGATTTCACGGCTGCCGCCTTTCTGGGAAAGCCCGATGAGCGACATGTTCTTGCGGTAATCAACGCTGGCCCACTGCTTCTGAACCACTTCATGAGAAAAGACCTTCATTTTGTAAAAAAAACGGCGGTATATGGTCTCTTCCTGAAGCGAATAGAAAAAATTGCGGTAAGAAAATTCATCTGAAGGCAGAAGCGGCCGGAATTCAATGATTTTTCCATTTCTAAGAGTCATGGTGGATTTATAGCCTTCTATAAACAGCAGATCGTCCTGTGTGGGCGGCAGTTGGTCGGCAAAAATGTAGTGGCGCGACTTGGCGATATCAATCAACTCTTCACGAAATTTAGGGTGAGCCACCTGTGCAAGCTCCATGACCCGCTGATAAATGCCCTTTCCTTTCAACTCTGCTATGCCATATTCGGTAACGATGAAATTGACATCCCCGCGCGTAGTGGCGACTCCTGCACCCTCGCTGAGATGGGGAACAATCCTGGAGACTTTGCCATTCTGGGCGGTGGACGGCAGGGCGACAATGGAAAAACCTCCTTTTGACATGGCGCTGCCCCGAAGGAAATCGACCTGATCGCCTATGCCGCTGTAAAACAAATATCCCATGGAATCCGAACAAACCTGGCCTGTCAGATCAACCTCCAGGGCGGAGCTGATGGAAATTAGATTGTCATTTCGGGCAATAACCGTGGGATCATTCACAAATTCCGACGACCGGAAATAAAACAGGGGATTGTTGTCCACATAACGGTAAATGGCCTCGGTGCCCATGCACAGCGAAGCCACGACTCTTCCTGGCAGAAGGGTTTTTTTCTTATTCGTGATAACCTTTTTTTCAAGCAGGGGCAACATGCCGTCCGTAATAAGCTGAGTATGGATTCCCAGATCGTTTTTCTTGTCCAGATAGGTCAGAATGGCATCGGGAAGATTGCCGAATCCGATCTGAAGTGTTGACCCGTCATCGACAAGCTGAGAAATGTAATGCCCTATTCGCTGAATCACTTCCGTATTGGGACGTCTGACCGGGGTTACAACGATCGGCTCCTCATGAATCACCAGAAAATCAATATCATCCAGATGAACAAAACTGTCTCCCCAGGTTCTGGGCATCAGAGGATTGATTTGGGCAATGACCATGGATGCGTTTTCCATGCCGGATCGGGTGATATCCACAGAAACGCCCAGACTGCAGTACCCGAACTTGTCCGGAGGGCTGACCTGAATAAGCGCTACGTCCAGGCCGATGCGATGGCTGGTGAAAAGCTTTGGAATCTGGGACAGGTAAGCCGGAATATAATCGATTTTTCCTTCAAAGGCGGCTTTTCGCATGGTTCTGCTGATAAAAAAAAGTTTGAGCGAAAACCGCCGGGTAAAAGACGGGTCATCGATATAGTTAGCCAGGGTGTAGGAAAGCATCTGATAGACCATGATGTCCTGCATGGAAAGATCCATGACCATGGCCCGAATCAAATGCTGGGGTTCTCCGCACCCGGTGCCGATAAATACCCTGCTGCCTTTGCGAATATGGGGAATTGCTTCCTCTGCGCGCATGATTTTATGCGGGCAATATGCATGTAAGTCCATTGGTTCTCCTTGCTTTTTGCAATTCATACTGAGCGAATCGTTAAATGTCAATTATTACTCTTCATGGAAGGATTAAACGGATAAATCTTTTTTTTCTTGCATATAACAGGATTTGGGGTATACTCCATATGGTTGTGCTATGCCTCGATTCAATCGGAGCTGAATTCCCGCTGAAAAATAATACCTTGGAATTCGTGGCTTTCTGGCTGACTGGCCGCCATGCAACAGACACTCGTGAACCTCGTCAGGTCCGGAAGGAAGCAGCGATAAGTGATGGCATCTGTGTCATGGATCGATCCCGGTTTTGCTTTTTGGGCTACGGTTTTAAGGAATTATTCAAAGCGGGTGCACAGCCAATCTTTTGTCGATCTCCTCCCAAACCCTTCGTCGTTGTGGTCTCTACAGTCCATGTGTTCTTTCTTTCCAGAGGCAGGACACGCTCACCGCACAGATAACTGGAACATACCGGACAATCCGTTTCAATGCAGGGATCCAGATGGATCAGGACGCTTGCGTTCCCACTGAAATGACATCCAAGAATATTTTCAAGTTCCTTGGCCTCTATATGAGCATCTTCAAGGGAAAAACTGCGGGGCAAAATCAGATGAAAATCAATATGAATCAGATTGCCCGAAGCCCAGGCACGCAACTGGTGGACATCAATCCAGGTTTCTTTCCGGTTTTCATCCAGAAGGCTGCATATTTCCTGAAGAAGTCCGGGATCAGAGGCATTCATCAGTCCCGCAAAAGACTGATGCAGCAACACACCACCGGTGTAGAGAATATTGATCCCCACTAAGCAGGCAACCGCCCCATCCATCCAGAACCATCCGGTCAGATTGACCATAAACAGCCCCAGGATGACCCCGACAGATGTATAGACATCCGTCAGCACATGCTTGCCGTCCGCCACAAGTGTTAGTGATCGGGTTTTCCGGCCGGTTCGAATCAGCCCCAGGCCCAGAATCAGGTTGACTAAGCTTGCGCCCAGCAACAGCCAGAGACCTTCCTGAAGATTGGGCAAGGGCGCGGGTTCAAATATCCGGGGCCATCCGGTTTTAAATATCCCGACGGCGGCCAGCATGATGAGCGCGCCTTCAAAGCCAGCCGAGAAATACTCGATTTTACCATGACCATAAGGATGGTTCTTGTCGGGGGGAATGGCCGCCAGCAGAATGCTTCCCAGGGCGAATGTGCTGGCTACCACGTTTATGATGGACTCCAGCGCATCGGAAAGAATGGCTGTTGACTGCGTGATCCGGTAAATATGGAATTTGGCGGCCATGAGCAGGGCGCCCACCACCAAAGACATGGTGACAGCCGTAATCCTTATCCTGACCTGATGTTTCTCGCTACGAATTGATGCAAGATCAGACATTTGTCCTCCAGAACCAGCCCTTTCAAGGTGTGAACTCTAACATGCTGATTTTGATGAATTATATTTTAATGTCTCTGAAAGCTGTATCATTGTAATATGTTGATATATAACAATAATTTTTCCTCACCTTGAAAGGGGTGCCTCCAGAACCAACTGGTCATAACATCTTTGGACCACTCCGACAAAAATAAGCGCACATTACCATTGTGTCAGGTAAGAGAACCCGGCCGAATCCTTGACTTCAGGCCCTGTTATACTGCGAACGTGCATAATCTTTCGCCATAGAGCCGGCATCTTGCCGGCTGCAGCAAGCCGGCAGGATGCCGGCTCCACATGTGATCCCTCTCCCAGCGGGGGGATGGTTGGGGTGGGGGAGCAAAAGTGCAGATTATGACCGTTAGCAACATACCTGTAATTAAAACGTATTCAGGTGGGTAAACTCCTGAATTTCCCTCCGAGCGGGAGCAGATGAAATTTTGGCCGGGTATCCGAGAGGAATCAGGGCCACCAGTTCATATTCGTCCGGGACGTTCAAAATCGTTTTGGCCTGGTCATGATCGAAGAGGCCGACAACCACCGTGCCCAGACCCAAATGATGCGCGGCAAGACAGATACTCTGTGTGGCGATTCCAAGGTCAAACATGAACCAGTCACCGAATTTTGTTGTTACCGCGCCACTGTAATATCCCGAATTTTTCCGTTTACCGCAAAGGGCCAAAAGAACCGGGGCATTAACAATCGCCTTGGTCGCCGGATTTTTGGAACCCATGGTTTCCTGAAGCTTCGCCTTTATTTCCGAATCCTTGATAACCACCACTTCCCAGCACTGGGTGTTGGCCCAGGAAGGTGACCAGCGAACCGCTTCAAGAATGTGATCCAGAATCTCCTGTGGTACATCTTTTTCCTCATACTTGCGAACACTTCTTCTTTCTTTAAGTATCGTCATAAAATCGGTCATATTCAGTGTCCTCCTCTCCCTTTAGCCTGTTTTTTGCAATTGCAGTCTTTCTCGCCATTTTTCTTTTGTGTTTGTAAAATGTTTAATGGATACTGTCAATATAAATGACCGTTGACCGTGAACGGTCAACGGCTGTAATGATCGTTTACTGGGAATTTGAAGAGTTTACTATTTTTTCGACAATCACCTTGGTAATCATGTATGTCGGCTTGATTCCTTCGTCTCCCATGCTGCCGGATGCCAGGGTTTGGCCGCTGAGTATGGGATTGTCAGAGGCGTAATAGGCATATCGAAGCTTGATGTCGGGTGAGATGTGCCCTCGAATAATGGCCGCGCTGATTGCCCGATGATAATGCCCGCCTTCCATTTCAAGACCGATTGCTTTCCAACTGGTTGTCTGAAATTTTTCAAGAACATCCCGGTTTTGAAGGGACGTACCCAGAACCGTAACGATAGGACCGACATAGACATCCACGGAGTCATCGAAATCGGTTTTTTCCATGTCATTTTGAACCAGGTAGTTATGTGGAGTTCCTTCCATCACATGGGCTGTCGGCAACATGATATCCCCTTTACCGCCAGGAAGAATACCGGCTTTGCCCATGATGGATATGGAGCAAACCTGAATGCCTGGCTTCTGGTGAAATTGCGACAGAATTTCATCCATGACTTCATAAGCCTGGGTGCCAAAGGCATAATCAATGACCAGAAGAACCGGCTTGGTGCTTTTCAGGTTCTGACGTTCCAGGTGAAGATCGGGATGAAACATTAATTGATCGAGCTGAGCCATATCGATGATCTGGGCATGAATCAGCATTCCCGAGGTGTCCGGCACATCATGAAACCCGTTTGCAACTGCATACGCCTTGATCATTTCGCCTTTGTCCCGGGAGTTTTGCAGAAACCGGTACAAATCTCCGTCAGGTTTCTCCTGGCTATTGGCACAGGCGGCGGCATATCCATAGAGCAGATTCACCACGCTGTGCATATTGGCGCTGATAATATGCAGTGGCCGGTTCTTCAGTCCGATTTCGCAAAGTTTGTTCTTGACGTTCCAAGCCCACTGGGGTCCATAGCGATGATGGCCAATCATGCTCTGAAGCGACGGAGTGAAGTAGATCAGGAGTTCATCGTCCCTGCATGCGTTTTCCCGTTCAACGCGTTTTCCCATGCGGTAGATAATTTGAAACAGGCTGTTGTTGCATCCGCAGGACTTCCGGTTTTCATCCAGATAAGCGTAAGTATCCTTGGTCTCCTGATATGTTCTTCCCAAAAAAATGCTCAGGTTCCAGATGGCCTGATCAAGCTGTCGGTCGGTAAGCGTGTCTTCCCTGGAAATAATGCGTTCCAGATCCTTCCAGCCGCTGGTGTAATCTCCGCCAGAGTCTTTCATGTGATGAAATATTTTTCCAGCCTCAATGTTCAAAAATGTGATGTGGGTTAGAACGTCGTATATCTCGCTAAGTCCGGTGGTAATCACAAAACACATTTCATTTTCACTGACCCGGTAGGACAGGCGGCGGCGCTTGTTCGGCTGAATTTTTTCAAAGGAAGTGTTTTCAAAGGCTTCATGAGCAGTCAGAACAATCCGGGTGCATTCTTCAATTCCTCTGGGGAGACGATCCAGAATGTATTCCAACCCCTTGATTTCAATGCTGCGCGGGTCATTCATGGTGCCATAGATTTCCGGACTCAGGTCTCGAAGCGCCATCTCCAGGGCCTGGCCTGATGTGCCGGAGGGTTTATAATTTCCGCGTATCACCATGGCATCGGCAATGACTTTGAAAGCCCGAATAGCCAGTCTTCCTTTGTGCGCTCTGCTGAAAGATTCCATCTGTCTCTCCTCTTTTTGACCGGCTCACCTAGGCGGCGTATTTCGTGAAAATGATTCCATGGAGGAAATATCCTTGGGGGTGAATGCCCGGGTATTAATGACTATTGAAAGTATGGATACATTTTTTGTATAACAGACAAAAATAAACCTTGAAATATTTTCATGTTTAAGATAGTAATTATGAAGATGATTCGTCTTCTGTTTTGAATTCAAAAATTCTTCAGCTTATCAGCGCATACGCAATGTCACTGGCTTAAAAGCAAAATTCTCCATTTTGAATGATGTAGAATTTATGGAAAAATAAGTCAACGACATTGAACGCTGATGGTGTATTTTGCCTCGTTTGGGCTGGTTCAATTAGCGTTCATACTGGAACAGGCATTGAAAATGTCTTTTCCGGACAAGATGCTGGGAGGCCAACACATGTCCACAAGATTACCAAAGATTATTTTCGCAATAGTTGTTCTGGCTGCAGCAGGGTTTTTTTTTGCGATGTTCGGCCCCCCCAAACTCATGGCCAAAACCGAGACTCCTGATTTCTGCGCTTCCTGCCATGTCATGCAGTCCCAGTATGAAGCCTGGTTTCATACCGGGGCGCACCGCAGCATCAAATGCATCGACTGTCATCTTCCCCATGAAAATATAGGTGTATACTACATCTGGAAATCCATCGACGGCATGAAAGACACTGCTGTGTTTTATTCCGGTAGGGTCCCTGAAACAATAACGCTCTCGGTGCATGGGGAAAAAGTGGTGCAGTCCAATTGTATCCGCTGCCACGAATCCACGGTTGAAAAAATAGATCCGGAGCGCCTGTGCTGGCAGTGTCACCGCTGGCTTCAGCATAGCCAGGCAGGCGACAGGCTTTTAAACTAACACAACCCTACACATAGGGTATAGTGGCAGGTAATAGCAACCGTCCGGTTGTTCATACCTGCGTCTTCCGTGCCCTTTCATCATTCATTCTCTTTAATCGAAAAGGAGATGCCCGATGTCCATTTCTGTTCACCACGCGGTGGTTCGCGTATTTCTGGTTTTCGCCATGCTGACGGTATTGGCCGGATGTCAGCCGTCCAAACCCGAGCCCAGGCAAACAGTTGTCATTCCGGACGGTGAAATTGATCCATCTGTCTGGGGCAAAGCCTATCCCGAAGAATACGAACTCTGGAAAAAAACCGCCGATCCCATAGCCAAACGAACCAGCAAGTACAAAACCGGCATGGACGGAGGACTCATTACCGTGGATAAGTTGTCTGAATTTCCCTATATGGCGCTGCTCTTCAACGGCTGGGGGTTCGGGGCCGAATACAACGAACCCAGAGGTCATGCCAACATGATCCGCGATCAGTTGGAGATTGACTCCTCACGTCTTAAAGCCGGCGGCGTTTGTCTTACATGTAAAACCCCTTATGCTCCCAAGCTGCAGAAAGAGATGGGGCTGGATTATTACAAAAAGCCTTTCAAGGAAGTTCTGGACAAAATTCCTGAAAAAGACCGGACGTTGGGCGTTGCATGTATCGACTGCCACAGCAACAAGGATATGACCCTTAAAATCTCCCGCGGGTTCACCCTGACAAAAGCCATTCAGGATATGGGTGCCAATCCGGATACGCTTACCCGGCAGGAAATGCGCAGCACGGTATGCGCGCAGTGTCATGTCACTTACGCCATCAACAAGGATGCGGAAGGCAAGTCCACCGGTGTCTATTTCCCATGGCAGAACAGCAAATGGGGCAATATTACCATTGAGGACATCATCAAAAGACTACGCAGCGATGAAACGGTCAAGGAATGGAAGCAGACCGTCACGGGTTTCAAGCTGGCCTTCATCCGTCATCCTGAATTTGAGTTCTGGACAAACAACAGCGTACACTTCAAAGCCGGAGCCTCATGCGCCGATTGCCACATGCCTTACACCAAGATCGGCGTTTATAAGGTTTCCGACCACAGGGTGATGGGTCCCATCCAGAACGAGATGCGGGCCTGTCACCAGTGCCATGCCCAAAGTCCAGACTGGCTCAAGGAAAGGGTTTTCTCGATCCAGGATCGCACCGTGTCCATGATGCTGCGCGCCGGATATGCCACTGCCACGGTCGCCAAGCTTTTTGAGACCACCCACAAGGCAAGAGATGCCGGTAAAACCATTGACGATGAGCTGTACAAGAAGGCAAAGGATTTCTACGAAGAAGCCTTTTACCGAACATTGTTCATGGGCGCCGAGAATTCCATCGGGTTTCACAATCCCACAGAAGGTCTTAGGATTCTTGGGGATTCCATTGCGTTCGCCACCAAATCGGAGGGCTTTCTGCGTCAGCTTCTGGCAAAGGCCGGCATCGATGTGCCAGTAAAGGTTGACCTGGAGATTATGAAATACGTCGATGCACGCGGAGAGAAGAAGATCAAGTTCAACCCATCCCTTGAATTCAAAGATCCCACGGGCATTCAGGACCGGTTTTAACTCCCGCCTTGCACCTCCCCCGGACAGCAGTAGATCATCAACAGTTGCTGTCCGGGATTTTTCCAACCGTGCCATCGTTATTGGCGGCTATCCACATAAGGCGGGACAGTTTTAATCTCAAGTACTTACGGCAGCAACCCACCTACGTTGCCTGGACAGGGGCAATTCCGGCATTTGAGTAATGAGCCACATCGAAAATGTCCCGGCTTATGTGGGTAGCCAAAAAAAGACAACAGCGAACTTTTGAAAAAAAGTATCGTATCGGATTCCGGAGAGAGATAACTGGGCATCCTTCATATTGCCTCAAAAGTAGTTGACACTTTTGTATGATCATAAAATGTCAGTTGTTCACTGCATGGCAGTCAGATTAGTGTGAAATAATTGTGCCTGTGCCCCAAAGGGGCTGCGTAATTCAGCCCAGGGTTGCGGCATATGCCGCTACCCTGGGTTATTGTAAAACTAAATTTACCCCAACGGGGTTGTGTCAACAAGAATGACGCAACCCCGTTGGGGTTGGAAATCCATGCGTGAAATCATTCCCAGGGTAGCGACGTTGTCGCAACCCTGGGCTATGGGACGAAATCCCGTTGGGATTCAATAAGAACTGTGAATCCTTGGAAAGTGTAAACCGGAACATGAAGGATGCCGATAACTGAAAAGAATATTGAGTCGTATTCACGTCAAGAAATATGGATGGATAAGAATTGACAAGAAATAATTTTAACAATTAGATATGATTGACATTGACGAAATTGTGTGACAGAAAATTGCCAATTGAAAAAAATGAATCCGAAACGCAAACAGAATGAGAAAAAATTTGGATCATGGGATGAGCTGCCTGATGGTGGACGCCGTTATTTCTTTGATATACAGGGACGATACGGTTGGAGGGCGAGATATATTAAAGAAGTGGACAAATCAGAACTCACAATAAGATTCTATCAAGCAATTTACGATAATAATGGGCAATTGATAGAAATTCATGAAAAATATCCAGTAGATACTGGACACACCAAGGTCGGAGGGAATCTCATATGATTGTTACCCGAAGAACATTAGCACAGAAACTTACGGATTATCTGCTACATCATACCACATTCAGCGATTTGGTGGACTGGGCTGAACTTGTAATGATGGATGCAGAATTTGAAGATCAGCATTTTGAATTAATAAGAGAAATTGTTACACGCCTGGGAGTGGCGGATGTGAGAGCATTTGGAATGACGTGGGAAGATTGTGAGGAATTCCTGTCAAAACTTGGCTATCGCATCAGTTTTACTGTCACTGAGTATGCCACAGCAGCATAAAAAAAGGGTATATTGTCATGAATTAAGCCGTGTGATGCCACTTTTCCGGTAAGATTTCAGGGATTCGGGAGTAACGGTTCCGGGGTTTACCTCAAGCGTTATCTCCGCCAGCACATCAAGGTTAAACCGCCCATATATCCGGTCGATGATCTGGCCGATTTGATGAGCGGGCAGAATTGACGGCGTTCCGCCGCCGATATACAGCGAATCAAAGGGCAAAAGGCTTTTTGTGGCGGCTATCTCGTGGAAAAGCGCTTCGAGAAAAGCATCCTGCCGGGACAGATCCGTTATGGAATAAAAATCGCGGTATAGACATTTTTTGGCGCAGAAGGGGATATGAATGTAAATGCCGGCAGAAGGATTTGTCAAAAAAGCCATCCTACCGCTACCATGAGAAACAGGGTGGATTCCATAACTTCCGTCATTGCGCCCGGCATATCCCCGGTA
>CAIMCT010000086.1 GCA_903839535.1 uncultured Desulfobacteraceae bacterium
TCAATCCCTTCAAGGATCAGCCCCGAAGAACCGATCTGCATTACACCGAAGCAGTCGGGCATTTTCATCTCTATGCCTGGCTTCAAGCCGCCATTGGCAGACGTTGCGTAACCAGCCCCGAGTTTCCTACCGGAAACGGCAAGGTGGATATTCATATCCGGTGCAACGGAAAGAAAGGCATCATCGAGGTCAAAAGCTTTGTGGATATGTCTGAAACCAGAAAAGGCACAGAACAGGCTGCCGCCTACGCCCGCAGTCTCAATCTGAACTCGGTTACGCTGGCTCTGTTTGTGCCGGTGGATGATGAAGCTGTTCTTAGCAAACTGTCCGGAGAACACCAGAGTAATGGCGTAACCGTAACGGTTGTGGCCATCGGGTGGACATAAGAACACCCACGCAATAGAGGTTCCGTATGCACAGAAATCACTCTTTTTTATTGAGACTATTGGTTATTGTGAATCTGATTTGTTGGATTCAATGCCTTCCATCCGACGCGGCTTCTCCTGAGAAGCATGTAGCCCTGGTGATGTACTGTGTCAACGGGCATAATCTGAAATTTTGAACTCCCCCCAACCTTCCTCGCTGGAGGGGGGGGGTAAAAGCGTGAGAGCGAAAAATCGTTGTGTTGGAAAATGAAAATATCATTTTTCGAAGAGTTTATACACAGCGGATGCTACATGCTTGAGTTTTCGAAAAATATTACTTGACGTTTGATAATTTTTTTAGAGAAAGGATTCCCCCCTTTGAAAAAGGGGGGTTAAGGGGGGTTTAGGAGTCTATTCACTTGAAAAATCCCCATCGATCCCCCTTTTCCAAGTGGGGAAGTATCATTTTCATATATGGGGTGATCGAATTTAAGAAAGATACCTAAACACCTTGATTCACGAAAGCAGACAATGATACTCGGGGTGGTTCTGGATACGAATATCCTTATTTCAGGCTTGAACTTACATATTATCTTTGCTACAAGTGAGGAAAGCAGGGAACACAGGGGGGGACAGGAGGCAGGTGGAGAATATGAGCATGATCCGAGTGGGTATCGTTGGGGCGACTGGGTATGCCGGCGCCGAGCTGGTCCGGCTGCTGGCCGGTCATTCAGCCGTCGAATTGACGCTGTTAACTTCCCGCCAGTATGCGGGTATGAGGTTTGATGCGATTTTTCCATCCATGGCAGGCGTTGTCGATCTGGTATGCCAGGAATATTCACTTGATGTGGCATGCGATCAGACCGATATTATTTTTATGGCGCTTCCGCATCAACTGCCCATGTCGTTCATTCCGCCACTTCTGGACAGCGGCAAACGGGTGATTGATCTTTCGGCTGATTTCAGGTTTCGCAATATCGCTGTTTATGAACAGTATTATCAGCCGCACCAAGCCGTGCATCTTGTTGAGGAATCGGTTTACGGCCTGAGCGAGATATATGGAGAGCAGATCAAAAAGGCGCGTATTGTCGGAAATCCGGGCTGTTATCCCACTAGCGTTCTGTTGCCACTGATTCCATTGCTGAAAAAAGGGCTTATCACGTCGAACGGGATTATCGCCGATTCCAAATCCGGTGTCAGCGGCGCAGGCCGTTCACTTTCCCTGACCGCTCACTACTGTGAAGTTCAGGAATCATTTAAAGCCTATAAAGTCGGCCAGCACCGTCACAACCCGGAAATGGATGAGGTTTTAAGCATTGAGGCCCAAACGCCAATCACGATCACCTTTGTTCCACACCTGGTTCCATTGAGCAGGGGGATGCTGACCACCCTTTATACCACGCCTGAAAAATCCGTCAGTTCGGATGACATCCGGAGCTGCCTGGCATCCTTTTATGCCGGACACCATTTTGTCCGATTGTGTTCGGATAATAAGCTGCCGGACACCCGCAATGTCCGTGGTACCAATTTTTGTGATATCGGATTCAAGCTGGATGTTCCCCGAAACCGCCTGATCCTGATTTCCGCGATCGACAATCTGGTTAAAGGCGCAGCCGGGCAGGCTGTTCAAAACATGAATCTAATGCTGGGACTGGATGAAACGACAGGACTTAGGCAAGTTCCTTATCCGGTTTAATTTTTATAAAAACCGCTATTGACCGACGTGGTCAAACTGTACGCTCTAAATGCAGACTCCAAGTGGTGAGCTAACCACTTTTTTGATAATAGCAACATCTTATCCATCAACAGGAAGTACCCTACATTTACCAAAAAAGGAGATTGAACATGACAGCAAAGTTAATTCTGGGAACTGAAATCCGCGAGCAAATCCTGGAAGAAATCACGGCCGAAGTCAAGGAAATCAAGGAAAAACATGGCGTAGTACCGGGACTGGTGACCATCTTGGTCGGTGCCAATCCGGCTTCGATGTCTTATGTCACCTTGAAGATTCAAACTGCGCACCGAGTCGGTTTTAACGAGGTTCAGGATTCTCAGCCGATAGATATTCCGGAAGCTGATCTTCTGGCGCTCATTGACAAATACAACAAGGACGACTCCATCAACGGTATCCTGGTTCAATTGCCGCTTCCCAAGCACATCAATGAAAAGAAAGTGCTGAATGCCATTGATCCGGATAAGGATGTTGACGGGTTCCATCCGGTGAATGTGGGACGCCTCATGATCGGCGGCTCTGAAATCAAATTTCCGCCCTGCACCCCGGCTGGTATTCAAGAGATGATCGTTCGGGCCGGCGTGGAAACCAAGGGCGCTGAAGTTGTGGTTGTAGGCCGTTCCAACATCGTCGGCAAACCCATTGCCAACATGATGCTTCAAAAAGGTGTCGGCGCCAATTCAACGGTTACGATTGTTCATACCGGCACCAAAAATATGGATGCCCATTGCAAACGGGCGGATATTCTGATCGTGGCTGCTGGCGTTCCCGGCCTGGTCAAACCCGAATGGATCAAACCCGGTGCCTGTGTTATTGATGTGGGCGTAAACCGGGTTGGTGAGAAAGTCAGCGAAAAGACCGGAAAAACTGTCGCCATTCTCAAAGGAGACGTGGATTTTGATGCTGCCAAGGAAATCGCTGGTTCCATCACGCCTGTGCCCGGCGGTGTCGGCCCCATGACCATAACCATGCTAATGAAAAACACTCTCAAATCCCTGAAATTCAAACTCGGAATCGCATAGTCCCGGAAATCAGCTTTTTTATTAATATACTGCAAACGGGCATAATCTGCACTTTCCTTATGCTCCCTCTCCCAGCGGGGGTGGGTTGGGGTGGGGGTCCAAAAGTGCAGATTGTGACAGTTGGCAGTATACATGGATGGCCAGTTGAATCAAAGACTTCTGACCATCCTCATCGTACTCAAAATGGTGTGCAAAAACCGTTCACCGTTCACCGTTGACAGTGAACGGTGAACGGCTGTTATAAAGATTCATCCCGATTTGTCTATGATTTCTCTGAGCTTCTCGGATAATTCGGAGACGTTGAACGGTTTTTGTATGAAACCGGCACATCCGCGCTGCAAAATTTCTGCTGCTTGCCCGCCTTCGCTGTATCCGCTGCACAGAAGCACTTTCACGTCCGGCTTGATCTTTCTGAGGGCATCGTAAATTTCACCCCCCCCGATTCCCGGCATGATCATATCGAGAAGAACGACATTGATTTTGTCCTGGTTGGTTTCGTACAACTTGATGGCCTGTTTGCCGTTTGTAGCAACCAAAACCGTGTAGCCAAGGGAAGATAGAATATCTCTTTCGACATCCAGAATCTGATCTTCGTCATCGACCAGCAAAACCGATTCGATTCCCTTAAAAATCGAATCGCTGACCATTTCAATATTTTTTACTTCCTGCTTGGCTGCTGGCAGATAAATAATAAAAGTCGTTCCAGCACCAACTTTGCTTTTTACTTCAATCATTCCCTTGTGGTTCTTGATAATCCCATAAACCGAAGCCAGTCCGAGGCCGGTACCTCTCCCCATTGCCCTTGTTGTGAAAAACGGCTCGAAAATCCGTTGTTGGGTCTTTTCATCCATACCGACACCGGTGTCGGTCACCGAGAGCTTAACATAATTGCCGAGAGGCAAATTAAAGGGTCTTTCCGAAGAATTGCCGAAAGAAACGTTCTCTGTCGCCAGCAGGAGGCTGCCGCCCGCCGGCATTGCATGAAATGCGTTCACATAAAGGTTTAACAGTACTTGTTCGATTTGACCCCGGTCTGCCTCGACCGGCCATATTTTTCTCTCATATAGCTCTTGTATGACAATCTCTTTTTTGGTCCGTCCAAACATCTGTGAGGTCCGCCTTAGTGTTGCATTTAGATCAATGGGCTGGATATGATATTTTCCGCCTCTTGCAAAGCCCAGGAGTTGGCTGGTCAGTCCCGCAGCACTCTGAACGCAGTCATCAATTTTATTTAATCGCTCATGGTTCAGGCGTGAACAATTATTATCCATAAACATCAGCGAGACATGACCGCGAATCACCATAAGAAGATTGTTAAAATCATGAGCAATGCCGCCTGCCAGCGTACCAAGGGATTCCAGTTTCTGGGCCTGTTGCAGTTGTGTCTCGAGGCGCTTTCTGCTGCTAATATCTCTTGCAACGCCATGTGTGCCAATGAAATTATAGTTCCTGCCTTCTACCTGACTCTCATACATTCCCGTGCATTTCAGTTCAATACAGACATTTTTGACATCACAAGTGATTTCCTCATCATCACCCGTAAAAGATTTTAGACGAAACTCAGTCCAGGAAGTGGCGCGATCCCCTGTTCTTCTCTCGTTGAAAGTCCATTTGGCTTTTTCCAGGTCATCTTGATGAATGATATATTCGTAGTGCTTTCCGATGAGCTGTTTGCTCTCCACACCAAGGATGCGTTCAACGGAGTCGCTGACAAATGTAAAACAGCTTTGGCTGTCCAGCGTATAAATGATATCTGGTGAGTTCTCAACCAGATATCGATAGCGCTCTTCAGAGAGCTCAAGTTTCTTGTAAATTTCATTTTTTTCTTGTTCGAGTTTTTTCTGGTTAAGTGCATTTTGAATTGTTGTCAGCAATTCTTCGTACGCAAAGGGTTTTCGGATGTAATCATAAGCCCCTTTACGTAACGCACTTACGGTTGCATCAATGCTGCTGTTGCCTGTAATGACAATTATAGATGTGTTTGGGCAATGTAGATTGATGTAATCCATCAACTGCAATCCATCGACATCCGGGATTGCAATATCCAGCAGCGCGACATCAAATTGATGTATGGAAAGGAGCTGTTGTGCTTCGCCGCCCGAAGTACTCATGTAGATATCATACCCATGACCGTCAAGCAGAAGCCTTAGGCTTTCACAGAATCTGGGCTCATCATCTGCGATCAGAATTTTCGGATTATTGCTCATGAATATTTCTCCTGATGCAGGTTTATTCTGTATTGGAAATAGGCAAAGCGATATTGAATGTTGTTCCCTTTCCGGGCTCGCTGTCACAAATGATTGTCCCGTTTAAGGTCTCGATGATGTTATGAACAATTGAAAGTCCCAGGCCGGAGTGATTGCCTGCTTTTGTGCTGGTATATGGTTCAAACAGCCGTGTTTTTATTTCTTCAGAGATACCGGGTCCATCATCACGAATAACAACTTCCACATATCCTGGATATTCCAGGCTGCTGTCAGCGAACAGCCCCTTGATTCGGCTCGAAATATGCCGGGTTTGAATGTGCATGTCACCTCCCTTTGACATGGCCTCAAAGGAATTTTTGATGAGATTGATCAGAACTTGTTTGATGCTGTTTTTGTCGGCAATGATGGCCGGGAGTTTTGGGTCTAGGTCAAAATGAAGTTTAACGCACTGGTTAAGCAGAAACTCGTGGGTTATTTTTTGTAAATCAGTCAGCACTTCATTCACATCAACCATTTCGATCTTGCGAATCCAATCTTCAGAAGATTCGGTCAATCTTAGCAGTATCTGAGCAGCGCGATCAATTTCTTCGTTGATAATCTTGATTTCACCCTTTGCCATATCTATTTTCACGAGTTTAATCTCTAGTATCTTAAGATAGTTCTTGATAATACTCAATGGGTTATTGACTTCATGAACAATTTTTCTGGCCATTGATGATGAAGCACTCAGTCGCTCCGATTGTATTTGTTTCAATTGAGACCGCCTGAGATAATGAACACGAATAGCAACCGCTGCTTGGTCCGTGAGCATTTGCAGAAGTTTGAATTGAGATTCGAGGTTTGAAAATTCCATGATATCCAGACCCAGTACAATCGCACCAACTTTTTCGCTATATGCTACCATGGGGATACAAGCTATGCCCTCCCTGCCTAAAAGACGAATGATTTGTTTATCCAATATGCCGGGTACAGTATCTGTGGGCCGATTGAAGGAGTTGGTGATTATTCGGGTTCGAAGACATTCAATCAATAGGCTGTTTTCCATCTTCATTGGAACAATCAGGTCTTTGATCATTGAAGATTTAGCGGCATCCGGAAGGGTAACCCCCCGAAGGCCGTTGTTTTCGGGATCGTAGGCAAAGAAAAGGATCGTGTCGATTTCAAATAGGATTTGGATACCTTGAGAGGTTTCTCTCCATATCGCCGCCTCATCGGTTGCACCCAGCAAATTCTGGGCTGTACTCAGCAAAAGCGACCGGTCCCGCATTTCTTTGGTCAGGTTTATTTCCTTTTCACGATCATCTTCCGAATACTCAAAATCATTGGACTTGAATGGCTCTATCACAATGTTTAAAGATTCAGCCATTATCTCTATTTCTTCATCAGCACGGCACAGGAATTCTTCAGCAACAGATTGCTTGAATCCAAATATCCTTTGACATGCGACTAAACCTTCTCTGATTCCCTGACCGGAATCCATGCTCAACAAATTTGCTACATATATAAATTGGGCTAAAGGAGGCGCATCCAGCATACTGTGCAAAGCTTGGTGGTGACAGAGAACTGCGTCTGCGACAACAGGTTGAAAATTCCATTTATTAGA
>CAIMCT010000087.1 GCA_903839535.1 uncultured Desulfobacteraceae bacterium
GACTCGTTCTTACCAACCACCATTGCGGTTACGCCTCGATTCAGGCGCACTCTACTGTTGAACACGATTATCTCACCAACGGATTCTGGGCAATGAGCAAAGGCGAAGAGCTTGTCAATCCGAATCTTTCAGTAACATTTCTGGATTACCTCCAGGATGTATCTGCGCGGATCAACGCCAAACTGAATGATGGTATGAGTGAAGCCGACCGTGCAACAGCCATACGCGACGAATCACAGAAAATTCAGTCTGAAGTAAAAACCGACAAATTTCATTCTGCAAGAGTTTCCGCCTATTTTGGCGGCAACCAGTTTTTTCTTTTAGTATACACACAGTATCGCGATATCAGGCTAGTTGGTGCTCCGCCGAGTTCAATCGGAAAATTTGGCGCTGATACAGATAACTGGATGTGGCCCCGTCAGACCGGCGACTTCTCCGTGTTCCGGATTTACATGTCGCCCGACGGAAAACCGGCTGATTATTCAAAAGACAATGTACCCCTGAAGCCAAAATACTTTTTGCCTGTTTCAGTTAAGGGCTTAAAAGAGGGTGATTATACCATGATCATGGGATATCCCGGAAGAACCACCAGATATATGACCTCTTATGAAGTGGAAGATGTTTTGAAATATCTGCACCCGAACCGCATTAAGATCCGCGACGTAAAACAGCAAATCATGTTGGCCGATATGCTTGCTGACCAGAAAGTTAAGATTCAATACTCATCAAAATACTCTGGTTCAACAAACTATTATAAAAACTCTGTTGGACAGGAAGCTGCGCTTAAGCGTCTGAAAGTTGCCGATAAGAAAAAAGAACTGGAAGATCAGTTTACCAAATGGATCGCACAGGATCCGGCTCTGCAGAAGAAATATGGCGAGGCGCTGAATCTTATTAAATCTTCCATTGATGGCCGGGCTCCGTTCAATAATGCAAGCCAGTATTTTTCGGAATGTTTCGCTCAGGGATCTGAAATCATCGGATTTGCCGGTCAGCTTGGTGGTGCCCTGTCAAGCCTGTGTGCTGAAAAAGATCCGGCCAAGCAGGCTGAATCCGCAAAAGCGATGAAGAATAATCTCACTGCATTCTTTAAGGATTATAACATGCCTACCGATAAAAAGGTAACTGCTGCCATGTTTGAGCTATTCTGCAAAGACATCGAAGCTCAGTACAAACCAGATGTTTATGATCTGATCAATAAAAAATTCAAGGGCTGTGGTGTTGACTTCTCCGCTAAAATGTTTGCAACATCCATGTTCTGCGATCAGGCCAAAATCGAAGCATTCCTCGACAAACCAAGCCAGAAAGTTCTGGACAATGACCTTGCTTACATTGCATCGAAATCGATCAGTAAAAAGAGCATGGATATTCGTACTGAATTAGTGAAATATACATCCGATCTTGCTAAAGGTCAGCGCCTTTGGATCGATGGCCTGATGGCAATGCAGAAAGACCGGGTTTTCTATCCGGATGCAAACTCCACCATGCGTCTGTCCTATGGTAATGTAAAATCATATGACCCGATTGATGCCGTTCATTACAAATATTTTACAACGCTTGATGGTGTGATGCAGAAGGAAGTTCCGGGCGACTGGGAATTCGATGTTCCTGCAAAACTCAAGGAGCTGTACAAAGCAAAAGATTATGGCATTTACGGTGAGGGCGGCGTTATGAAGATTGGTTTTATTTCCAATAACGACATTACCGGCGGAAACTCCGGCTCACCGGTGCTGAATGCAAAAGGCGAACTGGTTGGACTGGCCTTCGACGGTAACTGGGAAGCCATGAGCGGTGACGTTTCTTTCGAACCGGAACTGCAGCGTACCATCAGTGTTGATGTCCGATATGTACTGTTCATCATGGACAAGTATGCCGGAGCGAAGCACTTGGTGGATGAGATGACGCTTACTTACTAAGGCAAAGCGCAGAAGGCAGAAGGCAAAAATTAGTCATAAGAATTAAGAAAGAAGGCTGAAGGGGTGACTCTTCAGCCTTCTTTCTTATGTCCACCGGCTGAAAAATCCCCACACTGAAGTCTGGGGTTAGTCATAGAACGCAACTATATCCACGGGTTAAAACCCATGGCTATCGATTGAACCTCCGATGTTACCACGGGTTGAAACCCGCGGCTATTGATACC
>CAIMCT010000088.1 GCA_903839535.1 uncultured Desulfobacteraceae bacterium
CAGGATTTGCTCGCCTTGATCTTGAACTTTCTACTTTGCCATCCTGATTTCATGCGAAAAAATAAAGCGCGAAGCGTAAAGCCGGAAGTCAGAATGTCAAGAAACACCCGTTGATCTGTTCTTTGGAAAGAAATGGGGGATCGCGCTGTTGGAGTTCGTTGCGCTGATGACATGTTGTGGTTTATTTAAAAAAATGGATTGAAATGCAGTGGAAAATAAACTTGATCCTGTAAAATTTATCATTCGTCTGGTAGTACTGATGCTGGTGTGCATCGCATTGGTATCTGTATGGTTTCTGTGGAGTCGGCTGGAAGGGGAAAAGCCAGTTATCGCCACAGAAATTCCTTCTTTTCTAAACCCTTCCCAGGAATTTGTTCTCAATCTGTCTGATGCCAAAAGCGGTATTCGAAAAGTGTGGGTGGCCATTGAGCAAAATGGCAGGGAAATGGTTCTTCGGAATGACATTTATCCGCTGAAAGGATCATCCGATTTGGTGCCTGTCCATACGCTGTCTGTTCCCGTCAAGGTGGATGTCAAAAAGCTGGGAATTACCGATGGCAAGGCCATATTTCGGGTAATGGTCCGGGATAATTCCTGGCTGGGCTGGTTTAACGGCAATAAAACCACAATCGAAAAAGAGGTTCTCATTGATTCGCGGCCTCCGGAAATTGTGATGCTGAATCGGGTTCTCAACCTGAATCAGGGTGGGGCAGGTCTTGTCATCTACCGGCTCTCTGAACCCTGTCCAACCAGCGGGGTGATGGTTGGGGATATGTTTTATCCGGGTCAGGCCGGGTATTTCAGTGATATGGGAATCCATCTTGCATTTATTGCGATGAATCATTCTCAGAAACCTGGAACCGAAATTTTCATAAAGGCGGTCGATCAGGCAGGAAATGCAGCTAGATCGGGTTTTCCGCATCACATCAAACGAAAGATTTTCAAAACAGATACCATTTCTTTAAACGACAATTTTTTGAACCAAAAAATGCCTGAATTTGATGTGGAGGTTCCGCCGGATAGCCAAAAGCCCATGCTGGCCAAATTCATAAAGGTGAATAAGGAACTTCGCGAATCCAATTACCAGAAAATTTTATCCGCTGTTGCGGCAAGCGACAATAAGTTGTACTGGGAAGGAATCTTTACCCGTCTTCCCAATTCCGCTCCCAGGGCCGGGTTTGCAGATCACAGAATATACATGTACGAGGGTAAAGAGGTTGACCGGCAGGATCATCTTGGAGTGGATCTGGCATCCATCAGGAAGTCTCCCGTTCCCGCCGCCAATAACGGCAAGGTTGTGTTCATGGATTTCGTCGGAATCTATGGCAATACAGTTCTGCTGGATCATGGATTTGGGCTGTTCAGCATGTATTCTCACCTGCACAGCTTTAATGTCACGGTGGGTCAGATGGTCTCCAAAAACGACATTCTCGGATATACGGGCAGTACCGGCATGGCTGCCGGTGATCATTTGCACTATGCCATGCTGGTCAGAAACACCTTTGTCAACCCGATTGAATGGTGGGATGAAGAGTGGATAAAAAACAATATTACCGATAAGATTAAGGAAGTGCAATCCACCATGAAGTGATGCTTCCGTGGGGGTTGG
>CAIMCT010000089.1 GCA_903839535.1 uncultured Desulfobacteraceae bacterium
ATGCTCCGGTCTTCCGGCCATTCGTGTTTGAGATAATTCCAACTCGTTAATTCGTATTCAAATATTTCAGCACAGTATGGACTTAGGTCATCCTGCAAATATTCCTCGGTGGCAAATCCAATTAAATAAATGTGTTTTTCATTCAAACGATCGGTAAGTTCTTCTATTGATTCATTGTTGTAGAATTTTGCCCATTCTTTAAACGGTTCTTTGGGCGTAATAATTAAGGCTGTTCTATTTGTAATTTCCTTCATGAAAAGATCATCCTAAGAAATCATATATGGTTACTTCGCACTGCAAAACATGACCGAAAGCAACCCAGTTGAAATTGCCAGCACATTCCCAACATCCATAACCTTTCCGGCAGTCATCAAGTAATATCATAAAAGTGAGAGGTTTCATTTATTTAATGTAAATTCACCAATCCCCTGATGTTAAACAGTCACATTATCCCTGTATGAATTTCAGCACTTTAAGTCAACAATAACATTCTTCAACCGGATAATGAGGCAAGGTATCCGGGAAGTATCAGCACTGGTCAAGTAAAATGAAACTGGTTGGCAGGGTATTTTATTACGATCAATCCCAGACCAGTAACCGCGACGAAACCATCCAAGCAGCCAAAACAAGATGCGGCGATAATGCTTTGTTTCAGTTTTTCATCCCCCAAGTCGAGGCAATGATTCGGACGGTTGTATAGGAGGACTGGTTGGAAGGTTGTTAAATCTCAATCCCCTCAAATCGGGGCAATGATTCAGACTTTTAAATTGATTTCGGAAACCCCACGCTAAAGCTGTGGGGTTTCTGACGTTGGTCAATATTATATTATTTGTTATATTTGTAGAAATAGTAATCTTCGAAATCCTCACATTTATCCTGTGAAATATCACCACAAATTTCCCACATCATTGCTTTCATAATCTCATAAACTCGCTCGTCTGTTCTTATAACTGTTAAATCGTGATATTTACTTAATTCTCTCCTAACAATTTTATTAATTTTTTCAAGACAGTTTATTCGATCTTCAAATATAAGTTCGTACAAGGTTTGTTGTTTAGGTCGTTTTTTATATTTATACTTATACATTTGAATTCTCATAAACCATTTATGAATATCGTCTAGATGTTTATGTAAATTCACATCATCTTTCCACTTCAATACTTTGATAATATGATTTGTTAATGGAACAATTTTATCTCCAATTTTTTCTTCTACAATACTCTTATTTTTTGCTGTTTCATATAAATACTGCAAGAATATTACGATACTTCTGGGTGTTTCCATTTTTCCTCCTATAAATTATAGATTCTTCTCGTGAACTACCCCGTCTCAATCCCCTCAAGTCGGGGCAATGTTTCAGACAGCAGGTATATAATTAATATAAAAATCAGGATGTTTCAAGCCTTTTCCGGTGTACCCCCCCCTAAAAAAAAACACTGCCGGTAGTTTTTTGCACCGAAAACAATTCGATATAAAAGGAGATAAACAAATGATATGACACGTTATTTTATCTCCGGTGGAGGAATCGTTCAAGCTGTTTCTTATCTTCCTGATATAATTACATTTACTTGATTATTGTAATTTATGCCAATTCGTCCACCGGAAGAATATCTGGTTCATATATGAATCACCATAATATCAGTGAGTTATCACTATGGCATTATCCAACATCCTGAAAACGTTCGATATGTGGTGGTTCTCCAATACCGGAATATTCCATTCTTCTGATGTAATTCTTTGACAGATAATAATACCAGGCATTATTCTCGGTGGCATTAGTGGAATCTTCGATTCGATACTTCATTTTTTGGTATTGCTTTTCGGCGTTCTTCTTTGTATGTACCTATGGCGGGGATAATAGGCCCAAATAAAACACCTCTTGGGAATATGGTCAGCCGTTGCGTTTGGTATCCGGTCATTGAATCCCCGCTTCCTTCTTTCTCAGATATTGGTTTTCACCCATGCTGCCATAAGCAACACTCGATTATCGTCTGTCCTGGCGCATCTGGGGAAGCCTCTTATCAAATCTCATTCTGGTAAATCGCTTTCACTTCTCCCGGCTGGACACACAGGTATTTCAATGTTTGCCGTTGGGTACTGTGATTAAAGCATACCATCAGAGTTGGCAAATCCGCACCAAATGTAACTCTCTGATGATACCCCCAGGTTTTTCGCAGACTATGTGAACCATAATTTCCCGTCAAATTAATCTGTTTGCACCATCCCTTCACCAGACGATGGACTGATTGGACACAGAGCTTCCCACCTTTTCTGGATTTAAACAAAGGAGCTTCATCTTCGATTATTTGTGACCCCAGAAGATTTTCTATGGCGGCGACACAAACAGCATTCAGGGTGATCCTTCTTCCCTTTCCGGTTTTCTGTTCAGTCAGCACCAGGTCATCCCCCGGCTTCAAATCTTGAACTTGTTGGACTGTGATATTTACCAAGTCAGATGCTCGCAGATTTGTATTCACCCCGATAATAAACAGAGCATAATCCCTGAGATTGTTCTTCAGGAGCTTTTTGATGGACTTGATGTCCTTGATTGATTTTATGGGATCGACTTTAGTTTGGCTGTCTTTTACAGGATGATTCGGATTTGGCATGTTCTCCCCCCCCGCTCTCAATGTTAATTTTTAATGCTATGAACACTAAAACATAACGTTAAAAAATACAACCAAAAATCCAATATTGGGGAAAACAGCATTAACTATATGATATGATTATTCTTAATTGATTTTGTCGAATGTTAACTTTAGTACCAAAGTTAACATTCGGATTCATGGCTTGGACGGGAAGTGGGGCTGAAATGAAAGTTTGATGGCAAAATCAAAACACCAGCCGATAAGGGATAAAAACCTTAAAGGCTGGTGTCTAATTATCTGCTCTGGTGGTTGGAAAACTTAAATGCTCTCACTCAATTTTTGTAACAATAAAGTAGGCATTGACATCGGTGGAAAGAGCCGGACTGTATTCCATATCCACGGACCGATGAGTGATTCCATCCGGAAACAGAACATCAGGAATATGGATTTTCAAATCACCTGACAGTGTTGATGCTGCACATGAAAAAGAAGGATTTGTTATAATAGCATAAGTTGTCAATTTAAAAAGCATCAAAGCAGGGTAAGTAGGGCTGAACTCATAAACAAAATCCACCCAAAGTGATACGACTCCTGGATCGGGATAGGTAATATATGGTACATGGAGCGACAAATTGCCATCTATAGTTGCCGTACACGCTGTAGGCTTAGGAGTTGGTGTTGGTGTTGGTTTAGGTGTTGGAGTTGGCCTCGGTGTTGGAGTTGGCTTAGGAGTGGGGGTTGGTGTAGGTGTTGCTGTTGGTGTTGGCCTCGGAGTTGGAGTTGGTTTAGGTGTTGGTGCTTGTGTCACCGTTACATCTTTGGGACTGCCAGTTGCACCGGATGCTGTTACCCTGATGGTAGCAGTTCGGGATGATGACGTGGTATTGGCGGAATAACTGCATGTGATCGTAGCAGAATTGGTACCGCTGATACCAGATTTAATTGTAAGCCAACTGCTTGCTGGTGTCACAACGGCTGTCCAAGGCATGGTTCCTGTTCCGGTATTGGACACGCTGAATGTAGTGGTTCCTGCATCTTTAGCCACATCTCGCTTGGCTGGGAAAATAACCAAATTACCCAATGCTCCAGGCTGTCCTCCCCGAACGGCCCGCACATAATAGCTATTGTACTTATAGTAGCTTTCGACGCAGCCGTCGTGGAAATACACGCCCCACGCGATGGTAGTATCGTACGCGTAGGTAGTACTCGACCAATACCACGACACGGCCGAAGTATTCGGAAAATAAGTCGTATTGATCGCCGGATTATACCGGTTATAGTCCACCAAACTGCGTAGTTCCTTTAAGGTAGGCAGCCGCCAGTCTGTATTGCCACCAAGATTCAGACCCTCACAATAGGCCAGCGCCTGCTCCCAGGTATTGTTGGAAGAACTGGCTTTCTGCCACATTAGGCCAGTAGAAGTATCAGTAACCGTACCATTGCCGTTATCCATATAGGCTGATTGAATTTGTTCCCCACGAACAGCGCGGATATAGGAATCGAAGCTCTTACTGTAGAAGCGTCCACCAGAGAAATTCACGAGCCCGACGTATGTATCGTCCGTAGTTGAGGACCAGTAAAAGGACGAAACCGTGTTTGGGAAATATCCATTATCTATTGCAGGTCCTGTATCATGAATGTCGTAACTAACGATATAAGTCAATTCCTTGATGGTAGGAAGTCTCCAGTCGCTGTAACCACCATAATGTGCATCATTCAGGGCTTTAATAAAGTCTTCGATGTTGGGTGCTCCAGGAGGAAATGAGCATGTGTATCTGTTGTCTGCATCATGGGGGTCTTTGTAGTTTTCTACCCCATCCATGTTTGTTTTCATCTCCCAGATCAACCCAGTGACATTATCCTTCACCATAACCCATGACGCAGCGGAATCAGGCAGAGTGTTTCCGCTACCATCAAGCTTTGTGTATGACATTGGATTGATGGTATATTGGGTGTCCTGCCCATAAAATGGTTGACCAGGTGAAGGACAAGTGATCTCAACACTGTCGTTATAACACTTGCTCTGACCCGTATCTGGAACTGGTGTGGCAAAAGCAACTGTAGCAAGTATCAAAATAATAAAACAGAAAGCACTTACCAATGTCTTTTTCATGGTGTTTTTTTCCTTTTGATGTTTATACTCGATTATCAAGTTTTTTGCCTCTAAAAAACGTAAGTACTTGATTTAATAGGATATTTTAAAAAATCTTTGTTTTTTTAAATACAACAATATCAA
>CAIMCT010000090.1 GCA_903839535.1 uncultured Desulfobacteraceae bacterium
TGACCACCGCCCGCTACCCTGGGATGGGTGACACACAGATAAGCGATTCTACGGCTGTTCTAGGCCGTTTTTAGGGGTAAAAAATGGCCGAGATAGAAAAAAATGCACCGCCACAGTCACGCATCGATAAGAAGATCGTGGAACTCATCAGCGACCGGATCGACTGCCTGACAAACGAGCTGGTTCCCGATGGCGACATTGAAAAACACTACGAGTACCACAAGCGCGTCATCGAGCGTAAACGCACCAGTGACGAACTGAAAAGCGAACTGTTAAAAAAGGGCATCGTCTGGGCCATCGGTGCCATATTCACGGTTCTAGGCCTTGCCCTATGGGAATATCTAAAACATTCGATAAACAAATGAAGGAATCACTATGAATGCCTGTATAGACATCACTGATAAAGCTGAAAGTAGAGTATGTTCACACTCTGTAATGAAGACCAAGATCATCGGCTCATTGATTGGAATCATTGCTGGATTCGTCCTTGTTGTAGCAATAGAGACAACATTCATCGAAACACCGCCCATCTTAATCGGCAAAGAAGAGGTTGTTGGGTTCAACAGAGCCGATGATCTCATACTGGACTATCGCAGGAACCTTGGCGCATATCACGAGTTCTTTGCGATCCGAACCGTCAGGGTGACTTGCAACGGCATATCCTACTCGACACCGGACAGCATCCATTATTACCAGGAAGAAAACCCAAAACCAGCCAGAACCTATTATGTGCTGCAAAATTTCAGACAGGAGGAAGGCACAAAATGCACCATGCGCAGAACACTGGTATGGAAGCCCAGCTTCTCGCTTCAGGATAAAACCTTTTCATTGCCAAAACTGGATTTTACGGTTGTGAAAATTGAGAATGCAAGGTAATAAATGGGCATCATGATGATGAGACAAGCCTGTTTTAATCACAGATCGTTTCGCCATGTAGAAACGGAGCATGAGATTCAAAAGACCATCCTGCAATACCTGGCGCTGTGCCCGAACGTCGCCTGGGCACAGCGATTCAACACCGGCGCAGCCAGTTCGACTTACACCACCAAGGAAGGCAGAACGCATAAACGCTTTGTCAGGTTCGGTTTCACTGGATGCCCGGACATCATTGGCCAGCTCAAGTCCGGCCACCTGCTCGCCATCGAGTGCAAGCGCAAAGGCGGCAAGACAACAGAAAGCCAGGAAGCCTTCTTGCGAACCGTATCGGATAACCGTGGCCTGGCAATCATTGCAATGGAATGTCGAGATGTCGAAAGAGCCATCTCGACATTCCTCAAATCACGAGAAAGCCCGGTGCTTGTAACATCAGGCCTTCTCTAATAACAGTAAACGCATATTGTTTGGAAAATTAAAATGTCAGATGCAGTTTTAAGTAAAGATGGCAGTCATTATTTATTAACACCTTATGCTGTACTCATCTTATTAGGGCATTCTACCCGTGATCCGGACTGCCCCGATTCAGGACAGGAACGTGCAGCAAAAGCAATTAGTTGTGTAATGCAATCAGCGCAGAGAGCTGGCATTTCAGAAGTAGCTTGGATTGAAGAAGCCCTACTGAAAAGGGAACTAACAAGTGGCGAAAAAATGAAATGCAGAAGAATTGTAGATAAAATGGGGTCTAAGCGTTTTTTTAATGCTATAGAAAAAACGGGATTTAAGCTGGGAAACAAATCATGAAATACACAATGATTTCAGAAGTCATTGATTATAGGGAGTAGCGAACCGTGAACAATATCATCGCAATCTGCAACACTGAAATACCAGTTGTCGAATATCAAGGCCAGCGCGTCGTGACCTTCGCCATGATCGACAAGGTTCACCAAAGACCCGAAGGGACGGCCAGAAAACGGTTTGCGGATAATCGGGAACGATTTATTGAAGGAAAACACTTCTATCTTCTTGATTCTAAAGGTATGTCCGTTTTTCGGACAGACGTTCCCGGCATATTTGGTGACGGGGCTCAAACAGGTGCGCTCATCACCGAGCGCGGCTACATGAAGTTGGTCAAAGCGTTCACTGACGATCTGGCATGGGATGTTCAAGAACAACTCGTGGATGGTTATTTCAGGGCGAAGGCTCAACACGATCCACTGAAGATGCTCAACGACCCAGCCACTCTGCGAGGTCTGCTACTGGCTTACGACGAAAAGGTTTTAGCACTCGAAGCCCAGAAAGCCACCCTCTCTGCCAAGATCGAACAAGACGCCCCAAAAGTCGAAGTCTATGACGACTTCGCAATCGACGAGAAAACCCTTCGCAGCGTCAGGGAAACCGCCAAGGAAATCAACACCAAGGAGTCAGAGTTTAGGGCACGGCTGGTTTCCAACAAGATCATCTTCAAGAACTTGCATGGCAACTACGAACCCTATGCCGAGTTTATCGAACGGGGATATTTGCGGCTCAGGGAAGAAGTTATCAATGGCCATTTCTGCCGGTCTCCAGCATTCACCAACAAGGGCGTCATCTGGATCAGAAACCACAAATCTTTCAGAGATTCCTTTGTGTTGGATCCAGTCATCAAAAGAAAGGCCGCATGATGAACAGCCTTGAGATTGTTGACATCATCAACAGCGAGCGCAAAGAGGGTGATTCCGAGCTTCAGCACAAACATTTTCTTGAGAAAGTCCCAAAGGTTATCTGTGAAAAAAAATCGGCCAAATTTTCGGCTGATCTTCCAGAAGCATATGGGAGGCCGAGAAGAGGCTACCACTTCCTCAAGCGCGAAGCCTGCCTGATGGCAATGAGCTACAGCTATGACTGACAAGACTTTTTGTGTTGATACCGTGGCTGGTATGTTTCCGATTAACGCAGATCACATTAACGACTGGCTTATATTAAATGATTGGTTGACGGCAAGAGACGGGTCTTTGCTGCCGATGGATCATGTTATTGAGAAGTATTGGATGGTGGAACGTATAGACACAGGTGAGACACTCCCATGCGCGGCATTTACTTATGCAGGCCTTTGTCAATTTTTATCAGTTCCTATAATTCGCCATCTGTTCCAGTATTGTTGTCAGCGGCTAAGGCTAGGGAAAAGTGTCGATTGTGTTGAGGCTCAAAAGATCCTCAGCTCTTGCAAGATCAAGGTTCTTCAGCACGAACACAGGGTAGTGCAGTAGCCATGATCCAAGAAAACAACGCCATAAAAACCTCTCCAATCATGACCAGCATAGAAATGGCAGAGTTCGCAGATGCCATACATATCAATGTCACGAACATGACCTTCATAGAGAAGGTGGAGTTCACCGATGCCTTCCTGCTAGATGATAAAAGCATCTTTAGCATCAGAGTAGCCGCAAAGATTCTCAACATACAAGAAAGCGTACTGCGTTTCTGGATGTCAAATAACAACATGATCTTCAACAACCTTGGAGGATGCTGGGAACCCTATGCAACCTACATCAAGCGCGGCTGGCTCATTTACAAAACTGTAGAAGGATCAACCCACAAAACATCAAACATCACCGGCAGTGGTCTTTACGCCATCCGCAACCTGCGATCACCCAGTGACATGCTCAAACACACACACAACAAATGCAACAAGGAGCA
>CAIMCT010000091.1 GCA_903839535.1 uncultured Desulfobacteraceae bacterium
CAATGGACATACTTCCTCCTTAAGAATCGTAAAAAAGTGCGCAGCAAGTAAAAAAACGGCTGTTTTTCTGCTTGCCGATGTGATGGGTTAATTGTAATTCGCCTTCTGTCTTACATATACATTCCGCCGCTGATATGGATCACCTGGCCGGTGATGTAGGAAGCGGCTTCAGATGCCAAAAAAACGACAACAGCCGTCACATCCTGCGGCCTTCCAAACCGGCCCAGAGGGATCTGCTGCAACATGGTGTCTTTGTTTTTTTCAGAAAGCGCATCGGTCATATCTGTTTCAATATATCCGGGAGCAACCGCATTCACAGTGATATTGCGTGATGCCAGCTCTTTGGCTACGGCTTTGGTAAATCCAATCATTCCGGCTTTGGAAGCTGAGTAGTTGGCCTGGCCGGAATTTCCCGTGATCCCAACCACAGAGGAGATGTTTATAATCCGGCCTGAATGCTGCTTGATCATGGTTTTTGCAGCAATTTTGGTGCAGAGAAAAGCCCCTTTCAGATTGACATCCATCACGGTATCCCAGTCGAGCGCCTTCATTCTCACCAGAAGTCCGTCGCGGGTCATGCCTGCGTTATTGACCAGCACATCAATTCGACCGGTTTCAGAAAGAATTTGTTGAAAAAAATCCGTCATTGCAGTTTCTGATGAAATGTCAGCGCAAATTCCAGTAGCCAGTCCACCAGCATCCCTGATTCTCTCCTGGGTTTCGGCTGCGGCATTGCTGTTGGAAGCATAGTTGAAATAGACTGTTGTCTCCGGCCCAGCCAAAGCGATACAGATCGCTCTGCCTATTCCTCTTGAGCCTCCGGTTACTACGATGGTTTGTTTTTCAGAACGGGCTGTCACGGTTGTCTCCGTTTCCTTGTATTTATTCTTTACATGACCACAGGGTGGCCAAAATATCTACTGGCAATTTCGCCCCTACATTCATTTCTCATTATGAAAAACCAGATCGCAAATCCTGTCCATATCCTGAACAGTATTGGCGTAGGCGAAGGGGAGCTGCTGGCAGGAAATGGATTCCAGAAATTCAGAAACAGTTACTGAAGAGAACAGACCATTTCCCATCAGAATTTTCAGCATATTCTGGTAAACAAGTTGTGCAACCTCGGCGGCAAAAATTCTGGATGCCGCCTGAACCTTTTGAACATGTGGATCGTTGCTGATGCCTAAAGCAACGGCCTTTCGGGCAAGGCTTGCACCGACCTCAACATTGGTCATCATATCAGCAAGGCAGAACATGACATGCTGACTTCGGGTCAGGCGGTTTTCGTGGGCAAGAAGAATTGTTCGGTTCAGCGCTTCTGCTGCAATTCCGTAAAACAGGCAGCCGGCCAGATCGCTTTTCTGATGCAGCGCTGCCATTTCTTTTGCAATGGATCTGTAAAATTCGCCTTTGGTTTTCCAGGTTTTTTTCCAGCGGAAAATGCTGATGATATTCTGCAAAACTTCGCTGGTTCCTTCGTAAATGCAGGTGATTCTTACATCCCGTTTGATTTTTTCAACCCCGAACTCAGTGATGTATCCATAGCCGCCAAGCGCCTGAATGGCATCATCAGCCGCGTGGTTGGCGGCTTCGGAGGCAAACAGCTTTGCTATGGCGCCTTCGACCTGAAGATCCGTATCTCCGGAGTCGATCCGCAAGGCGATTTCATCCAGGAAACTGGAAGCTGCTTCAAAGCGAACGATATGGGGAACAATCAGTTTGTGGGTATATCCTTGTTTTTCGGACAGTGGAGAGCCAAACTGTATCCGGTCTTTGGAGTATGGAATGACTATGGAAAGCGCAGCCTCTCCAGCGCCAAGCGCCATTGCGGCAACCATCAGCCGGGTGTATCCAAAAACTGAATTGGCCTGTTTCAATCCCTGACCCGGCACCCCGCCCACAAGATTTTCAACCGGCACAAAAACGTCGGTAAAGGTGAGCGGTGAGGTGTTGGATGCCCGTATCCCGTGTTTTTCTTCCCCCTTGCCTTGTACAAAACCAGGAGTTCCTTTTTCAACGACAAAAAAAGAAGGCCCTTCCGGGGTAACAGCCAGAAGCGTTATAAAATCCGCATATCCGCCGGTGGAGATGAATTGCTTGGAGCCGTTGATCCGATATCCAGTAACAGCTCCGGAATCGTCGCAAATCGGGTCGGCCCTAGTTTTCAGGGCGGCCAGGTTGCTGCCCGCACCGGATTCTGTTACGGCATAAGCCACCAGGGAACGACCCTCAGCGATGGCACCTATCCATTTTTCTTTTTGCTCTTCGGTGCCGCCTACGATAAGAGGGTCCGAGCCCAGTTGAATGGCAAAAAAAGCGGTGGCCACGCCCAGGCAGATACCGGCCATTTCGCGGGTCAAGGCGCAGCAGTCTCTTGCACCTCCGCCCATTCCACCATAGACTTCAGGAATAAAGAGCAGTTGAAGGCCGATATCAGGGCCCAGCAGGGTGCGGACGATATCTTCTGGGAATATCTCTTTGCGATCAAACTCAAGAATATTCTCACGGGTTAATAGCCGCACCTTTATCTTGGTGACGATGTCGAGAACCATCTGTCTGGACTCGGCATCCAGACCATGGAGCGGTGTGCTGGATTCATGCACTGAAGAAGACATACGTTATCAATCCTCTTTGCCTTCGATAACCTTCTTACCTTTGTAATGGCCGCATTTCGGGCAGGCGTGATGAGGAAGTTTGACTTCATCGCATTCCTTGCAGGTTGACAGGGACGGTGCCTCAAGACTTTGGTGTGATCGCCGCATATCGCGTTTTGACTTGGATGTTTTGTGTTTTGGAACGGCCATGAGTAATCTCCTAAATATCTGTTTATAATTAAAATATATTTTACATTTCTACATTCGAAAAACGAGGCATTAGTAATTTAATGCAGTCGGTTTGTCAAGCTTTTTATGTGAAAATGGCTTTTATGCTGATCAATTGCTGTAGTACATGAAAAAATTCCCGCATATTTGATCGCCGGTGGATGTTGTCTGTTGGTGGTTTTTATGTTATGGTTGATGTAGCAGGTGGCAGTGGCATCCTATAATGCCAAATGGAATGTTGGCCTTGATCATCGTTTCGGCCATGCATTTATCTGTGTCTTGTCGCCATCAGGCACATTTACAAAATAAACCCAAATGGCCGAAACGATGATCAAGTCTCAAAAAAAAGGGCTTTTATGCTTAATTTTCTTATGTTTTATGACATTAAGTCAATATCGGACAATTACTTATAATTGATATTTGAGTAATATAGTAAAAATATAACACGTTGTATTTATTGTATAAAAACATTTTATTTCTTTACTAATTGTTACAATTCAGGTGAATTATAATGAGCACTGTCATTACTCGTTTTCCTCCAAGTCCCACTGGATATCTTCATGTGGGCGGGGCGCGAACCGCCTTGTTTAATTGGTTTTACGCCCGACACACCAATGGGCGTTTTGTACTTCGCATCGAAGATACCGATTCGGTCCGTTCCACTCAGGCATCGGTGGACACCATCTTCGAGGCTCTGGAGTGGCTGGGGATAGACTGGGATGAAGGACCATATTTTCAGTCCCGGCGATTCCACGTCTATGCAGAATATGTCCAAAAACTTCTGGATACTGGTCACGCCTATTACTGTACCTGCTCTTCAGAAAAACTTGACGTTATGCGCCAGCAAGCCATGTCAACTGGCGGAAAGCCTAAATATGACGGGACCTGCCGGGAGAAGCAACTCTGTAAAAGCGATGATTCGGTGGTCAGGTTTCGCGCTCCGTTGACCGGAATCACCGTCATTCACGATGTGGTCAAGGGCGACATCGTCTTTCAAAATGCCGAACAGGATGATTTTATCATTCAGCGAAGCGACGGCGCGCCGACTTACAATTTCGTTGTGGTTGTGGATGATATCGCAATGGGCATCAACACGGTGATTCGCGGGGATGACCATGTCAACAATACTCCTCGCCAGATTATGCTTTATAATGCTTTGGGAGCTGAGCTTCCGGTGTTTGGGCATGTGCCGATGGTTCTGGGCAAGGACAAGGCGCGTCTCAGCAAACGTCACGGTGCCATGTCTGTAACGGCCTACCGGGATATGGGATTTTTGCCCGAAGCCATGATCAATTATCTGATTCGTCTCGGATGGTCATGTGGAGATCAGGAATTTTTTACGCGAAAAGATCTGATCGAAAAATTCTCCCTGGAACATATTGGAAAATCTGCGGGAGTTTTTGACATGGACAAGCTTCTTTCCCTGAATGCGGACCATATCAAGGCGACTCCGCCCCGCGCACTGACACCTCATCTTCTGCCGTTTTTGAAAGCAAGGGACTATGATGCTGAAGAAGGAAATTATCTGGATCAGGTGATTTTGACACTGAATGCCCGCAGCAAAACCCTTGATGAAATGGCGGAAGCAGCCCGCTTTTATTATGAGGACACAATTTCCTATGACCCTGTGGCCGCTGATAAATTCATGAAATCCGAAGCATTGAAGCCATTAACCCTGTTAGTTCAGAGAATGGAAGCCTTATCGGAATTCACTGTTGCAGGACTTGAGACAGTTTTTCTGTCGGTCATGGAGGAAGCAGGGTTGAAGCTGGGGAAAATCGCCCAACCAGTCAGGGTTGCTCTAACGGGAAAAACCGCCAGTCCTGGGATTTTTGAAATCATGGAAATACTGGGAAAAAACCGGGTGATTGTC
>CAIMCT010000092.1 GCA_903839535.1 uncultured Desulfobacteraceae bacterium
ATCTTCTCCGAAGGATAATATCCAGGCGATCAGTTCCACTTCTGATGAGGCGGAAAATCCAAGACGGATTTTATCATCGTCAATCTTTTCGATTTTCTGATCCGGACTCCAGGTGCGCTCCGCCACATGTGGCGCCACCCAGCCGGTGAATTCCGCAACTACTTCGAAACAATCATCCTTCATGAATCCAAAATTCTTATCAAAAACAGCCTCAAAATTGTAATCCGCCGGATATTCAAAGCCACGATCCGTCATTTCCACCTTTTTAAATCGGTGAATCGCCAGCAATGGATCAAAATCCGGTTCCTTGTAAGCCTTGCCTGGTTCCTTAGCCATACGAGCGTGAAGATACATGGTATCCCGGTAGGAGAAAATCTTCAACGGCATGATATGGTAGGTCTTGGCCTTTTTCTGCATGAAGGCCTGGTATGTGATCCGGCAGATATTCATTGCATTCATGGCTTCAATCAAAATCCGGATTTTATCCTGATGGGGGGTATAGTCAATGGTCCCAGTGCTGAAGGAGGCAAAGTGCCGGGATGGTAAACCGCCCGAACGTGTTGTCAATGGCAGGTTTTTCTCCAATGCACGGGTAGCCTCATGATAAAACTGATCGCCCAAGAGATGTTCCGTAAATGTCTTGCACATCTGCAAGGCGGTAAGTTCTGACTCAGTCAACGGAATCACTGGCGTTGCTTTCCCCTGCTTGACCATGCGGTAATATTTTCTGTTCCCATGGCTGCTTTCTTCGATTTCCACGCTGTATGCCATCCGGATGTCGCTGACGAGCCTCATGACGCTCTGCTTTGAACAACCGAGCATATTGGATAGTTCAGTAAGGGAATAGCGCTCTTTGGAAAATAGCAGCTTGGCAAACAGGCTGATCAGTTTCTCCCCGTAACTTCTGTGGTCACTCAATTTTTTCGGCATCAGTATTTTCCTTAAAAGATGAATAATCGTACCGCAATATGGAACACTACCATGATATGTTACTTTCAAACAACGAAAATGTTTATTCGGATTTTCGGCATCAAGATTTTTCTTAAAAAATGAATAATCGCACCGTGATATGGAACACTATCATGATATGGTACTTTCAAACAATGAAAATGTTTATTCGGATTTTCGGCATCAAGATTTTTCTTAAAAAAATGAATAACAATACCACGATATGGAACACTATCATGATATGGTAATTTCAAACAATGAAAATGTTTATTCGGCTCGAGTTCAAGAAGATCAACGAACAGATGCCTGAAATCAGAATCCAGCGAAGGAGGGGTGAAAGATGAGAAAAAAGTCACGTCGATATCAGCATGAAAGTCTGTTCAACAGTATCACTTGCAACATCGACAGCGACAAAAACAGGATTTTCTCCATCAGACAATGCATAATTTACACCGGCAGGCTAATGCATTGTCTTCCTATTCTGGATCAGGAAACATTGGACTTTATCCAGTGGCTCATTCCGGAAGAAGATGAAAATATTGTAAAACTTGTCATCGGCATGTTGAGCAAGAAAGATAAAGATTATTTCAGTGATGAAATCTTGCAGTGTACAGAAAACCCGGTAACATATCCCCAGGAAATCGACATTATCACCGAAAGTTTTACCAGGGGAAAAATTCAGCGCCTCGTTGAGCAAATTTTACTGATTCTGGAACAAAAGTGCAACCAGCTTCAATATCAGGGCAGCTCCGAGCTTGAAATAGGCATGGCATCATTGAAGACGATGTTTAATTTGACTGATGGGGAAGAGAAACTGTGCTGGCTCTTTTTCATCTGCGCCAAATGGCGGCAGG
>CAIMCT010000093.1 GCA_903839535.1 uncultured Desulfobacteraceae bacterium
GCTCACCCTGACTAGGCGGTCAACAAAGCGGATTAGCGTGCCGAGCTGGAGCTCGGCGTTCCCAGGGGTTGGGGCTCAGGGAAATAAAACGCCATAAACTACAATAAATCAAAAACAGAGACGGCTGGCAACCCCAAAAATCGTTCATCGCAAATAAGCGATTAATAATAAGGGAAGCACCCTTATCACTCCACCGATGGGGCTATCAGGTGGACAAAAACGTACATCGCAAGTAAGGCGGTAATGGCCACGCCAACGATTATCGCGAGCGTTTTGTGCTTGCGGACAAACTTTACCAGGGTTTCGGTGGACACCTCTTCGGCAACCCTTTTCTGGCCACGTTTGCTGGAACTGTGCCGACGACGATGATGACGATGGGAAGATCTGCTGGTTGGCATACGATAAAGGTTTTTACGGGTAAGATGTTATTAAAACATGCCGAACTTCCTCTTCAGTCAGGTAACGGCTATAAATCGGCATCGCCAGTTGATTGTTGCCTAACCGAGGCACAAACTCCCATATCGCCCTGTCAGGAGCAAGACGAAGAAGACGCCCGTAGTCCGTCTGTTCAATAAACACATCTCCATTCAAAAGCACTTTTGAGCGCCCCGAATATTTGGTGCGGACCGCCAGAGAACACATTGCCTTATCATAGGGCGTAGAGACCGATCCATTGGCAAAATCGTAAAGATAAACGTTGTTGTGCCCATCCATCAACACATCACCCGTTGCATCACTGATCACATTATTTCCAAAAACCGAAATCTCATGATCGCTGACAAAATCCACACTATGCTGGTTCATCCAGGGGCCAGTCTTGAGCCAAATAATCTTGTCAGTACTTGGCCGATAAAGGGCAACCGTGCTGCGATGCTTCATGCTCAACAGCACATCGCCCTTTTTCCAGTATGTTGAATCCATAACGGCTGGCTGAACTTCATTAAGATGAATAGGGTCCTCTTGAGGTCGTCCACGAAAACCACCGGCCAGAAGGCCACGATACCCATTTTCATAAAGAATTTTTGCCACAGACTTCTTAAAGAGCACGTTTCCTTCTGGAGATATTTGGGCAATGGCATCATCCAGATGACTCAACACACCCTCGTAAGAGGAAGGTTTCATCCTCGAAGAGATCCATATATTTCCTTCAGCATCCTGCTCCACCGAGTGAGTTGACATACAGTTACTAACCCACTCAACAGATGAGGTTGGCCCTATTTTTACAAGCGAATCCATACTAAACGCCAGCCCTCCATCCCGCAGCAAAAGGGGATGGATAATGCGTGCATTTGATTTACGGCATTTACTTTTAACCCTCGCCCATATCAAATCCATATCCGGCGTCCACACCTTGATGATCTGCTGATCGTGAATGCGAAGAAGTTGAACCGAAGATTTTTTTTTGACGTTATCATACGATGAAAAGATAAGATATCCCTTATCGTCAAGCACTCCAGCCTGCAACATGCCGGAATTCTTAAACCCGTCCAGCGAAGAAACGCGATCTTCAATCACCTGATCGAAGCCATTTCGAGTAAATTCAAGCACCACCTTTTTTGCCAGTGAAGGAAATGTAGCAACAGAGACCATTGCCTCTCCAAATGCACCAAACCTATAGTTTCCAAGCAACACATGCCGAACAGACCACCCAAAGAACAGAGTAATACAACCGCCAAAAAAAATTATCACAAAAACAAAATAGAGTGGTACTGTTATCTGCATCATAGTCCCGGTCATTTTAATCATCCAACACCTTGACCATCATCAAAGCCTTCAGGCTGTCGTATTGATCGTAAGAGGTATCGTTACTTGGCATTTTGTTGAGGTAAAATCAATTACGGCATACCAAACGTCTGCCATATCAAGCATTGATCATATTTTTTGAAATTAAGTATAGACCGGAAGATTGCAACACCAAAATACGCGGTAATTGCGATTGCATCCAGCTTGACCTTCCTAACATTTTTCACTTCTGAGCCATTGCCTTAAAGAGATCATCAAAGACCGGGGCAACATAAATGGCACCTGCCACTGAAAGGTGATCGCCGTCATTGTAGAGAAGTTCACCATTGGCCATAAACCTGCCCTTACCATTTTCATCGAACATTTTGCGTTCAGGATGAATCACGGTTACGCCAGGCAATAGCGCCAGTTCGTTCATTATTGCCTGAACTTCGTGCTGGCGACTGTTGTACTCCGCAATGGTTGGACGAATATTCAAGCCACTCACCATCTTGGGAAACCGCGACGAAATCGCATAAAACCGAGAAACATCATAGCCGATTTCCGGTACATCACAGACAAGTACCACGTTCCGATGCATGGCAAGAAGTGCCTTCACCGTCCTCTTCAAGCCGACGTCAAGAAGAAATGCATTCGATTGATCTCTATTGTACTGGCCAAAGACATCATGTAATTTGATATTCAAAAACTCTTGATTTTTTTCTATCAATTGCCCATGGACGTATACTGCCCAACGAGAGACCAAAATAACCGTTTTAATACCGGGATGATTTTTAATGAAGGCAAGAACGGCATTATTGTGTGCGACTTCATCAGCAATACCTCGGCTATTAATCCCAAGCAAAAACGGGACTCCATTTCGGGGGATAATGAAACCCGACAGTCTGAACAGATTCGCCTCATATTCCAGTGCCGTTGTCATTGACATAGCATGGGAGTCACCCACCAGAACAAACGACGGCGCAGCATTTTTTGCTCCGACAATCGGAGGTATTGAGCCTTCAGCTATATTTTCTGTGATTTTTTCCCACTCATCAAGTTTTTCAATTTTGGGATTGTGTGTCACCTTTTGAAGCGTTGCATCCATCTCAGGATAGCGCCAACCCATCCCGTTTTGGAGATGAATTACCCCGCCAATCCCCGAAGCAACAACCATCACAACGCCTGCCACAGCAAAAAGCCTATTTCTTTCCGGCAGCAGCATCTGTTTGCCGCGGAACGGAGACTCAATGTATTTCCACGACAGAATTGATACGGCCAAGGAAGCCAGAATGATACCCGCCTGCTCATACCCGTAAAAGGGCCGGAACAGCAGGTACCTGGCAAAGGCCACAAAAGGCCAGTGCCACAGGTAGAGGGAATAGGAAATGAGCCCGATGAACACCAGAGGACGCACCGAGAGAATTCTGTTGACGATTGAC
>CAIMCT010000094.1 GCA_903839535.1 uncultured Desulfobacteraceae bacterium
AGCCAGCCAGCCAGCCAGCCAGCCAGCCAGCCAGCCAGCCAGCCAGCCAGCCAGCCAGCCAGCCAGCCAGCCAGCCAGCCAGCCAGCCAGCCAGCCAGCCAGCCAGCTATATGAGTTTTCCAGGGAAAATGCCGCCTCTGTCGCCAGAAAACATAGAAGCCCTGTCGTTTGAAGAAATCCGTCATGTGCTCCACGATTTGCATGTACATCAGGTCGAGCTGGAAATGCAGAACGTGGAGTTGCGCACAATGCAGGCGGATTTGGACGCTGCACGGGTGCGTTATTTCGACATCTATGATCTGACCCCGGTGGGATATTGCACTCTCTCAGATGAGGGGTTGATCCTGGAGGCCAACCTAACCGCTGTCACCCTGCTGGGCCTGAACCGGAGCGCATTGCTCAAGCGACCGTTGACCCGTTATATCCTTCCCGATGACCAGAACATTTACTTCTTGCATCGCAAACAGCTTTTTGAGACCGGTGAATCACAGACGTTCGATCTGAGAATGTTGAAAAAGGACGGAACCCAGTTCTGGGCGCATCTTGCTGCGACCGCTGCGCAGGAAATCGACAGCGCCCTCGTCTGCCGTGTCGTGATAAGCGACATCACTGAGCGCAAACGGGCCGAGGAGGAGAAGACCAAACTTGAAGGCCAGATACGGCGGGCACAGAAAATGGAGTCTATAGGATCGCTTGCCGGCGGCATTGCCCACGATCTTAACAATATTCTGTTTCCGATCAGCGGTCTTTCAGAGATGTTGCTTGATGACATTCCGCCAGACACCCCCGAGCATAAAAGCGTTGAACAAATTCATAAATCGGCAAAGCGAGGCAGTGATCTGGTCAAACAGATTCTGTCTTTCGGCCGTCAATCCAATCCCCAGAAACTGCCCATCCTGATTCAGCCGGTCCTGAAAGAGGCATTGAAACTGGCCCAGGCAACGATACCCAAAAATATTGAAGTTAAAAACCATATCAACACGGATTGCGGCATGGTCTCCGCAGATCCCACACAGATACATCAGATCGCCATGAACCTGATCACCAATGCATTTCATGCCGTTGAGCAAACAGGCGGAACGATAGATATTGCACTGAAAGAGACGGCTATATGCTCTTTTGATGAAAAAGAGGATTTGCCTTTCCATGCGATCCCCGGAGATCTTTTGGCCGGCAGATACGCTTGCATCACCGTATCCGACACCGGAACCGGAATTGATCAAACGCTGATCGATAAAATATTCGACCCCTACTTCACCACCAAAGAACTGGGAAAAGGCACGGGACTGGGGCTTTCCGTAGTGCATGGCATTGTAAAAGAACACGGCGGGGATATTCGGGTTTACAGCGAGGTCGGCAAAGGAACAGTTTTTCATGTGTATTTGCCCCTTCTCGAAGACAACGGGGACATCAAGACTGCCGCCGTTATCAAACAGTATCCAACGGGCTGTGAAAGGATTCTGCTGGTTGATGATGAAGAGCCGATTGTGCGCATGGAACAGATGATGCTCGAAAGACTGGGTTATCAGGTAACCACTCGAATGAGCAGCTCGGATGCGTTGGCTGCATTCAAGGCCAATCCCGGTAATTTTGATTTAGTGATCAGCGACAGGGGGATGCCGAATATGACAGGAGATCAGTTAGCCAGGGAATTGATATTGATCAGACCAGAAATTCCTGTCATTATCTGCACCGGTTTCTGTGATGAAAACGACGAGAAGCGCTCCATGGACTTGGGCGTAAAATGGTTTCTAAAGAAGCCTGTCGCAACCGGGGATATTGCCGAAATGGTCAGAAAAGTGCTGGATGAGGTTGCAGGCAGCGCATTTACAACATCATCGAAGGAAAAAATCTGATGAATTTTAATATCTTTCATCCGAGATCGCTCAAGGCAAGGGTAACCTTCAGTGCTGACGCATGACATTTAAGATCGAGATGCGACAAGGGTTGCAATGATGCCGTAAAACAATCAAGCGCTCCGCATATCTGAGGATCATTGCGTGATAACTCACGAGACCGCGATCGTAAGCTGCCAAGCGAGGAAAAAAGCGTGCTGTTTGGTCCAGCAGTCGATGTGCCCCAGTTCGACAGCCGGCGACCATTTCCCGCACCTTCAAAAGGGCGTGACGACATTGCTCCGATGGGGCGTGACATTGCTTCACGAGCGGTATGAGCGCGGAATTTGCTTTTGTTTTTGCTTTTATTCATAATTCACAATTCATAATTCTCTTTCAAACTCCCTTGCTCGTTGATATTCGGAAGTGTCGCGGTTTACTGTTCAAAGCATTTATCTCCGCTATGAGGCTGGACTTGTAATCCTGTAACTCTCCAAGCTTGGCTTGACCATATTCAGCCATACGTTCACCGTTCGAAATGCGGATTACTCGCTCCCCCGACATCAACTTCGCAATGGCTTCATCAACTGCCGCCAGTAATGTATTCAACTCTGTTGTTGTCTGTGCCATGCTGGTAATAATGAAGGATTTTTTCAGGAACGCAAGTTGAGCACCGTACACAGTTCGCGGTATTCGCTTAATCGACTCCCCCCACTGAGGATGGATGTTTTTTATTCAGAATTCATAATGCCGCCACTATGATCAAGGCCGATTATTCATTTGATATTCAGGAGATTTGATGGTAGGAGGATGATGGACGGTGATGGACGATGAGTGCAATTGCGAATGTATCCTCAGTGCTGGTTCAATCTGCAAGATTGAACCAAAACATTATCAAATGATTCAGGTTGCAAGCCTGAATCAGCAAAGAAGCATAAATTTTCATCATTTTGGGTTATCATACGGGTGATTTAATGTTTAATGGAATCCAT
>CAIMCT010000095.1 GCA_903839535.1 uncultured Desulfobacteraceae bacterium
ATAAATGCCTGTCGAATCAAGGCATAGAAAAAATCTGAATCAGACAATGGGGTATTCTTTGTTGGAAATCACCTATCAAAATGGAAGAATAAAGGTGAAATCATGCAACATGTTATGAATACAAGTGAAATACCTAATGAAATAAGAAAATTGTGTGTAATTGAAAGGTTAAATATTATCACCGATGTTTGGGATGAAATTAAAGAATCGAAAGCGTTGGAGCCAATTTCAGATGAAGAAAAGAGGCTTCTTCTGAGCAGACTGGCGGATTACAGGGCTAATCCCCAATCTGCGATAGACTGGACAGAACTGAAAAAGGAAGTTTATGACAAATGTAAACATAATTAAATTTGCCAAATTTTATAAAATTGAAAATGATACGCTCGTCATTCTTCGTGTGTTTCACAACAAAAGAAAACCTTTGGAATGGTGAAAAAGGAGCAAAGCATGATTCATGTTGAAAATCTCACCCGGTATTACGATGATTTCTGTGCTGTGGATGGAATTAATCTGGATGTTCAAAAAGGCGAAATTCTGGGATTGCTGGGACCTAACGGGGCCGGCAAAACTACTACCCTGCGGATGCTGACAGGGTATCTTCAGCCGACTGCCGGCCAGATTCAGGTGAAAGATTTCACCATTGGCCCGGATACTCTCGAGATCAAAAAACGGATCGGATATCTTCCGGAATCCGCCCCACTCTACCATGACATGATTGTTTATGATTATCTGAATTATGTCGCGGATATCCGGGAGCTGAAAAATGAGCGGAAACTGTCCCGGATTTACGAACTGGCCCAATTATGCGCCCTGAACTCGGTCATGCACAAGACCATCGGGGAGCTGTCCAAGGGGTTTAAACAACGTGTCGGCTTGGCCCATGCCCTGATGAATGATCCGGAGATACTGGTTCTGGATGAACCAACATCGGGCCTTGATCCCAACCAGATTGTGGAAATCCGGGAAATTATCCGGAAAATCGGCCGTGAGAAAACCATTATCCTGTCCACCCATATCCTCAGTGAGGCCGAGGCCACCTGCGATCGAATCGCCATTATTCATCAGGGAAAAATTGTTGCAGACGGCAGCACCCAGTCCATCAAGCAGTCGGCCGGCAGGGAGCGGACGATTTACATCACGCTGGACAATGCAGACTTTGATGCGGTTCTGCAGAAGCTGGAGGTTATTGAGGGGATCATTCGGATAGAGGAGCTTGTCCATCCTGATTCAAATTTTCTTGATATCAAAATTTCCGTTCAATCCGATGCGGACATCCGAAAGGATATTTATCAGGTCATCCGGCAGGCCGACTGGCTGCTGCTGGAATTTCGTCAGGAAACCCAGACACTGGAACACATTTTTCGCGAACTTACCCTGGAGAACTAACATGAGCCCCGTCATTCATATCTTTAAAAGAGAATTCAGCGCATACATGGTATCGCCGGTTGCCTACATCGTCATTTCGGTGTTTCTGATCATCACCGGCTGGTTTTTCTTTACACCTTTTTTTCTGCAGAATCAGGCCGGCCTTCGGAATTTTTTCTCCCTTTTGCCCCTGGTTTTCGCCTTTGTCGTGCCGGCGATCACCATGCGCCTGCTTTCCGAGGAGTTCAGCGTCGGCTCGTATGAAACCCTGCTGACCCTTCCGGTAACATTCAGCGATGTCATTCTGGGTAAATTTCTGGCGGCGACCGGTTTTACGGCGGTCATGCTGGCCCCTACCCTTTTGTATCCGATCACTGTTTCGGTTCTGGGCGCATTGGATTGGGGACCCGTATTGGGCGGATATATTGGAGCATTGCTGCTTGGCGCAGCATTTTCGGCCATTGGTCTTCTGGCATCATCCCTTACCCGGAACCAGATTGTCGCCTTCATTGTGGGAACGGCCGTATGCTTCAGTCTTTGCCTGATCGACAAGATGCTATTTTTTCTGCCCCAGTCTCTGCTAAGTTTCTTTGAATACCTGGGAGCGGATTTCCATTTTCAAAACATCGCCAAAGGCATTCTGGACACACGCGATATCCTGTATTTTATCAGTGTTGGATTTATCGGACTCTACGGTGCCAATCTGGCCATGCAGGAAAAATGTTAAGGAGCACCATTATGGAAAAGCAGAACAACCGGACACAGCGATCCGGAAAATACATCAAATTCATCGTCTATGCAGTGGCGGTGATCCTTTTGAACATGGCCGGCATGACGCTTTTTGCACGCATTGATCTTACTGGAAACCAGATATATTCCCTTTCAAAGGCCAGCCGCAATGCTGTCAAAACCCTTTCCGAGCCATTGACCCTTCATGTCTTCTTTACGCGGAATCTTCCGGCACCGCACAACAGCACCGAGCGGTATCTTCACGACCTTTTGGCTGAATACGCGGTATTCGCCGGCAAGAACTTTAATTACCGCTTTTACGATGTCAGCCCGGATGATGGTACGCCTCAGTCTTCCAAAATTGAGAATCAAAAGCTGGCTGAATCCTACGGCGTTCAGCCTGTTCAGATTCAGGCAGTTGAAAATGATGAGGTCAAGTTTCAGAAAGCCTATATGGGGCTGGTCCTAATTCACGGTGATCTCGTGGAACGCATTCCGGCCATTACCGGGACCGATGGGCTTGAATATCAAATCACCACCGCTGTTCAGAAACTCACCAACAAGGTCAGTGTGCTGCTGGGGCTGAAAGACAGCATTCAGGTTAAGCTCTACAAGTCTTCCTCACTGGATGCGATTGCTCCCTACATGGGACTTAAAACCCTGCCCCAGCTAAATGCGGATATCGAATCCCTGGTCAAAAAGCTGAACAGTCAGCTCTACGGCAAACTGACTTATGGTTTCCTGGATCCTTCCGTGGATCCGAAGCTGGAGTCGGACATTGCGGCACACCAACTCATGACGCTCAAATGGCCGGAGCTTTCAAACGGCAAAATCCCGGCCGGCCAGGGCGCCATCGGCATGGTGGTGCAATACGGCGTAAAAACCGTCACCATTCCGCTGCTGCAAGTCATTCAGATTCCCATCATCGGCACCCAGTATCAACTGGCAGACATGAATGCCATTGAAGAGGCCATGAATCAGCAGGTTGAAACCCTCATCGGCATCAATGAAACCATCGGGTATCTGGCGGATCACGGCACGCCCAATCTCCATGGCTCTCCGATGGGCCGCGGCCAGCAGGGCGCGCCGGAAGACGTGGAAACATTCCGCGGCCTGGTCTCCAAAACCTATTCATTCAAGGACATTCAGCTCAAGGACCAGACGAATCTGGACGGCTTCAACTGCCTGGTGATCGCCGGACCCACCAAGCCCTTCAATGATTATGACCTCTTCCAGATAGACCAGTACCTGATGAAGGGGAAAAACCTGGCCATTTTTCTGGATGCCTTTAAAGAGGGCGGCGGCCAGCAGAACATGTTCAGCCCCCAGGGGCCGCAGCATGTTCCTTTGAATACCGGCCTGGAAAAACTTCTGGAACATTACGGCATCACCATCAAACCG
>CAIMCT010000096.1 GCA_903839535.1 uncultured Desulfobacteraceae bacterium
AAAAAAGGCAATAATGAACCGGACTGTACGGCTGAAAACCGGTTTCAGGGAACCATCGCCAGAATTACGGAAGGGAAGATCATGACCGAATACGCGGTTCGTCTTGAGGACGGGACGGAACTGTGTTCTGTCATTACCCGGGAAAGCGGCAAGCGCCTGGGACTTCTGAATGGAGAGCCGATCTGGGTCTTATTCAACTGTTTTTCTGTGGTGCTGCACCGTGATTGACATTTGCGGATAGTGACTTACTTATCAAACCGTATAAAAAATCGAGCAGTTTATCCGCTACCCAACAATCAGTTTACAGCACAGCCTCCAGGTGCGCCCAATTCTTAAAGCAGTATTTGTGCCAGTTCGGACAGATTTTTTGTAACACGCTGTAAAGATAATTTTATCTACGGGAAAAAGCGTCCGAAACCCGGAATCGCTTACAACTCCTTGGCGGCAATAAATGTCGAATGGATTTTGAGCAGAATCACGAAATGCTCGCGGATTCAGGATGTTGGATCATTCGGCGAATTATTATTCAGTCATTTGGGCATTCGACATAAGTGTCGAATGCCCATGCCATCCTTACAAAATCAAAAAGTCTAACCGGGGAAAATAATCTTGACAGCAGCCTTAATAATAGTTACTTGATTGACTAACTAAACAACGGAGATTGTCGATGAAAAATACCCTATCCCTGCTGAAGGCCCTTTCAGATAAAAACCGCCTGCGGGTGGTGGCCGCCCTTCTTTCCACCCACGAACTATGCGCCTGTCAGATCAAGGAACTTTTGAAAATCACCGGCGCCTCAGTATCCCGCCATCTGGCCTTACTGATACAGGTCGGGCTGGTTGATAGCCGAAAAAAAGGCAGATGGGTGTATTACCGGCTTCGGAAAGATATGCCTGATTTCAAGGTATTGCTCATGTGGCTGGAACAGAAAATCGGCAACACCGCTGTTGTCAAAGCGGACTTGGCTATGCTGGATGATATCGGCTCCTGCGATATGATTGAAATGTGCAAAAAACAGCGCCAATCTGGTTCCAATCCCTGATACATCTCACACTCACGATTTTTCGATTCGCGATTTACCATAAAAGTTTCTTACACTCATCACTATTCACATCAGAGAAAGGAGTATTATATGGCAAGAATCTTACCCGGCGAAGATCTGCTGATCCGCATGCAACGCGATTTAAAGCGGTCGCTTGCAGCAGACAGATCTTCCATCAAATGGTCCATGATAATTGACCTGGCAAAGTGTGCGGGATGTCATGCCTGCACCATCGGCTGCGTTGCGGAAAACAAACTGCCGCCTGGTGTCGTCTATCGTCCGGTGATTGAGGAGGAAGTTGGTATCTACCCGAATGTCCGGCGACGTTTTCTCCCGAGGCCCTGCATGCATTGTCAGAACCCGCCATGCACCAAAGTCTGCCCGGTTCATGCCACCTACCAGAATGAGCAGGGTGTGGTGGTGATTGATTACAATCGGTGCATTGGATGCCGTTACTGTCTGGTGGCCTGCCCCTATTCGGCCCGCACATCGGATTTTGGCGAATGGTACACCAGCGATACCCCAAATCCGGAAGGCAAAATGGTGGGTCGCGCCAAGGCTTCAGAAAGCTACGAGGCGATTCCGGCTACGGAATACGGCAAACAATGGCCAAGACGCGCCCATGATTCACCGGTTGGTAACGCGCGGAAATGCCATTTCTGTCTCCATCGCGTTGCGGTCGGCATGTTGCCCGCATGCGTAACCACCTGCGTGGGAAGGGCCACATTTTTCGGCAATCGAAACGATACGCAGTCCCTGATTTCCGAGCTGCTGGGATCTCCCCGCATCCACAGGCTAAAGGAAGAGCTGGGTACCAAACCGTCCGTCTATTATTTGCGATAAGGGAGGGCAGATCATGAAATCAAAATATTTCAATATTATGGCTATTATTGCCGTGCTGGGACTGATCATCGGGTGTTTTGGCATGACGGATCGGCTCATTTACGGCCACCTGCATACCGGCTATGGATCGTATATGCCATGGGGACTATGGGTCGTATTTTATCTCTTTTTTGTCGGGCTTACCGCCGGTGCTTTTCTGATAACCATCATGACCTACGTCTTTGGCGTTACGCGGCTGAAAAACGTTGGAACTCTTTCGGCTTTTACGGTTCTGGTCGCCCTGATGTGCGAGCTGATTTTCGTATCACTGGATCTGGGGCATTTTGAGCGGATATACCGATTTATCGTCACGCCTAATTTCTCTTCCCTGATGACATGGTTTGTAATTTTCACCAATCTCATGCTGATCATATATCTTCTGGAGTGCTTTTTCCTGATTCGCGAGAAACTGGTGCTGTGGTCCACCGAAAACCGCAGCGGTAAGGCCTTTTACCAGTTGCTTGCCTTGGGAAAAACCGAATATACAGCCGACGATAGGGACAGCGACCATCGCATCGTGCGACTTCTCTCCATTATCAGCCTACCCGCTGGCTTGTTATTTTACGGTACCAATGGCGCTTTCTTCGCCATTCTGCAAAACCGTCCGATCTGGAACAGCGCCATGACGCCCCTGCTGTTTATTCTGGCAGCCCTGCTTTCGGGCGGCGCGCTGATCACCTTCCTTATTTCCGTGTTTCATTCCGATGACGAAATAGCCCGCGTTCTGGGACGCGCGGTTTTCTTCATCCTGGTTGTTTTTCTGCTGCTGGAATTCATTCAGTTCTTCGTTGGATATAAAACCGGTTTAACATCCATCATGACCAGTCTGGATATGATCGTCAATGGTCCATATTCGTGGACTTTCTGGGTTGTTCATCTACTGGTTGGAAGCCTGATTCCACTGTTTCTGTTCGCAACCGGAATCAACAGCCCCAAAGCCATTACCTGGGCCTGTCTGCTGATTGTTGTTACCTTTGTCTCGGTGCGGTTCAATTTTCTGATACCGGATCTGGCGGTTTACAAGCTGGAAGGCCTTGAGCAAACATTTTCCCATCCGCGACTGCGGACGCATTATACCCCGAGTGTCAATGAGTGGCTGGTCAGTGTCTGGATCATTTCTCTGGGAATACTGGTGTTTATTTCCGGAATTCGTTGGCTGCCCATTTTATCATCGGAAAAAGGAGGACTGAATAATGGTTGATGATACACCAGGGGACACCCTGAAAACTGTTTGTGAAAAAGATGTAACGCGAAGGGAGTTCATCAAATGCTCCGCGCTGCTGGGTGGCTCAGTGGTGGCGGCCTCTTATCTGATTCCACTGATGGACTGCGGAGAAAGGGGAATGGTGTTTGCGGATGATATGATAGGAAACGCTTATACCCATCATCTGCCGGAAAATCAGATTTTTTCCGCCTGCCAGCAGTGCAACACCCAATGCGGCATCAAGGTAAAAATCAAGGATGGCGTGGTTAAAAAAATTGATGGAAATCCCTATAGTCCCTGGTGCATGACACCCCAGATTCCTTATACCACCCCCATCACGGAAGCCGCCACAATCGACGGGTCGCTTTGTCCCAAAGGCCAGGCCGGTATTCAGGCTCTTTATGATCCGTACCGGTTGGTAAAGGTTTTAAAGCGTGCTGGAAAACGCGGAGAAAATAAATGGCAGATTGTTTCCTTCGAGCAGGCCATATCGGAAGTTACGGCAGGCGGCAATCTCTTTGGAGAAGGTCCGGTTGAAGGATTCAAAGACATCTGCACGCTAAAAGATTCGGGCATTGCAAAATCGCTGAGTGACGATGCCGCAGCGGTTGCAGCCAAAAAAATGACGTTGGATGAATTCAAAATAAAACATGCTGTGAATCTAAACTATCTGATCGACCCGGATCATCCGGATATGGGGCCGAAGAACAACCAGCTCTGTTTCGCATGGGGTCGCCTGAAAGACGGACGTGGGGATATCCTGAAGGATTTTTTCGGAAAATCCCTTGGAACGACCAACACCCACGGCCATACAACTGTGTGTCAGGGATCACTGTATTTCACCGGAAAAGCCATGAGCGACCAGTTCATTGAAGGCAAATGGGACGGTGGAGACAAATTCTACTGGCAGGGAGACACCGGCAATGCGGAATTCGCCATTTTTGTGGGATCAAACCCCTATGAAGCCAATTATGGTCCGCCGCTTCGCATTCAGAAAATCACGGAAGGCCTGGTGGACGGACGGATGAAAATCGCTGTCGTGGATCCAAGATGCTCCAAAACCGCATCGCGCGCCTGGAAATGGCTTCCGGTTGATCCCATCAATGGTGTCACCGGCGTAGCCATGGGCATGATACAATGGATACTTGAAAACAACCGTTTTGATGCCCGCTATCTTAAAAACGCCAACAAAGGGGCTGCAAAAGCAGACGGAGAGCCGACCTGGAGCCAGGCCGCATGGCTGGTCAAAATCGGGGAAGACGGCAAACCCGGCAAATATCTCAGGGGATCAGATATTGGTGTTGAGATTGAAAAAAGGCCAAAAGCAAAGGCCGAGGATGGCGAATGGGATTTTGATGCTTTTGTGACGCTGGCAAACGGCCAACCTGTCCTGTTTGATCCAAACAGCGAAACCGTTCCAGCCGAAGGCGATCTTTTTGTTGCTACCGAAATCAACGGCATTCGTGTCAAAAGCGTACTGCAAGTCATCCGGGAGACGGCCAACGCTAAACCCCTCAACGAATGGGCTGCAATCGCCGGCATCAACCCCGGTGACATTGTCGATATCGCCAAGGAATTCACCAGCCATGGCAAAAAGGCGGTGGCTGATGTTCACCGCGGCGTATCTCAACAGACCTCTGGCTTTTACAATGTTCTGGCCTGGTACACGGTGAACGCTCTGATTGGAAACACAGGCTGGCAGGGCGGATTGAGCAAATTAACGACTTATGACCGAATGGGGAGCCGTCCGGGCAAGCCCTTTGATCTGGGTAAAATATGGAAAAAAGTGATTAAAGCCTGGGGAATCAGCAGCATCCGCCACGGCGTAGCTTACGACAAGACCACCCTGTTTGACGGCTATCCGGCCAAACGCACCTGGTATCCTTTCTGCAGCGACATCTATCAGGAAATCATTCCCAGCATCGGGGATCAATACCCCTATCCGATCAAGGCCCTGTTTCTGTATATGGGATCTCCGGTCTATTCACTTCCCGCCGGGCATAAACTGATTGAAATTCTCTCCGATACGAAAAAGCTGCCACTGTTTATCGCCTCGGACATTGTCATCGGTGAAACCAGCATGTACGCTGATTACATCTTTCCGGACACAACATACCTGGAACGGTGGGAATTTGTGGGATCTCATCCATCCGTCACACCAAAGGTCTTTCCGATCCGCCAGCCTGTTGTGGCTCCGCTGACGGAAACCGTCCGGGTATATGGAGCGGAGGTTCCCCTGAATGTGGAGGCCTTTGTTCTGGGTGTTGCCGAGAAACTGAATCTGCCCGGTTTTGGAAAAGATGTATTTGGACCAGGGCAGCATGTAACCCGCGAGGAAGATATCTATCTGCGCATGGTGGCAAACGTGGCCTTCGGCGACAAGGAAGATGGGTCGGACAAGGTCAAGGCGGCCAGCGATGAAGAGTTGCAGATTTTTGAAAAATCCCGCAAACATCTGCCCAAAACCGTTTATGACGTGGATCGGTGGAAAAAAATCGTTGGACCGGAACTCTGGCCGCATGTCGTTACTGTCCTTGTTCGTGGCGGGCGGTTTCAGGGATACCAGGACGCGTACAAAAATGACCAGTTGGTCAACCAATATAACAAGATGATTGGTATTTATCTGGAAAAATTCGTTACCTACAAGCATTCCATGACCGGCAAACCTTACCTTCAACATGCCGATTATGTCGCCTGCGCAACCGACTGCACAGGAAAGCTTATTGATGACAAAAGCCAGGGCTATGATATGAGCCTGATCACCTATAAAACCATCACTCAGACCAAAAGCAGGACATCAGGGGACTACTGGCTGTCCGCGGTCTATCCGGAAAATTTTGTGGAGATTTCCAGTCATGACGCCAGAAGGCTGGAGCTACACGCCGGCGACCGGGTTAAGGTGGTATCCGCATCCAATACGGATGGCGTCTGGGATCTGGGGTTTGGAAATCAGATTCCCATGATCGGCAAGGTCAAGGTCATCGAAGGGATTCGTCCGGGGGTCGTGGCTTTTTCTCTGGGACATGGCCACTGGGGATATGGCGCGAGACCAGTCATCATTGACGGTGTCACGATTCCAGGAGATGCCCGAAGAGGCGCCGGCTTTCACGCCAACGCCGCCATGCGGGTTGATCCGGTTCTGAAAAACACCACGTTATGCGATACGGTCGGCGGAAGTGCTGTGTTTTACAACAGCCAGGTCAAGCTGATGAAGGTATAGAGAACTCTGTTAGCTCCCTCCCCCAAGCGGGGGAGGGTTGGGATGGGGGCTCAAAAGTGCAGATTATGCCCGTTCTCAGTATAACTTTCATGGAAGGAAATATGATGAGAAAAATCTTGATTTTAGGAGCCGGAGCCGGCGGCACCATTGTCGCCAATATGTTAGGTGATTTCCAACAAAGAATACCCCATTGTTTGGATCAGATTTTTTCTATGCATTGATCGTCGTTTCGGCCAGGCATTTAT
>CAIMCT010000097.1 GCA_903839535.1 uncultured Desulfobacteraceae bacterium
AAAGATGAATTTTCTTTACGAAAAAATACCCTCGTTATATTTAAAGGTTTCTCACAACCATGAAAGGATAACGAGGGTATGTCCAACTTTATCAGTCAGACAAGTGAAGATTTAGCTTTTTTATACCGACCATGCCCGCCAAGATGGTAATCGTTGGCACGGAAAAGATTTGCCGGGGATGTTTAGAGGCCTGAATGATGGATTGGTAACAAAAGTCCGAAGATCTGTGTGATTCTGGTAAAGCTCATGAAATTCCTCACCCGGAATCGTCTGTAGGAAGAGTACCGCCACATGGGTGTAGCCGTCGTTCATGAGTTTGGCCATCGCCATTTCCGGGGAATCCATCAGCTTGCCTTCCTTGGCAAGCTTGGCGCGGATGATTTTTGATAAGTGAACCTTCCCTTGCTTATTGGACGCTTGCCTGGTGACAGCCGCCTGATGATTATTGAACACAAATGGCAACCTGGAAAGGCAATATGATTGCGTTTTTGCGTAATTGGTGTACATTAAGCATCTGACAACGGGGATTTAAACATTGTCTGTCCCAAAAGACATCGACACCATAACATGCAGAAACGGAATCCATGAAAACCCAGAAAGGCCCGCATCCTCTCAGATCGACTGAAACCGTAATAAGGCACCGGCTGAGCGTCCAAACTGCCTCCGGGGGACCTGGAGAAGGCGCTTTGCGGCATGGTGTTTCCAACTAATGCCAATGTACTGGTCGGACTCGACCGCGCGGATGATGCCGGTGTCTATCGTGTATCCGATGACTTGGCACTGATTCAAACCGTCGATTTTTTCACGCCGATTGTGGATGATCCCTACTCATTCGGTCAGATTGCCGCCGCCAATGCTTTGAGCGACCTTTACGCCATGGGAGGCATTCCCAAAACCGCCATGAGTCTGGCGGCCTTTCCATTGAAAACAATGGATATTTCCGTGCTCCGGCAGATCATTCAGGGCGGTCTGAACAAAATGACCGAAGCCGGGGTGGTGCTGATCTGCGGGCACAGCATTGAAGACAGCGAATTGAAATACGGGCTGTCGGTTACTGGCTTCATCCATCCCAGTCGGGTCCTGACCCAAAAAACGATCCGCCCGGGAGACCGGCTGATTCTTACCAAACTCCTGGAGACCGGCATCGTCAATACCGCGATCAAAGGCGGGCTGGTGTTTTCATCCGTCATCGAAAGCACGATCCGCTTGATGGCGACCCTCAATCGCCGTGCCGCCGAGATCATGGGCGGTTACCCGGTCAGCGCCTGCACGGACATCACCGGTTTCGGCCTGATTGGGCATGAAAATTTATGCATCGATGCTTCCCGTTATTCCGGAAGCCAGGGAATATGCCGCCATGGGCCTGGTGCCGGCCGGCGCTTACAAAAACCGGGAATTCCGTGAAAAGATGGTGACCTTTGGTCCGCAAGTGGACCGGGTCCTGCAGGATATCTCATTTGACCCCCAGACCTCCGGCGGCCTATTGATCAGCATTCCCGGTCCTCAGGCAGACGCGCTTCTGGCCGGACTGAAAGATAACGGCATCTCCCATGCCGCGATCATCGGGAAAGTAACAGACGCGCCAGAACATATCACGATTTGCGACACGATGCCGTGCATCGGCACGAAGCGGACTATGACATTTGAGGCTATTCCTTGATGAGCCCAAGTGGCCTTGATCATCATTTCAGTCACTGCTATGGATAACGCGATTCCCATCTTTGAAAAGGGGGGCCGGGGGGATTTAGTGGTTGTTGGTAGCTTATAAATTCCCCTTAATCCCCCTTTTCTAAAGGGGGGAAATCAGTCATAATGATCTGGATGGAACGACGATCAAGGCCGCCAAAATATATAAAACTGGTGGCCTGAAAATAAAGGATACACTCAGAAAGTGTCAACAAGAAAATGAAGGATGCCCATTTTTTATTCAATCAATGTTATTTGATCGTTTTATGCTGTACTCTCATGATGGCAACAGGCTGTAATTCTACATGATCGCGACGCTGAACCAGATTGTAAAGGGTTTTGGACGTTGAATGCAAAACAGAATCTGATACTCATCGGGATGCCCGGGGCCGGTAAAAGCACCATAGGCGTGCTGTTGGCCAAACGGCTGGGGACGGCGTTTCTGGACACGGATATCCTGATACAAACCGGTGAAAGAAGCTATCTTCAGGATATCATTTCCAGGCACGGCATCAGCGGCTTCCGAGAAATCGAAGAAACGTATACTGCCAACTGTCACAATCTGCAATTTTGGACCCCCACCCCAACCCTCCCCCGCTGGGAGAGGGAGCATAAGGAAAGTGCAGATTATGCCCGTTTGCAGTATATCTGCTCGGCGTACCGGCGGACTGCGGTGTGGTTGCCACCGGAGGCAGCGCTGTTTACAGTACGAAAGCCGTGACCCATCTGAAATCACTGGGGTCTGCGGTTTATCTGCAAATCGAGTTGGAACCGCTGAAAGCCCGGCTGGGCAATCTGGCTGAACGGGGGGTGCTGAGGATGTCCGGCCAGACGATTGACATGCTTTATGAAGAAAGGTGCCCTCTCTACGAACAATATGCAGACATCGTCGTTTCCACCGCCGGAATGACACCTGACCAAGTGGCGGCAATGGTTCTGGACAACTTCTCCATTAATACGCCGTTGTCTTGACGTGTAGTTACGCTGCGGCTATATCATAACTGCTGATTATAACGGATTTGGGGGATTTTAACATGCTATTTTGAAAAATAATTCTTAAACGTTGCGCGAAAATTTGATAAAATTGTTAAATACCTGTATATTACATAGTGTTATGACCACAATCTGTTGAAAGAGCCTCAAAATAAAGGCTTTTCTCCATATTTTCACATTAACTATCTGATTTGATATGCTTATTCTTAGCTGTTGATTTTCAAAAAAGAAGAGTTTTCCACTGTTTTATGAAACAATAAAATGTTGTAAATTAAGTAAGTTATGAGTTAACTCTATCAAGA
>CAIMCT010000098.1 GCA_903839535.1 uncultured Desulfobacteraceae bacterium
GATCTTGTCTCTATTGCGTGGAATCTGAAGCGATTGAATGTGTTACGCCAGATAACGGCTTGAATGTTGGGATGTAACTGCGTGATTGACCCTGTTTTGGTCTTTTCAACAGAAAAAAGTACCGTCATAAATGACCAAAATTAAAAAATAAGGTCACTTGCAGCTTACGGGTCATATCATTGTTTTTTTATGCTAAAACGTCAATTCCGACAGGCTGCTAGTAAGTGGTGAGTGGGGCACGGGGAAGACACACCTGCTTTGCGATTTCACGCAAGATCGAGTCGATCGCGGGAACGCCACTATTCTTGTTTTGGCCAAGAATTTTCAAGGCAGTGTTGTTGCAGAAATCTGTTCCCAGATTGATCCGGGTCGCACGGTAGTTGAGGTATTTAATCGACTAGAAGCATTGGCCAACGAGACAGCAGAGCGCGCTGTAGTTATTCTCGAAGGTGTAAACGAAGGTCGTCGTATTGAATGGCGAGAAGCAGTTGCCAGCATCCAAGAGCTTGTTGCTGATCGCCCGAACATTGGTTTGATCGTCACATGCCGTACACCGTTTGAGACCATCGCCATTAAGCAGAATGACTTAGAGAAATTGCATAGGGTCACGCACCTTGGATTTGACGATCAGGAATTCGACGCTCAGGCAGCCTTTTTCCAATACTACAACCTGCCATTGCCCGAAGTGCCACTATTAGACAGAGAATTCTCACGGCCGCTCACTCTGAAGCTGATTTGTCAATCGCTCCAAAACCTTACAGGTGAGAAGTTGGCACAGGGGTTTGCGGGTATTTCCTCGGGTCAAAAGGGAATGACTTATGTCCTCGAGTCATTCGTCAAGCGCATTGGTGAACCGATTGTCCGCCAATATGGTCTGGGGGCTAAGGGGTGCTGGATACTTCTGAAGGGAAACGATCGAATCGTTGATAATCGGCGCGCTGGCTTTGCGCCGTGCATGGCGGCGAATCTGCGCGGCTATGTTCGTCAATCGGAGGCCGATCACATCATCGCCGCTCACTACCCGGCATTGAGACCTGCACAGCGCCGCCAGCTCATCGAAGAACTACGGGCGAACGGGCTTATCGAAGAGGACGCCATCTGGTACTCGACAAAATCCGGATTCAAGTCCCGAATCGTTTTCCGGCTTCCCTATCAACGATTCAGCGACCACTTGATTGCGCGGCACATGCTGAAGACGCATCTCGATGTTTCTTCGGCTGCAACGATCAAGCAAAGTTTCAAGGGCAAATCGCCGCTCGCGCGGATCTTCCGGATCTCAAATAGATATTATCAAGAGTACGCGGAGCCTGGCTTTGCGCAAGCGCTGATAACTGAATTTCCTGAGCGTGTGGGAAAGCGACTTCCACCCAAGCAGTGTGAGTTGTTCTTCGTATTGCCTAAACAGGCCCGGAACTTGAACGCATACTTTGATCCGTTCATTGAGGGGATGTTTTGGCGCGACCCTGCAGCGTTCACTGAGGGGACGCATGTCATCATCAATCAATATCTGAACTCCGGTTCCCGGGCGTGGGAGCAAATGGTTGACGCGTTGGCAGCCATCTCGACCAAGCCTAAGCACCCGTACCATGCTCGGCGTCTCTATGATTTCTTGGCGCGTTACCCAATGCCCGACCGCGATCTTCAGTGGTCAGAATACCTTCGGCGACGGTACGCGTCACCTACCATTCACCGGCTACTGACTTGGGCGGGGAAGCTCAATACGTCGAACATGAATCAAGACTCTGCGACCGAGCTTGTTGTTCTGTTCTCCCTGGTTCTTACAACGGTCGTTCGAAGTGACCGCGACCTGGCAACAAAGGCGCTTGTGTTGATCGGCGAAAGGTTTCCTGGAGTGCTTTTCACCCACGTCGTTACTAGCCTTAGATTCAATGATCCTTATTTGCCTGAACGCATGTTGGCAGCCGCGTACGGAACGACCTTGTCCCTAGTTGACTCGGAGGATGCCCTGACATTTCGACCTTTACTCGGTGACCTTGCGAAAACTCTGTATCGAAAAATGTTTGGACCCGGTGCGAGTAACGCAACCCATCATACCCTGATGCGAGACTACGCGCTCGGCATTATCGAGATCGCCCAGCGCGCGAGTTGTATCGCGCTAACTAAAACCGCTAGCCGGAATCTTTCCGCGCCGTTTTCGAACACGCCCTCGACATTTGCGAGTGACGGTACGTCTGATCCAACCGTGAAAGAAGCCATTGGCGATGCGATTCGAATGGATTTCGGCAACTACACGATCGGAAGATTGATCCCCGATCGAGCTAACTACGATAACGAGAAGCTAGATTACATTCAGGTCCGCGCGAAGATAGAACGACGCATTTTCGACCTGGGGTACCGGGCAGATAGGTTCAAAGGTGCCGATAGAGAGATCGGCAATACGTCGTGGAATGCAAGCGACCCGGAGAAAGTGGATCGGTATGGGAAGAAGTACTCGTGGATCGCCTACTTCGAGATATGGGGCGAGCGCGTTGCTACAAGAAAGCTTCCGGATTGGCGCCTCGGAAAGAGAACCTCCGATTGTGGAGTTGATCCAAGTTTTCCGAAACGCCCACCTGACTGGACGCCACCTATTCCGGACCTTCTTGGTGACTTAGGCGTTGCCACCGAAGCTTGGGTCAAGGGTGGTTATATACCGAACTGGTCACCGTTGCTCGGAGTTCCTGAGATCAACGGACATAAAGGTGAGTGGGTGCTCTTGGAAGGTTTTATCCGTGGAACTGACGAGAGTCACGATCGAGAGCTCTTTGCCTTCTTGCGAGGAGTGTTCATCGCACGTAAAGATGTCCGCAGTACTAGAACGAAATTCTTTGCGATGGAGTACCCGGTGAATAGTATGATTCCTGATGGAACAAATGAATACTATCTCTATGCGGGGGAGGCCGGACGCCGTAAGAACTATGCGCAGCATCTCTGGCAGCGAAACGGCCGGTATCGTCGACAAATCGAGGAGGCGTTCGATCAATATGTGCGCGTGTATCCCGAAGAGAAGACTCAACCTGCCACCGTAAAAATCAGATCGATATCTGGCGAAGGAATGGAGACGAGCAACTCATTGACCGAATTATTCGGACCGATCCAGAAAATGCGCCATGTCACCGGTATTCGCATCGAACTTCCTTGCATTGCCTTTGGCTGGGAGTCTTACCATTCTTCCCAGAACGATTTCTCTGGCTTTCATCTCCCTGCGCCCAGTTTGATTCAGCGCCTTGGACTAGCCAGCAAGAATCGCGAGATCGATTTCTACGATTCGATGGGCAAACCCGGGACTCTTTATCGAGAGGCAGGGGATGGGTGGAAAGGAGATCGGCACAGCCTCCTGTACGTTCGTGCAGATCTTCTTCGGCGTTACCTGATAGATACGGGCCAAGTTCTGGTTTGGTGCAATTGGGGAGAGCGGGACTGGCTGAATAAGATGGACGGGCATGACGTGATATGTGACCCTGCCAGGCAGCGGATCTACCAAGCTCACGACCACATACATCGCTCGTTTTTTCAATGGTCTGCTAAGGACTTGAAGATCGTCTAAACGGCTAAGCGTCTTTTTTATTGGAGCATCAAGCACTCAGGGATTGAGGTCGAGTGGAGTTGTAAGAAACGCTCGTTTATTGAGACAGATCGGATGGGGGCAGAAATGCCTCTTTTTCTGGTACGGATTGTCTTGTAACTGCGTGTTATTTATCTATAACCCAGCTATCCGTAAATATGAGCGCTTTTTAAGAATGCCCGATGCAGTAACAACAAAAGGTCGGCTCCTTGGCTATGCGCGGGTCTCAACCACTGTCTAGGAACTCAACCTCAAACTCGATGATTACACTTGCCAAAATGATTTCTTGTATAATGTCCAATATGTAAAGCGATCGTCCAAGATGTGAATTCAACGATCAATCTGCCCCTTTTTCCTAATAATATCATGCCCGGAGTTCTTCCGGATGGAATCCGCCCGGCAGGCCATTTATGCCAGCCTGCCGGCGGGTCTATCGTAAGCTATACTGGCTTCACGTACAGCAATCCGTAAGGTAAGCTGCGGGTGCCTGACCGCTCCAACCCGATCTGAAAAGACATGGTCAGTGGGTCATCCTTTTTTCACCTCATTTTTATGGCGGCATTCTCCTGCCCCTCTACTCTATACCGTCCTTTGTGGGTTCTCATCTTCGAAATCGGGTGAAAAATGGCTTGGCGATGCTATCAGAAGATTAAGGCTGCCGCCGGCAACTCCTCCCGCTGTCGCTGGGGCGGGTAGCCGGTGGAGGGCAGCCCGGCGTTCAAGTCATGCAGTCAGACCGTCCTCGCTTGTCCCCTGTTGCTGTAGTGCACGTTCGCATTGCATCAATCTCTAACCTACGGAGGCGTTATGTCAGTTACTGTCTATGAAATCATCACCGGTCAGATTATTGCCCAGCTTGAAAAGGGCGTTGCACCCTGGCGTCAGCCCTGGAGCGTCGGTTTACCGAAAAACCTGGTTTCAGGGAAGGTTTATCGGGGTATCAACCTCTTTTTACTCTCCACGGCGGGGTGCGAATATTTCCTGACAAGAAATCAGGCTGAAGAACTGGGCGGTACCATCCGCTGCAAAGGGCTCCCGGTTGTTTTCTGGAAGATGCTTGAAAGAGAAAACAAGAAGACCGGCGAGAAGGAGCTTACCCCTTTTATGCGCTATTACAAGGTTTACCCTGCTAACGGTGTTGAAGGCCTTGATGTACCATCGCCCATCGGAGAGAAAAACTCTTCAATCGAAAGAGCTGAGGCAATTATCCGGGAAATGCCGAACCGGCCGGTGATCAATTACGGCGGAAACGATGCCTGTTACATCCCGTCCCGTGACGAGGTAAGAGTACCGGCATTGCAGAGCTTTTCAGACAGTGCGGACTTTTATCAAACCACCTATCATGAGTTGGCGCATAGCACTGGACACAGCTCCCGCCTCAAGAGAGAGGGCGTAACCCAAAACTGGGGATTCGGCTCACACGAGTACTCCGATGAAGAGCTTCTTGCCGAAATGACCGCTTCGTTCCTCTCCGGAGTTGCCGGCATCGAGCAGAAAACAATGCAGAGCTCGGCGGCCTATCTCAACGGCTGGCTCAAGAAAATGAAAGCTGATCCGAAATTCATCATTCAGGTCAGCTCAAGAGCACAGAAGGCGGCTGATTACATCCTTGGCCACCATGACGAAGACCCCGGTTAATCCGGGGCTTTTCATATCAGGCAGGTTTTCTGCTATGACGACCTGCCATCATGTTTCTAAGCATGCATGTGTTCATGTCATCACGTTTGCATGTCTTCATTTTCGGAAAGGCGAGTGCTGGAACCGGGGCTTCGCCCTCATCTGCTTTTGCTCCCTTCTGTCGTTGTCATGCTTTTTGCTGAATACCGGGCAAAAAGTCATGCCAACGGACATTCATTCCACTGCAAGCAGTTCAGGGCTCGATGTGGCTGATGCCTTGGCTTCAGCGTCATTGTGCTCAACTGTCCGGTTTACCGGCTCAGTTCAGCACAGGAAAGAAACTCAAAAGAATAAAGATTAGTCATACCCGCTTTGCGGATTTCAGGATTGCTCATCCCCGGAGGGGGCCGGCCAGGATAGGTCAGTTTGCCTGTTTTGTGCAAGGGCCGTTCGCTTCCGCTCTTCGTTTGTGCAGCTCTCTTGTCTCCCTTGC
>CAIMCT010000099.1 GCA_903839535.1 uncultured Desulfobacteraceae bacterium
CCAATCCCAGAGATCAACAGTATCGTAACCAGAGTATTTTTATTGCGAGACAGTCGCAATTGGTGATTGCGCTTTGGGATGGCGTACAAGTTTCAACTACTGGCGCCTGCGGCACTGCGTATGTCGTTGAACTTTGCCGAAGAGGGCCGCCACCGATCGAAGGTGAAATGCTTGCCGCACCAGAAACAACTTCGCTTATCCATATTCCGGTCAGACAAAAAAAGGAGCCTGATCGAAAACTACATGAGACAAAATCGACAACGACAGATCGAGCTTTTGTTGATATCTGCAGAGCCTTTCGTTTGTATAACAGAGCCGCGATCAAACTCTGGAAAACGAACCCCAAAAAAATTAAGGAGAGCAAGGATTGGATTGTGCCCGAAGGTGATGTAGCAAACCTTGATTTTGCGACGCAAACACTCATCACTGACTATGCTTGTGCTGATCGTTTGGCGATAGACCACCAGACAACTCGCGACCAAGTTTTGCGGGTTGCATCAGTCGCAACAGTTTTGGCCGCATTCGCGCAAGCTACCAATGGCTTGTTCGGACAGTCGTCCTGGATGATCGTCTATGGGATCGCTGTTGGCCTTGCTTATGGGTTGTACCTCATTCTGTTCAAACTCCCCCTTTATCGTTCAGAAGATTGTTATCTTGAATATCGTGCGCTTGCCGAAGCGCTGCGAGTTCAGGTATTTTGGCGCGTTGCCGGATTGTCGTCGGTGGTTGCGGAACATTACCTGCAACTCGTTAAGACAGAGGTGGGCTGGGTCCGAGAGGCTTTACGAAGCTTGTGGTTGAATGCTTCGGTTGCAGAGCTCAATAGAAACGTCTCTTTGGAAGTTGTGCATAGATTTTGGATCGACGATCAAATTAAATTTTTTGTTGGGACAGAATCAGAAGTGGTTGGCGGAAAATCTTTTAAGTGGAAGAACCTGCAAAAAACACTCGATTTCTTAGCCAATATGGCCATTGCTTGTGGCGTAATTTTGGTAGGCACCGCTAGCGTCGCAGTTATATGGTCTATCCCAGCAGATATCAAGGCGGCCGCGTCGGCCTACTCAGCTACATTCTTCCTGTGCGGTGGCGTAATAAAGGCTTACGTAGCAGCAATGGGATACTTAGATCAGGCTATGAGCTATGAAAAAATGGGCGCGATATTTCGAGCGGCAAAGCGAGTGCTTGAGCAAGGCTCTGAGCGCCAACAAGAGTGCCTGATCTCCCTTGGTAAACATGCATTGGCAGAAAACGCGGAGTGGCTCTTGCAGCATCGAAAAAATGCATTCAAGCCTCAAAGCTAATGTTGGGAGTTGGCCTTGCAACCCCCGTACGCTGAGTGATCGTGATCTTTATCAAAGGGCAATGCACAACCATGCTAGATCGCACAACTGCATATTCCTCTCTAGCACCTTCGACGACTTGATTTCGAGCGTGGATTGCTGGTCGTTAATGTGTCCCAAGAACGAAGAACCCGATTAGAGGAGTGATTCGTTGAATGGGTGACGGGGATTCAGTCTGAGTAATTCACTCAGCGGTAAGTCCCGACGTCTTCAACAGTATCGGGCCCATCTGTCTTGCGAGCTAGGGCGTGAATGATTGCTTTGAGCCCTTCATCGATGTCGAAGCGTGCAATATCCGGCAATCTGACATCAAGTCGATTGACGAATTCAGAAGTCGCCTCCGGTGCATCATCTTTGAGATAGGTTCGTTGCCGAACGTCGTCACCTCGGGCGTGACCCGTTAACTGGTTACCCATTCGTGTTGGTGTATCACCTGGGAGGGCGTTGGTGAAGTTGTGTCGAAAACTGTGAAATGTTTTCTTGCCATTGCGAGGTATTCTGCGCTGCCCCCTTGATTAGCAACACGATGATTCAGAGTCCGGGGTGGTAATCGTAATTGAATTTCTTCCTGGCTCAATGCCGCCAGCGCGCTGGCGGCATTGAGCCGCGAACTTGGCCGGCGGGACGTAGCCCAGCGTGCTGTGTGGCCGGTAGTTGTTGTAGTCGTGGCGCCAGTTATCGATGATCGAGCGCATGTGGCTCAAACTGGCAAACCAATGCTGAGACAGGCATTCGTCACGGAAGCGGCTGTTAAAGCTCTCGATATAGGCGTTTTGAACCGGCTTGCCCGGTTGGATGAAGCGCAGTTCCACGCCGTTTCTGACAGCCCAA
>CAIMCT010000100.1 GCA_903839535.1 uncultured Desulfobacteraceae bacterium
GATCGAAATTAAGCCGAATCTTGTGGCGCCCTATTTCAATCGTGCTCGCGCACATAGTTGCCAGGGTGAGTTTAGTTGTGCCGTATTGGATTATACCAGGGCCATTGAAATAAATCCCAACGACGACGATATCTATATTCGTCGTGGCAATGCCTACCTTGAGCAAGGCCTCTTTAGCCACGCCATGTCTGATTATGAGAAGTCACTCAAAATAAATCCCAAGATTGCAGGTGCTTATTACAACTGCGGAATGGTCTACGCTGAGCAAGAAGATTACATCTCAGCGATAAAAGAGTATACCAAAGCAATCGAAATCGCCCCGAATTATTCTGAAGCATATTTTAATCGTGGATGTATTCATGAGCATCAAGGCAATGCTGGTCAGGCCGAGGCAGACTTTGCCATGGCCCTTCAGATAAATCCGGCTTTGGCGGCGGCACACAGAGACCGTAAGGATGTAAAAAGGGACAAGAACAGACGATGGAAAAAAGAAAGGGGTACTACTTATGGTAAGTGATTCAATCGAGGAGTTCTTAAAAACAGGCGGATTTTGTCAAAAGTCCGGAATCGTGCGGAATGGCATTCCTTACTATACACGGGAAGCGCTGGTCGCAAAACATGGCAGGGTGGTTAACAAAATTATTCCTCGGCCTGCCGGCATGAGGAAGGGGCGGGATGGTTACTGCTATAAGAATGGGTTCTTCCGGCATTATCGTGGATAAAGATCCAGCTTTCCGCAGTAAAACAGTATAGCAATACGGTAGTTGGCAAATCCTCTAAATCCACGGGCGATCGTTTTAACCTGTTGAATCTTGCTGTTTATCCCTTCCGCGAACGCGTTCGTTATACGATGCTTTAAATATGTGATGACATCTTCAAAATGGTTCTGAATAGTTTTGGCCACTTTGATGATCGGCGCAAGCCGCGAATGTGTTGCGGCGAAATACCAGCGCTTAAAGAAGTCTCTGGCCGGTTTTACATAAACATAATCCCAGAAATGCCGAAAAAGCTCCTTCAGATTCCAGGCTCTACCGACGGCGAACTGATCCTTGTTTAACGCCTTAAAACGTTCTTTTTGATCCGCCGTCATCCGTTCAGGTCTTTTTAACCACAGGAATTTCGTTCCCTTCAGAGATTCATTCTTATTTTCCAAAAGCATAGCATGTTCTTTCTTGCGCACATCATTAACTGCATCGCTCAGGTCGCTGACAATGTGAAATTTGTCATGCACAATATCTGCCTGTTTAACATTGTTCCGAGTAGAGTTAATAAACGCTTCCCACATGTCCATTGATACCGCAACAACCCCATCGCGCTGCGTCTTTGGCATTGATTGCCAGAGAGAATCGATCGCCTTTGTTTCATTTGTCTCAGCCACATCAATCACACGTCCACGATCCAGGTCGCTCATTACCGTTACATAATTATGGCCGCGCCCAAAATTCTTCTCATCGATCCCAACGAACTGTATCGGTTCCGCCTTTCGCCGGCACATGCCACGCTCCACCGCCTTGCGCATGATGAGATTCAGCTCGTCCCAGCTGATCTTAAGAATAACCTGACCTTTCGTCCGATTTTGACACGCCTGAAGCATGTCAACGGCAAACCCCTCGAACAGCATTGTGAACCGGGAATGCGGTTCTGCCCACGGGACATTCATAGTCACAACGCCGTGCTCCGGACACTTCACCCTCGGCACACGACATCGCAAAATCGTTTTAAACTGGCAGGTATCCAGATGCCGCCAACTGCGCTCTTCAGCGTGGTCGTAAATAATCGATTCTTTGCCGCAATCCGGACATTTGACCTTTAGGTCTTCCGGCCATTCAATCCAAACAACCACCTGTTGTTCTTCCATGCCCAGCCGAACGTCTTTGACTTTCCATGGCTTCGTTAAACCTAATACCTGAGAATACAAATCCCGATCGTGCATATGCCCCCTTGGTTATGGGCATATTCTATCAAATCAACTCTCCGTCAGCTATCCACGATCTTCCCGGAAGAACCTTAATTTAAAGCACGTATAACCAGGAGGATAAGATGCTCAGAACACAATTCAAGGCCGTACTAGGTCTCATTTTTCTGGGATGGATCGGGTCTGCTTTTTTATCATCCGGGAGCGTACTCGCCGACAGTGGAGATGCCCAGATCAGCGCTAATGTGTTTGGGTCGCCGCTGGTGATCACGACCGGTCAATCATTTGCAGGGGCTGTATATTCGATGACGTGGCAGGGCATGCAATTTGTTAATGTTACGGATAAGGGCAC